>JBKQHM010000334.1:0-18801 GCA_052148775.1 Isosphaeraceae bacterium | reverse complement strand
CATGAGGGCCGCCTGCGCATCCGGGGGCACGGTATTCCAGAGGGCTTCAGGGATCGGAGGCGTGTGGCTCATACACAGTTATTACGACGTTGCTGTACAAAAGGTTCAGGGTGTGAGCGCCTACGATCCTGGAGAACCTTCCCCAAGCCCTCCAGGCGCATGCTCAGCTTCGTGACGTGGACGAACACCGGTTCACAGACAGCGACCTCTACAAGATCGTCCTGGGAGCCACGCTCGGGATCAATCCGTTCCACAAGCTGAGCGCCGGGGAGATTCGCCGCCTCTGCATCGAGAACCATGAGCGGCTGGAGCAGGTCAGAGAGTTCTTCTCGGGTGGTCCGTCCGAAGAGGCAGGCGAAGTGTTGGGCAAGCTCCGGGAGCAGATAGCCAAGGCCGACAAGCCGTGGTGCTGGATGCTCGACCACGACCCCCAGGCGGTCGTCCGGGCCTTCACCCTCTCGGCGATCATGCACCAGCACGGTGTCGAGTACGATGTCTTGCTCGACAACTTCGAGACCGGACTGGGGCGCTATCAGAAGATCCCCAAGAAGGTCATCGAGCAAACCATCCAGGACATGCTCCAGGCCGACCCTGACCAGATCACCGAGGACGTGGGAGCGGTCGAGACCTTTCTGAAGGAAGAGCCCGAGACGCGGCTGGCCTTCCTCCTTGCTGACCGATGCAAGATCGAGCAGCCCGAGCAAGCGAAAGCTGCGTTGCTGGCCGAGAAGCTCTCGGGGCTCGTCCGCAGCCTGGCGCTCCTCTCTCTGCTCATCGACCTCCTCACGAACCGGAACACGGCGTTCCACAAGCAGATCCTCGACGCCCTCGACGAAGAAGGGACAAAGGGCAAGGCCGATGCCCTGCCGATCGCCGCGCGTCGTCCAACGCCGCAGTGGTCCACGCTGCTCGCCACTTACCGGCGTTCGATCCAGTTCTTCGAGATTGCCGGCACCCTCAAAGAAGAGGTCCGGAAGATTAAGGTTCTCAAGCCCGACCAGCTTGAGTTCGACCAGTTCTACCGGCTCTGGAACGAGGCGAGGGCAAACCGGCTCGACTACTACACGAGCGGTCTGAGACGGTCACTTCAGGTCGCCGATATCCTTCCCATCCCCAAGACCCAATTCTGGCCGAGCCTCAGTCAGCGATGGGAAACCGCCCAGAAGAAGCTCAATGAGAGCATCACCGCGGTCGAGCAGGATATGGATGCGGCGAACGCTCGCTTCCAGGATCTCTACGTCAAGCGCTACGTGAAATGGATCAATCAGCCCGACGCCCCGGTGATCTTCACCCACCAGTTCATCACGAGGGTGTTGAAGACCCACTGGGACCCTCAAGGCGGGCAGAAGGCCGTGATCCTCATCTTCGACGGCTTGCGGGTGGACGCCTGGGAGGAGCTGGTTCGGCCCGTCCTCGAAGAGAAGTACGATGTTGTGGACGAGTTGAAAGGCAGTGCCATCCTACCGAGCGAGACCCACCTCAGCCGAAAGGCGATCTCGGCGGGCTGTCTCCCAACCAGCTTCGTAAGCACCAGCGAGAACGCCCTCCTCGAAAACGCGCTCAAGATCCATCTGGGACTGACACTGAAATTCAAAGTCGAGAAGCAGGACGACAATGTCGAGTGCGGGATCTCGGCCCGTTACGTGTCCGACCCGATCGACGTCGTCATCTTCAACTTCACCGACAAGAACCTCCACAACAATAGCTCCGACCTGTCCTTCATCTATGACGCCACGGTGCGGGAGATTCTGCGGCAAGACGTGCGGAGCGTCCTTCGAGAGATGCCCGCCGATGCAGCAGTTTTCGTCCTTTCCGACCACGGCTTCAGCCCAGTGCCGACGACGCCCTTCACGGTGCCGAACGGGGCGGTCACTGACAGCAGTGATGTCAAGTATCGGGTAGGGCGATTGAAAGCCCCCCTGGAAGGCGACGATGCCAAGAGCGGCGTCATGTTCAAGGTCGGCGACCTGGGGATAACCGACAAGATCCGAAAGCCCAACGGGGCCGAGTGGACTTACAACCACGTCCTGTTTCCCCGCCCTGGCATCACGCTCAAACGACCGCAGGGACCGTTCTCGCCGGACCGTTACACGCACGGTGGGCTCAGCATGGCTGAGTGCTTCATCCCGATGATCGTCCTTGGCCCGAAGATCGAGTTCGAGCCTGCGTTCGAGCTGGTCGGAATCCGCTTCGACGGGGTCCTGACCGAAAACCAGCCGATCGACATCCTCGTCCAGGCGAAGGCGAAGTCCCCGGTCATGGAGGACATCCTCTTCCAGCTCCAGGTGGACGCCGGGCAGGATTTGATCCAGCCCCGCAAGGAGGTATTCAGCGGAACCGAACATGAGTTCAAGATCCGGTGGACGCCGAAAGTTGACTCGCCTTCCCCTGAAGAGCAAAGTGCCGGGAAGATCGTGAAGCAGGTGACGGCCATCGCAAGCTACCGCTGGAAAAACCGCACCGTGAGGAGCAGCGTTCACGGCAAGATCGAGATCTTGCTGGATACGTCTCGAGTTCGCCGCCGCCTGGACAGCAAGCTCGACAGCATCATGGGGATGGTCCCCGCAGGACTCCGTTAACAACCTGGTGGGCCATGAATACACGGTTCAAAGACATATTCCGTGGCAAGGTCGTGAACAAGCGGCTCACCGTCAACACGGGTGTGGACGAGTTTCCCCGCTTTGTCGTCGAGTATCTCATCGACAATTACTGCACCGAGGAGACTTTCCAGGACGACCTCCAGCAGGTGATCAAGCGGCTACGTGAGAATTTCGTCCACGGTGCCGAGGCCGAGAAGATTCGCCACCAGATCCGAGAGACCCGGAACCACAGCATCATCGCCAATTTGGAGGTTCGCCTCCAGGAGACCGAGGACAAGTACTGGGGAACCATCTCGGCAATCAACGAGAGCTTTGTGAACGTGACCGAGAGCCTGGTGCGCCAGTATCCCATGCTCCTCTCAGGGGGGATGTGGGGGACGATCACGCTGACCTATGACGAGACCGAGGTCCATAACAAGAAGATCCGCCCGTTCAAGATTAAAGAGTTCACGCCGTTCCAGATCTCAGTCATCGACCTCGACGAGTACATCGAGAAGCGGCGACAGTTCGAGGCAGATGAATGGCTCGACATCCTGATCAACTCCGTTGGTCTGAACCCTGACCAACTGAGCCGTCGTGAGAAGCTGCTTTACATGATGAGGCTGGTGCCATTGGTCGAAGCGAATACCAACACGATCGAACTGGCACCCCGAGAAACCGGCAAGACCTACCTCTACCGCAACCAGAGCTATTATTCGACCGTTCTATCCGGCGGCAAAGCGACCCCGGCCGGCCTCTTCATCAACAACGCCACCGGTAAGGTCGGTGTCGTCGGTAGCCGTGACGCCGTGGTCTTCGACGAGATCGCGAACACCGACTTCACCGATCCCAAGGCCCTGGTCTCGATCATGCAGGGCTATATGCAAGACGGGAAGTTCAGCCGGGGTAAGAAGGAGATCCTTGCGTTCGCCTCGATCGTGCTTGTTGGCAACATCGACATCCAGGCCAGGCTCCCTCACGAGAAGTATTATCACCTCTTCGAGCCGCTTCCCGACTTCCTCCAGGTGGAGGCATTTATCGATCGCCTTCACGGGTATGTGCCCGGCTGGGAGATTTCCAAGATCCACCCCGGTTCGCTCGCCCAGGACTATGGGTTTATCACCGACTACTTTTGCGAGATCATGCACGAGCTACGCCGCAAAGACTTGCTCGGCTCGTTGAAGACCCGCTATCAGTTGATGGACACCTCGACTGCCCAGGCGGGGATCACTGGCAGAGATGTCCGGGGGGTCGAAAAGATCCTCTCGGGCCTCTTGAAACTCATGTATCCCCACGGCGATCTAACGGACGACCAGCTCGGCGAGCTTCTTTCGCTGGCCATTGAAGGCCGCCAAAGAGTCCGCAATCAGCTTCATCTGATGGCACCTGGAGAGTACGGCCCGCTTGTGATGAGTGGCAAGTTGACTCAATCGGGCAAGACGATCACGCCGAGGCTACTCGACAGCGAGAGACAGCAGAAAGTCACGTTGCCGAGCACGCCAAGAATCGGCGAGGTGATCGGTTTGGCCGTGATTGGCGACGACCGAGGTTGTCTGCTGCACTTCGAGATGCAGGCCACGAAGGGATCAGGCAGAATCGTCAGCCTTGGCTCGATGCAGAAGGTCATGAAAGAGAGCGTTGCCGCCGCCGCCCAGTTCATCAAGACGCACGCCAAGGATGTCGGCCTCCCGAACGACTGGCAGACCAACTTCGACATCGCTGTCCTGGCGACCATGATGGGAATACCGAAGGAGGGACCGTCTGCTGGGATCACTATCGTTACGGGCATCGTGTCCGCCCTCACAGGCCGTCCCGTCCGCAACGAAATCGCCATGACCGGTGAGATCACGATCATGGGCAAGGTTCTGGGTATCGGAGGCGTCCTGCCCAAGCTCCAAGCTGCAATCGATGCGGGCTGCAAGGAAGTCATCATGCCCAAGGAAAACGAGCGGGACTTTGAGATGACCCCGGAATACGTCCGGACCCGGATCGAGGTCCGATTCGTCACGACCATCGAGGAAGTCCTGGCCAGCGCCTTGATTCCATGAGTGCACTACGCTTCGATCCTGTCCGATCACTTCATCAAAATGCAGAGGAGGTTGGTCAGATCTTGTCCAAAGTGAACCGCGTTCACCGGGGGCATCCATGATGGATCCTCCATCGACATCAATCTGCCGATCGGGATCGATCGACGTCTCCGGCGGCGGGTCTCATTCGATGGATTTTCGGGAGTGGAGTGCTCCGAAGCCCTCGGGAGTTTCTATAATCCAGGATGTCGGGTCGAACTGGTGGCGTTCGATGTGCGCAAGCAACTGGAGAAGGGGCGAGGGTCGGATGCGAAACCGAACGCGATTCTCGCGAAACGAACCCAACCTCGAGGTCGCTCCACCGCCAATCTCGCAAAACGAACCCAACACGGCAAATGCATGCAACCAGACCGCGCAATCCGCAGATCCGGCATCTCTCGCCGAATGCCACCCCTCTTATGGTTGGACCGAGGAGAGGGCCTGGGAGGAGATGCGCCGATCCGGACTCAGCACTCCGTTTCCGACAAACGGCGCGCAAACTTCCATTTTTTTGGAATTTCTTAACTGCCGATGTGGCCGAGACTTGGGAAGGGCGGCGGCCCGAATCCGCGCTGGGTGCGTTCAGGAAATCTGAAAGTCGCGGCATTCTCTAATAAGGGCACGCGTACAACGGCTTTCAACGGGGACCGAGGTGACGTCCATGAGCGGGGCGAATTCCGCATACGGCTCGCGGCGGTACCAGGATTGGCCGCGAAGAGCCATGGACCGTTCTGGTAGACATCTTGCTGCTTGTCACGAGGTACTCCCGGAAAACGGAACCGACCGCCGGTCGGGCGACGTCGGGCTTTGGGGCCTTCGGTCACACCGAGCGGCGGTCGGCGGCGTCAGGTCTTCGGTCGGGGCCTGTGGGCGGGCTGGCCGAGGATCTCGGGTCGCCCGGTCGCCGAGGCCGATACGCCGAAGTACGTGACGCACTAAGCGAATCTAGATGCGTTAGGGCCGTCCCTGGCCCTTGGCCCTCGAGTCGCCAGTCCGTCCCTGGACGCGACCGCTGATTCGGGACCTTGACTCAGTCCTCCGTGACCGGATCGGTTTTCCAACCGACACCCATTGTATCGGTGCCCCGGAGCCGACTCCTGCAACGTTTTCTCCCCACAAGACCGCTCGGCTCGAGAATGGAGTCGATGACCAGTGACCGATGACCAGCGGCCACTGACGCTTGCAAAGCCCCCCGCGATCGCTACAATCGTCACCATGTCGGGTTGAACACCCAAGCGAAGTCACACCACGCGCCCATCTTGTCAGCGAGCCCGCATGCAGGGATCACTCGCCAACCGGGCGTCTTTCACAGCCAGTGTGCGAGAACATACGGGCAACTTAGGAGAGTCCTTCGATGGCGACCGCAGCGAACTCGGGCCACTTGAGTACCACCGTGTTATTCGGCAAGGGCCTGACGCCGGGCAAGCTCCGGGGATTGCAGCGGATCAGCAATCCGAACGGTACGTTGACCATGGTGGCCCTGGATCAGAACAGCTCGATGATCGAGATGGCCACCAAGGCGCTCAAGACCAAGGGCCACGATCGCGAGCCGACGTTCGAGGAGATCGTGGAGGCCAAGGTCGACCTGGCGCGGCAACTGGCGCCGGGGGCCTCGGGCGTGCTGATCGACGGCTATTACGGCGCCTGGTCGTGCGTCGCCTCGGGGGCCATCCCGCCCCACACCGGCCTGCTGGTCCGGGTCGAGATGTCGGGCAGCCCGAAGAACAAGGTCGGGGCGCCGATGGGTCTCATCGAGCCGGGCTGGAGCGTCGCCAAGATCAAGCTCATGGGCGCCGACGCCGTCAAGCTCCTGGCCCAGTTCGAGCCCACCGAGCCGATCTCCGCCGAGCACCAGTTCCACCTGATCGAGCACGTCTACGCCGAGTGCAAGAAATACGACATCCTGCTGCTGCTCGAGACCGTGGCGTTCCCGTTCGGCGGCGAGAAGAAGACCGACCCCAAGTACATGAAACGGAAGGCCGAGACGGTCATCGAGTCGGCCCGCCAGCTCAGCCGGTTCTGCGACGTCTACAAGGCCGAGTTCCCCGGCCACCTCGGCCAGGAGTCCGATGCCCAGCTCCACGACAACCTCCTGGCCCTCGACGCGGCCAGCGAACGCCCCTGGGTCCTCCTCTCGGCCGGCGTCGATTACCCCGATTATTACAAGCAAGTCGGCATGGCCATGGAAGCCGGCGCATCGGGCGTCCTCGGCGGACGGGCCTTCTGGAAGGAGTACTTCCTCCAGGACGGCGACGCCGCGCGGACCGAATTCGCCGCCACCACCGCCCTCAAGCGGGTCGCCGACGTCAATACTCTCGTCCGCGAGCACGGCTCACCCTGGTTCGCCCGTTACGGCCTCACCGCCGAGGACCTCACCCGGGTCCGGGCGTCCGAGGGCTGGCACGCACGCTATAGCTCACCCTTCGGCGGAGCCGCCGACGGGGCGCCCTCGAAGGCCGCTCCGGGCGAAGTCTACTGAGCCTCGCGGCGGTCAGCGTCCGAGGATCACGACGGTGTTGCCCTCCGGGGTTCCGGAAGGCGTTGAGCAATAAGTCAGCCCCCCCTCGGGAAAGACGCGGACACGGAGTGGCTCCCCGGACGATTGACCGATGACCGATGACCGATGACCCATAACGGCCCGCCATAACTCGTCCTGATCGGCGAAGAGCTCGATCGGGCCGAGGCGCGGGCCGATCCGTTCGTGCAGCGGCGGGGCGTAGACCATCACGGTGCGGTCGACCACGAGTTCGCGGGCCCATCGGATCATGAACGCGGCCGGCGATCCCACCGCCGCGGTCGCCCGCTGGGCCATCGGCACGAGCCGGCGGATCGCCCAGCCGCCCCACGTCCCGGTCGCGGCGATGCGACGCAACGCGGAGACCGGAAATGACCGGCCGATCTCGTCGGGGTCGGTCCAGAACAGGCCGACCAGCACGCCACCGGGCCGGCACGCCGCGCGGTGGTGGAGCAACACCTTGAAACTCTGCATCGGATCGCCGGGCCAGGGGTGATTGCCCGCCACGACCACGTCGGCCGGGGGGGCCGCCGGCGCCTGGAGTCGTCGTCTCGCCTCGTCCGCGAGGAGGTCTTGCACGCGATCGGGATGCCCGGCGATCACGCGGAAGACCTGGCCGGGACCGCCGATCAGGTGGCTGATCGACCAGCACGGCCCGAGCCGTTCGGCCGCCGCGTGGATCGCCCGGCGCATGGGGTTTCCGGCCGCGTCGCATCCAATCAAGCCCGCCGCATCCGACCGGCCGTCCAGGCCCTGGGCGTGCAGGGCCCCCAGCGTCGACCGATGGCTCGTACCCGGAAAGATCAGCTTGTATCCACCACCGAAGCCCGCCTGGAGGTGCGGCAACACCGAGCCGATGAGGATTCGCAGGCCGGCCTCGGCCACCGGCCGGAACACCCGGACCGGAATCCCTTGCGGCGTCCGGCCCAGGTCGGCATAGGCCGAGACGTCGTCCACCGGCGGACTGAAGCAGCGATACCTGGCCGCGACCGCGTCGCCGACCCGACGGCGCATCGCCTCCGGGCTGACCGCCTGGTGCCGGCCCACGCCGATGCTGATCGTCACATCCTCGGCCCGCACCCCGGCGGCATGCAGCCGCGCCAGGACGATCGGCATGGCCTCGCGGACCGGCGTCCATCGCGACGGATCGTCCACCACGACCGCCACCTTGGCACCCGGACCGACCTGCCGCTCCAGCCGATCCGAGTCCACCGGCGAGGCCAGGGCCGCCTCCAGGGCCGTCGCGTAGTCGGCCAGCGGACCGCCCAGCTCCGGCCGGACGACCTCGATTCCCGCACCGGCGAATGCCCCCGTGGATGGCAACCTCAAGTCCAGCGTCCCGTCCGGACCCCAGGGCACCGAGATCGCCCGAGATTCCCCATCCTGACCGCGTGCCTCAGCTTCGCCAGATGGACCCATGAATGAACTCGGCCCAATGGGTTTCGCCCCCATGAAAAAACTCCTCGCGGTCGCATCCCCCGGCATCGACCGGCCTGAGAATTGGTCAAAGGCTAATGCCCGATCTCTGTCTCGCCAAGCCGGATCCGTCGGGAAAGGCCGGGAGCGCCTCCCCCGGTCCGTTCGCCAGGACCGCGAGAAATCGCGCAACGAGGGCAACCGCAATGATGGCGCCGGAGGAAACAGCCGATTCTATCGATGTCCTGGAATAGGGACGATGGATAGCCCCGGATTCCACGGAATTTTGCTCGAAAAACGTGATGAACCGATGAAACGAAAAAAGCACGGACGTCGGCGGCTGGTGACCTATCCGCTCGCGATCGATCGCCTGGAGGTGCGCGCGCTGCCGAACGCCGGGGGTATGGTCTCCGCGCTCCAGGAGAATCCCGTCGCGTTCCCGGCGACGCACCCGAACACGCCGGTCATGCCGTTCGCGACGCCGACCAAGAAGGCGTCATTCATCGACCCGACCGTGCAGATCGAGGACGGCCAATCGGTCGTCATCAGCTTCCAGAGCTACGTGGCACCTGACGCGACGCTCAACGCGCAAGGCGGCGCGATCAAGATCGGCGACGGCTCGGACGTGCTCGACAGCGCCCAGCTCGTGGCGAATCCCGGGCATGGGTATCGGGAGCCCGTGCTGCTGGTCGGGGACGAGGTCTCGATCGGCTACGGGGCGAAGATCCTGGGGCCGAGCACGATCGGCGGTTACGAGGGTGCGGCCCAGCCGACCGAGGTCGGCGCCCGGGCGGTCATCGACGACGCCACGATCGACCCCGGCGCGATCGTCTCGCCGATGGCCCGCGTCGGCCCCGGGGTCACGGTGCCGTCCGGTTACCGGGTGCTCCCCGGCATGGACGTGACCAACGACGCCGAGGCCTCCAATACCAAGCTCGGCATGGTCGTGAAGATCACGTCGTCGGACACCTCGACCCTCAAGCAGATCCTCGCCGATAGCCAGAACCTGGCCGCGGGCTATACCAATCTCTACCAGGGCGGTTCGGCCACGGGTGCCAACTCCGGCGGCAACCCGGCCATCGGCGGCGTGTATAACGGCTACCTCCCGGGCGTCGAGGGGGCCAGCCAGTCGCCGGGCTCATCCTACATCAGCGGGACGAAGAAGGTCGGGCCCGCATTCATCACGCCGCACCAGGGCCTGATCGGGGCCACGCTCTTCAACTTCCCGGCCCGGGTCGTCGGCGAGGTCGTGTTCCAGGATCAGAAGGCCAACCAGTTGGCGCACCACCTGGGACGGGCCAACTCGATCCGCGCCGACGAGGGCCAGCCGATCACCATCGGCTCGATCGCGCACACGGGCCTGCACGTGACGATCAATTCGCCGATCGGCGGCACCCTGACCATCGGCCAGGCTTTCCGCGCCGGCACCGGCGCGGTGATCCTCGGCGGCCCGAGCGTCAAGGCCGTGATCGGCGACAACGTCTCGGTGGGCGCCGGGGCCGTCCTCGACCGCACCTCGATCGGCTCCGGTTCGACCGTCGGCAAGGGCGCCTTCCTCCAGACCTCGACGTTCCCGGCCAACACGGTCATCCCGCCCGGGGCGATCTACATCAATAACAAGTTCGAGGGCTACGTGCAGTCATAGGATCGTTGTATTCAAGCCGCCGTCACCCGGTCAGGGGAGTAGTTCCTGCGCGGGGATCGGTCCCAGCTCGCGGCCGTCGACGACGAACGGGACCAGGTCGCCCGCCCGGTAATCGTGTCGCGTGCGATAGACCGGCCCCGAATCGGGTCCGGTCGGGTCGGTGTAGACCTCGACCCGACGGTCGACCAGGTTGATGATCCAGTAGACCGGTATGGCGGCGCGTGCGAAGATCCGGACTTTCTCCAGGCGATCGCGCGGCAGTGACGAGGCGGAGACCTCGACCACCAACGCCAACTCGGCTGGGCCCGGATGCCGGGACATGTAGTCGAGCTCGGATCCGCGAACCACGGCAATGTCCGGCTCCGGCTCGCTTTCAGCCGTCGTGACCACGGATTGCGCGCGGCAAAACCATCCCGCCGGAAGACGGGGCGAGAGGTGACGGTTCATGATCCAGGAAATGACGGCCTCATGCGGCGGGTTCTTCGGCATTTTCGGTACGATCCATCCTTCGAGTAACTCAACATCATCGTCTTCGCCCAGGATGCCGGACGCGATCATCCGGTGGTACTCGTCGACCGTGAAGCGGCGGACCGGCAGCGTCGGCACGATCGGCGGAAGTGCCGGCGGGATGGCGGTCGGCGTCGGCGGGAGTGCGGTCGCTACGGACATCGTGAAGGCTCCTTCATTTACTGGAGATCGCGAACCAATCCCCCGGCTGGAGGACCACCGGCTGTGCCGACGTCTCCCCCTTGACCCGAGCGGCCCAGGCGCCGGCGTCCTGCGCGATCGGCGGGAACGTGTTGTAGTGGATCGGCATCACGGACCGCGGCCTGAGCAGCTTGACGGCGCGGAGGGCGTCGTCGGGGCCCATGGTGTAGTAATCGCCGATGGGCAGGATCGCCAGATCGAGACCCTCCTCGCCGATCAGCGCCATGTCGCCGAACAGCGCCGTGTCGGCGGCGTCGTAGATCCTGGTCCCGTCGGGGAACGTGAGGACGAACCCGCAAGGATTCCCGCCGTTGCTGCCATCCGGGAGCGCCGAGCCGTGGAACGCGAGCGTCAGCTTGACCCGGATCGACCCGTCGAACAGGAAACTCCCGCCATGCTGGAGCCCCTGGACCTTGCCGGCATCTAGCCCCTGGGCCGGCTGCTGGAGCCACAGGCTGATCTCGTAGTTGGTCGCGACCGTCGCGCCGGTGCGCTTGGCGATCGCCACGGCGTCGCCGACGTGGTCACCATGGCCGTGCGAGATCAGGATCAAGTCGGCCGGCACCTCCTCGGCCGTGGCCGCCGCCTTCGGATTGCCCGTCAGGAACGGGTCGATCAGCACGTTTCGTCCGTCGCTCTCGATCAGCAATGCGGAATGCCCCAGCCATCGCACCCGAGTCGCCATGATGGTCATCACCCCAAGAGGAAACGGCAGGCGAGGCGCCTGCGCCACGATACGATTGCCTTCCCGATGATTGCCCCGGCCTCGCGCCGGCTCCTTGAATCATCCATCACCCGCACGCGGCTGACAATCCAAAATCGCCAGTCCGACCCGTCGAGAAGGGGCGGCCCCCCGGCAATTCCCGAAACCTTCGCCGACGACCACGATGAAACCACTGCTTGACGTTTCCGCCGATTCTCGGAAAGATCGGGGGGCTCGCTCGTCAAGGACCGGCGCCGAGTCGATCCGCCGGACAGGGCCCGATGACCCGGACAGACCAATCATGACCGAACACCCAGGTTCGCAGTGTAATGAGACAGAGGCACCGCCCTGTTCGCGGTGCCGGGCACTGGAGGCGCGCATCGCCGCGCTCGAGGCCCAGCTCGCCGCGCGATCCGACGCCGACGCCCGCACCGCGATCGAGGCCACGTCCCGGGGCGAATCTCAGACCGATACCAATCCCGTGGCCGTCGCCGAGACCCATGCCTCGCCCGTCGCGAAGCCCTCGTCCTCGCCCCCGATCAACCTGCCGCGCCTGGAATTCAAGGCACTCCGGCTGATCCCCTACGGATGGGGCGAGGGGTGGCAATTGCGCCCGTCGCCGCCGCGTCGGCACTGGATGGACGAGCTGACGCACTCCTATCAATGCCTCCCGCTGGTCATCGCCAACCAGTGGGGCTGGCAGGTCCTCTGCCCGACGGACGTCCGGGTCACCTGGGACGGGACGCCGGGCCTCGACGGCCTGCGCGTCGAGGTCCCCCCGCAGTTCGAGCCGGCGATCAAGAGCCAGTTTGGCTCGGGGATCGTCACCTTCTCGCCCCCCTGGCTGTTCCGCACGCCCCCGGGCTGGGACCTCTACCTCAAGGGGCCCAGCAACCGATGGAAGCCCAACTGCTCCCCTCTGGAAGGGGTCATCGAGACCTGGTGGCTCAATTATACCTTCACCATTAACTGGAAGCTCGTCGAGCCCGGGACGGTCGTCTTCGCCAGGGGCGAGAGCCTCGGCCAGTTGGTCCCCGTCCCCCACGCCACCTTCGAAGACGCCACGGCCATCGAGGCCCCCATCGGCCTGCTCGAACCCGACGCGGCCCGGGAGCTCGTGCAATGGCTGGAGCGTCGACGGCAGATCGCCGGCCAGAAGGTCAACGTCCACCACCTCTATCGCAAGGCCGAAGGGATCGAAGAACACCTCCAGCGCGTCGCCGTGCCCGCCATCAAGTCGATCATCCCTTGAGAAACCGGAGAGATCTCGCTATGAAAGGCATTCAGTTCCTGGTCGACGAGAAGGGCAACAGGACGGCGGTCGTTATCGACCTAAAGAGGCACGCCAAGCTCTGGGAGGATTTCAACGACCTCGCCCTGGCGCAAGAACGCGAGAAGGAACCGCGGGAGTCGCTCGAATCGTTCAAGAAACGACTCCAGCGCCTGAAGCCCAAGAGCAAGGGATGAAATAGCCAGCAAGTGTCATAAATCGCCGATCATCGGGTTATCTCCGGCCGGGCCGCCGGGCGACGAGCTTCCGGTTGCCCGGAGGCCCGCGTCCCGCGCGGCCCATCAACGGTCGTCGATCAAGGGCAGGGGGGTGGCGGCAGGATCTCTCCGCGGTCGTCCCTGGAGTCGGCCTTACCGCTACGGGCCTTGCGATCGGCCTTCGGCGGCGGTGCCCGTCGGACGTCGGCGGCGTGGACGAGGTGCTCGGAGACGTGCGTCATGGCCTCGGCGGCGCGGGCCGGCTCGCCGGCCCGTTCGAGGCGGCCGGCGTCGAAGTCGCGGCGGGCGGCACGATAGCGGTCGTTGGCGGCGTCGCGGAAATACTTCGCCTCGGCGCCGGCGTCGCCCCCGATCGTCGCCGTCGCGGAGACGATCAGCAGGAATGTCGTGAGGACCAATCGTCTGACAAGGTCGTGCATCGCCGAACTCCTCCGGCGCGTCGCTCGCGTCCAGGTGACGCCCCCGGCCGACTCATGGGATGTGTTTGACTTCGTCTCGCCCTCGGTACGCCTTTCCGAGATATCGAGTGTAGCGGCGGCCTTCCGTCGGAGAAAGCCGCTCCGCTCGTCGGCCGAAGGGGTTGAAGGCCACCAGGGCCAGGACGCCGTCGAGATCGCCGGACGGACACGCGAGCGGCCGGGACGAGACCGACGAAATGAGCCAGGCCGCCGGAGGGATCGACGACCCGGCAACTCTCGGAGACACCGCGGCGGTGGAGATCCTCGGCGAGTTGGGATAGATTAGTTCGGACCAGGAAGGCGACTCGACCCTCCTGGATGGATGGAGGTCCGTCCGACCCCACGGCCTCGAGAAACGACGGCCAAGACCCCGCGAGGACATCTTCCCGGGATGGGATTCCGCGATCCGGAACAGCCCGAGCCGACGTTGGACACGATCTGAGCCGCGAACCCGCCCGGATGAGGCATCCCGCAAGGAACCGGAATCGATATGCATTGGAATATGAACTTCCATATGATTGTGACCCTGGGGGTCCTGGCCGGGCTGCTCTATGGGCTGGTCAAGGACAAGCCGGCCGACGTGCTGTTCGTCGGCGCGGTCGCGCTCCTGGCCTTGTTCCGCGTGATCTCGCCCGAGGATGCGTTCTCGGGGTTCGCCAACTCGGGGGTGCTGATCGTGGCCGCCCTGTTCGTGGTCGCGGCCGGCCTGCGCGAGACCGGCGTGATGGAGTTTATCGGCGAGCGGTTCCTCGGCCACGTCGAGACCGAGGCGCGTGCCCTGTTCTACATGGCGGTCGTGCTGATCCCCTCGGCCATGGTGCTGAACAACACGCCGAAAGTGGCCCTGCTGGTACCGGTCCTGATCGCCTGGTGCCGCAAGCGGCGGATCTCGCCCTCGCGGTTGCTGATGCCGCTGTCGTTCCTGTCGATCCTCGGGGGCACCTGCTCGCTGATCGGCACGAGCACGAATCTGGTCGTGCAGGGGCTCCTCATCAAGAGCAACCTCAGGCCGATGGGGTTCTTCGAGATCGGCAAGGTGGGCCTGCCGTGCGCCTTGCTGGGCGCGACCTACCTCCTGACGATCGGCCGGAAGCTCCTGCCCGACCGCAAGGACCTGATCGAGCAGCTCGAGGAGACGCGCCGGGAGTACCTGGTCGAAATGCTGGTGCAGCCGGGATGCCGGCTGGTAGGCAAGACGATCGCCGAGGCGGGACTGCGGCACCTGCCGGGCCTGTTCCTGATCGAGATCGATCGGGAAGGGGACATCATCGGCCCGGTCGGCCCGGATCAGGAGGTTCAGGCCAACGACCGGCTGGTCTTCACCGGGGTCGTCAGCACGATCGTCGACCTGGAGAAGATCCCCGGGCTGGTGCCGGCGGCCGACGCCCGATACGAGGTCTCGCCGATCGAGCAGCGGGGCCGACAGCTCTGCGAGGCGGTCATCAGCCCCAGTTCGCCGCTGGCCGGCCACGCGATCCGCGACGCCGACTTCCGCGCCCTGTATGACGCGGCGGTCGTGGCCGTGCACCGCAACGGCGCCCGGTTGACCAACAAGGTCGGCGACATCCGGCTGCACCCCGGCGACACGCTCCTCCTGCAAGTCGGCCCGGATTTCTCCCGCGCCTACCGCAACAAGCCGGACTTCTACCTGGTCAGCGACGTCGAGGACTCGCGCCCGGTGCGCCACGACCGGGCCAAGTACGCGGCGGTCATCTTCGTGGCCATGATCACGGCGTTTGTCAGCGGCAAGGTCGACATCATGCTGGCCGCCTTCCTGGCCGCGGGCGCGATGATCTTCACCCGATGCATCTCGGCCGCCGACGCGAGGAAGTCGGTGGACCTGCCCGTGCTGATCGCGATCGCGGCGTCGTTCGGCGTCGGCAAGGGGCTGGAGCAATCCGGAGTGGCCAAGCTGTTCGCCGGGATGCTCGTCGACCTCACGCGGTCTTGGGGGCCGACCGCGACCATGGCGGCCATCTATTTCGGGACCATGGTCCTCAACGAGCTGATCAGCAACAACGCCGCGGCCGCGCTGTCGTTCCCGTTCTGCCTGGAGTCGGCGCGGCTGATGGGCGTCAGCGAGCGGCCCTTCATCATGGCCGTGACCCTGGCCGCATCGTACGCCTTCGCCTCGCCCATCGGCTACCAGACCCACATGATGGTCTTCGGCCCCGGCGGCTATCGCTTCACCGACTTCATGCGCGTCGGCATCCCCCTGAACCTCCTCATGTGGATCGTCGCCATCATCCTGATACCCTGGATCTGGCCGTTCCATGTGGCGCTACCTTGAGACAACCGAAAGCTGCAAGCATGACCATGCGCCGACTCCATCTCGCCGTGGGGCTGATTGCACTGGCTGCCTTCCTCGCCAGCGGGTTCTACATGCTCCTGGGCCCGGATCACCTGCATGATCGCGACGACGCGACGCGCCTGCTCTTTCGCTCGTCGCATATCTACTTACTGTTCGCCGCCCTGTTGAACGTGGTCCTCGGACTGTACAGCGAGCCGGCACCCAGCGGCTGGCGGCTATGGCTCCGTCGGGCCGGGTCCGTGCTGGTCCTGGCCGCTCCCGCGCTGCTGGGGATGGCATTCCTCCGGGAGCCCTGGCTGACGGGGCTCGCCCGCCCCTACGCGAAGCCCGCGGTCCTCGGCAGCCTCGTCGGGGTCCTCTGCCACCTGGCCAGTCAGACGCGCGCCGGCGTTCGCCCCTCGCCGTCGAGTCCCTCGCCCGCCGCATCCGGAGTCGAGCCGTGAACCTGTCGACCGTCATCCGCAGCGAACGCTTTGCCTTCGCCGACCTGCGCGCGGTCTTCGCCGCGGCCAACGAGGAGAAGTCGGGCGACCAGCTCGCCGGGATCGCCGCGACGACCGAGCGCCAGCGCGTGGCGGCCAAGATCGTCCTGGCCGAGTTGACGCTCGGCCAGATCGTCGACCACCCGCTGATCGATCCCGATGACGACGAGGTCAGCCGATTGATCGGCGACTCGCTCGACCTCGACCGCTTCGAGCCCCTACGCGGGCTGACGGTCGGCGCGTTCCGAGACTGGATCCTCGACGACGCCACGACCGGCGACACGCTGGCCGCGACCCGGGCCGGGCTGACTCCGGAAGTGGTCGCGGCGGCGGCCAAGCTGATGAGCAACAAGGACCTCGTCCTGGCCGCGAACAAGGTCCGCGTGGTGACCCGATGCCGCAACACGATGGGCCAGCGCGGGGTCTTCGGCATCCGCGTCCAGCCGAATCACCCCGGCGACGACCCGGGCGGCATCCTCCTGTCCGCCGCCGACGGGCTGCTCTACGGCTGCGGCGACGCGATGATCGGCGTCAATCCGGCCGCCGAGTCGGTCGACGTCGCCGAGGCCATCCTCCGCGCGCTCGACCGCCTGATCGATACACTGGAGGTCCCCACCCAGGCGTGCTGCCTGGCCCACATCACGACCCAGCTCGGCTGCCTCGACCGCGGCGCGCCGGTCGACCTGCTGTTCCAGTCGGTCGCCGGTACCCAGGCGGCCAACGCGAGCTTCGGGATCGACCTGGCGCTGCTCCGCGAGGGCCATCAACGCGTGCGCGAGCATCATCGAGGCCGCGACGTCACCTGGGCCGGCGAGCAGGCGATGTATTTCGAGACGGGGCAGGGGAGTGCCCTGTCGGCCGGCGCCCACCATGGCGTCGACCAGCTCACGCTCGAGGCCAGGGCCTACGGCGTCGCCTGGGCGTTCGACCCGTTCCTGGTCAACAGCGTCGTCGGCTTCATCGGGCCGGAGTACCTCCACGACGAGCGGCAGATCATCCGCGCCGGGCTGGAGGACCACTTCATGGGCAAGCTGCTGGGCCTCCCCATGGGCGTGGACGTCTGCTACACCAACCACGCCTCGGCCGACCAGAACTCGGCGGACAACCTGCTGATGCTCCTGGCCGCGGCCGGGTGCAACTACGTGATGGGCGTGCCGTGCTCGGATGATGTCATGCTCAACTACCAGTCGACCAGCTACCACGATGCCCTGGCCGTGCGACGGCTCTTCGGCCTGCGCCCGGCGCCGGAGTTCCTGGCGTGGCTGGAGGCGCGCGGGCTGCCGTCCGGCGATCCCTCGGCCATCGACGAGGGCCCCGCCCGAAATCGGATGCTCGAGCAGCTCGGCCCGGTCCTGGAACGCGCGGAGGGGCTTGCCTGATGCACAGCCACGCGGAGACGTCCCCGGGCGACGATGCCACGGCAGCCGACGACCTGGGCCGGCTGCACGCGATGGGCTACGCCCAGGAGCTGGCGCGCCGGCTGGGCGGCTTCTCGAACTTCGCGCTCTCGCTGTCGATCATCTGCATCCTGGCCGGCGGGGTCACGTCGTTCCACATGGGGTTGTGCAGCGTGGGCGGGGCGTCGATCGGCCTGGGCTGGCCGATGGTGAGCCTGTTCGCGCTGGCGGTCGCGGCGACGATGGGCCAGCTCGCCTCGACGTTCCCCACCGCCGGAGGTTTGTATCACTGGTCGGCGATCCTCGGCGGTCGCGGCTGGGGCTGGACGACCGCCTGGTTCAACCTCGCCGGGCTGATCACCGTACTGGCCGCGATCAACGTGGGCACCTATCGATTCGCGATCTCGGCGATCGGCCCCGGCTCGATGCCGGCGGAGCTGGACCTGGCGGCCCAGGCGCTGGGCGTGGTCCTGATCACGGCCTCGCAGGCAGCGATCAACCACCTGGGCATCGGCGCGACGGCGAAGTTGACCGATTTCAGCGGCTACTGGATCCTCTTCATCGCCGCGGCGATCACGGTCGGGCTGATGGCCTTCGCCCCGGGGCTGGCCCCGTCGCGACTGGTCACCTTCGAGAACTTCAGCGGGCCGGCGGGCCGGGACGTCTGGCCGTCGACCGACGGGCTGGTCCTGTTGTTCGCCCTGGGGGCACTCTTGCCCGCCTACACGATCACCGGGTTCGACGCCTCGGCCCATGCTTCGGAGGAGACCATCGGCGCCTCGGCGAGCGTGCCGCGGGGCATCGTCCGGTCCGTGCTGGTCTCCGGCCTGGCCGGCTGGATCTTCCTGAGCGCCGTGGTCCTGGCGGCGCCGAGCCTCTCGCAGGCCGCGGCGCAGGGCGAGGGTGCGTTCCTCTGGATCCTCTCGAGCGTGCTGCCGCCTTCGCTGGTGGTCCTGCTGTGCGCCGGGATCGTCATGGCCCAGTACCTCTGCGGGCTGGCCACGGTGACCTC
>JBKQHM010000333.1:0-28624 GCA_052148775.1 Isosphaeraceae bacterium | reverse complement strand
CGATCGTTTGCTTGACGGCATCCGGCACGGCAGCGGACGGGACGATGATCTTCGCCACCACGATATGCTCTTCGACGCCATTGGCATCCCGCGGCATCGGTCACTCAATTGCATGAGACCGTAGTGAGGGACGATCGACCATGAGCAGATCAGGCTACGGGGACGAGTGTTGTGATTGGCGCGTGATTCGCTGGCGCGGAGCCGTCTGGGCGGCAATACGGGGTAAGCGCGGTCAGGCTTTTCTCCTCGAAATGTGGAAAGCGATGCAGGCATTGCCGAAGCCTGAGCTGATTGAGGATGAACTCGAAAAAGAAGGTGCCGTTTGCGCGATCGGATCGGTAGGGCGCATGCGGGGAGTCGATATGGCAAATATCGACCCACAAGACCGCGAAACAGTCGCGGCGGCGTTCGGTATTCCCTTTTCGCTCGCTTGCGAGATCATGTTCATGAATGACGAAGGCGGTGGGTTTAGCGAGTCGCCCGATATTCGTTTCCGACGGATGAAGAAATGGATCGAGGGAAATCTTCGTCCCGTCGAGGATAAGGCACTCCCACAAACGGCGCCCGCCGGGTGACCGATGCTGAGCCCGTGCCCGCACAACCGTGAATTACACCAACCATGCTTATCCGGTTTAGACACACAGACACAAAATGCAGACAGTGACCTTTAAGTATCGGCTGAAAGACCGCAGCGCGCGAAAAACGCTGGCGCGGCACGCCGTGGCCTGCAATCAGGTCTGGAATTGGTGTAACGCATTTCAGCACGACATTGAGAGCCGATACCGGGCGGGCGCACCGAAGCGCCGCTGGCCATCGGCATTCGACCTAGCGAAGCTGTGCAAAGGCGTCGGCAAAGACCTTGGTATCCATCAGCAGACCGTTGGCAGTGTCTGCGATCAGTTTGCCAAGAGCCGCGACAAGGCAAAACACTCGCTTCGGTTCCGCAGCAGCTTTGGCGCCAAGCGGGCACTCGGCTGGATGCCGTTTCAGAAGCAGAGCCGACAGGTCGATGGTAACTCGATCTGGTATCTCGGCAAACGCTACCGTTTCTTTGGCAGTAAGCGGCGACCACTGCCAGACAACGCGAAGGGCGGCGCTTTTGTCGAGGATGCACTTGGGCGCTGGTATGTTTGTTTCCATGTCGCGGTTGCCGAACGGCAGCCGCACGGCGACGGCATCATCGGCATTGATTTGGGGCTAAAATCACTGGCCGTTTTGAGTGACGGCAGCAAGATCGAAGCACCGCGCCACTATCGCGCCTTAGAGGGCAAGCTTGCCGTCGCACAGCGCGCCCACAATAAGCAGCGCATTCGGCGCATCCACGCCAAGATCAAGAACGCTCGCAAGGATTTTCTACACAAACTTTCAACAACTCTGGCCGATCAGAACGCGATAATCGCGGTCGGGGATGTCAACTCGAAACAGTTAGCCAAGACGCGGATGGCTAAGTCCGTGCTCGATGCTGGCTGGTCTACTTTTCGCACCATGCTGAAATACAAGTCGGCTGGATATGTGGAAGTGGACGAAAAATTCACGACCGTAACCTGTTCCGTGTGCGGTGCGCGCGGTGGCCCACAAGGTCAAAAAGGGTTGCGAATAAGGGAATGGCAATGTTCGGCATGTGGTGCAGACCACGACCGCGATGTGAATAGCGCGCTGAACATTCTTGCCATTGCCGCCCGCAGTTTCCTCCACCGCGATCTCAAGCCCGAGAACGTCCTGATGCCGACCGACTCGCGGGTCAAGCTGGGCGACCTGGGCATCGCCGTCCTGCAAGAAGAGGCCGGTGTCCTGACCAAGACCCTGCGGGGCATGGGGACGGTCGGTTACGTATCGCCCGAGCAGCAGTACGGCTTGAAGGTCGACGAGCGGACCGACCAGTTCTCGCTGGCGGCCCTGAGTTACGAACTGCTGACGGGCCGCCGGGCGCTGGGCGTGTTCCCGCCCCCGTCGCGATTGAATCCCAAGGTGAGCCGATTGCTGGATGCGGTCGTCCTTCGCGGATTGTCGGAAGACCCCAAGGATCGGTATATTAGCGTCGAGGAATTCGTGACGGCCCTGGATCGAGCCCTGGCCCCCTCGTCGCGGAGGGCCGGCCGCTTATCCCTGGCGTGGATCGGTTCGATCGCGATCCTGTTCGGACTTGCCGGGCTGGCATGGATCCTGGGACTCGGATCGTTGAAGGGCCTGCCGATCGCGAATGCGACCGGCGGGTCCGAGCCCGGGGCCGCGATCCCGGACCCGAGTCCATCGGCGAAGGATCCGAACGAGCCGGCACCGAGTACGCCGGAGAGGTCCCCGGAGTGCAATCGCCTGGTCGAGCTCCGCGCCTACGCGATCTGGGACCGCATCGGCCGGCCTGTCGGCCAGGCGGGCGAGGCGGTCCGGGAACAGAACTGGAAGGCAGCCGAACGTCAGATCCAGGATGAGGTCAAGGCCCGGGCCTACAAGATCTGGGTCAAGCAAGGGAGTCCGACGGGCGCCGAGGGCGCCTCGCGCAGCGAAGCGAACATGCGGGCCGCCGAGGCCGAGCTGCTGGAAGAGGCCGAAGCCGAGTTGCGTCGACATCCGATCCCCTAGTCTCGATTCGCGTGTTTCCGATGCCCGCGACCCGTCGGTGGAACCCCGCGATACGAGGGTTTAATGAACCCGGCCGATCAGCACCTCGAATTTGCTCGCAGCCTCTTCCGCGAGGCGAATGACGCCTTTTTCCTCTTCGATCCGCGGACCCGCATCATCATCGACCTCAACCCCGCGGCCATGCGGATGACGGGGCTGGAAAAGACCGCGGCCTGCTCGATGCGCCTGGAGGAGTTCTTCTCCGGCGCGACCCCCGAGCGACTCGAGCGACTCCTCCAGGCGCTGGACAAGACCGGTTTCTTCCACTCGCGAGAGGGATATTTCCTCCAGCGGCCGTCGCGCGATCCCTTGCCGGTCAACCTCAGCGTGAGCCGGATCCACACCCAGCCCGAGACCATCGGACTGGTCGTGGCCCGCGACATCAGCGAGCGCAAGCAGGCCGAGGAAGCCCTCAGGCAGGTCGAGACCCGATTCAAGAGCCTGGTCGCGTCGACCGGCGTGATCGTCTGGGAGATCGACGCCGGCGGCGTGCTGAGGTCGATCAGCCCGGCTTTCCAGGACATCACCGGCTGGCCGACCGGCGATTGGATCGGCGAGCCGCTCGGCGACCTGATCCATCCCGACGATCGCGCGGCGGCGAACCAGATGCATCAGCGCGCATGGCAGGGGGAGACGCTGCCTCGCTACGACTTACGGATCCGGACCATCGGCGGAGATTGTCTCGACTGCGAATCCCTGCTGGTCACCCGGATTCGGGAGGGCTCGGGCGAGCGTGTCCTGGAGATCGTCCGCGATATCACCGAGCTGAGGCGGATCGCGAAGGCGGCGGAGCAGGCCGAAAGCTTGTACCGGGATAAAGAAGCCGCCGAGCGCGCCAATCGGGCCAAGAGCGAGTTCTTATCCAGCGTGAGCCATGAGATACGAACGCCCCTGACCGCGATCCTGGGCTTCATCGAATTGCTGGGCGAACATCCCTACTTGCAGGCCGGCCCCGCCGAGATCGCGCAGCACTTCGACACCATCCGGCAGAACAGCCAATTCCTCCTCTCGCTCCTCGACGACCTGCTCGACATCTCGCGGATCGAGGCGGGCCAACTCCGCATCGAGCGCGAACCGTGCTCGGCGCGGGAGATCGTCATGGAGGTCGTCGAATCGCTGAAGGCCAAGGCGGCGGCCAAGGACCTGCGGATCGAGGTCGAGATGCTCGGGGAGATTCCCCGCGGCATCGCCACCGATCGGCTGCGACTCCGGCAAATCCTCGTGAACCTCCTGGACAATGCCATCAAGTTCACCGAGCAGGGTACCGTCCGGCTGACGGCCCGCATGCCGGATCGATCGGATACCGGACGATTCCTCGAGTTCGCGGTGAGCGACACCGGCATCGGCATGACCGCGGCCGAGATGTCCCGCCTGTTCGAGCCCTTCTACCGGATCCCGTCCACGAGCCCGAACCAACCGCCCGGGACCGGGCTGGGCCTGGCGATCTGCGATCGCCTGGCGAAGCGGCTCGGTGGCGACTTGACGGTGCAGAGTTCGCCCGGGGCGGGCTCGACCTTCCGACTCGCCATCCCGATCGGCTCGATCGAGGAGCTCGCAGAGCTCCGACGGTCCCGGGAGACTCACGAGCCAACGCCCCTGTCCGCGACCCCTCAACCACCGCCCCGGCTCCGGGCTCGAATCCTGGTGACCGACGATAACGAGGCGAATCAGCGACTGATCGGGCTCCGCCTGACGCGCGCCGGCGCCGAGGTGGTTACGGCCCATGACGGCCGGGAGGCGCTCGATCGCGCCCGCGAGTCCGTCGAACAGGGACGCCCCTTCGATGCCATCATCATGGACATGCAGATGCCGGTCCTCGACGGCTATGAGGCCGTCCGACAGCTCCGCGCCGGCGGTTTCACCGGGCCGATCCTGGCCGTGACCGCCCATGCCATGAGCAAGGACCGGGAGGAATGCCTGAGACTGGGTTGCGACGATTTCATCAGCAAACCCATCGAGTTCGATCGGCTCCTCGCCCGGTTGACACGGCTCCTCGAGGCCAGGAACGGCGCGTCGGAATGACGGGACCCGCTCCTGGTCCCGATGCAGGGCCGTCCGGCGCGGATGCCGGCGCGCGACCGCTCGCGATCCCGTCTCGGATGGCCGGCGACGACCCGGATCCGACCACTCCGTCGTTCTTCCGGCGGCCGGATGGGATTCTCGCGACCGCCGGTACTCACGGGTTCCTCTCGACCGATCCGAAAATGAATGCGATCTTCGTGGCGGCAGGGGCCGGGAGCGCCCGCGGTGCCGATCCCACCCCTCTCGAGGTCAAGCACTCGCGAACTTTCTTGCCCTTCTCGCTTTTTCGTACTAGCTATTTGACGGGGCACATTGCCCTGGGGTCATTACGCTCCATCGCAAAGAGGAGATCTGCGGAGCTCATCCGAACGCTCCCCGCATGAATGACACCCGGAAGCGGGCACCCGGGCTGAGTCCTTTGCGTGTTGAGAAGACCGGGGCGAGGTCGCGGACGCCGAGGTCAAGCCTCATCCGGCCGATTCCGGATCATGCCCATTTCAATGACGAAGGATGCACCATCGATGGCGATCAATTCCGAAAATCGATTCCGATCCGGACTCTCAAGGACGCGCGCGCGCCCGAAACGACAGGCTTCGTCGACTTCCACGCTGCGCGGCCTCGAGGTCCTGGAAAGCCGGGAGCTCCTCTCCACGTTCGAAGTGACGAACCTCCATCATTCCGGAGCCGGTTCACTCCGCCAGGCGATCGTCGAATCCAATGCCCAACCGGGCGCCAACACCATCGTCTTCGATGTCGCCGGTACGATCCGGGTCGGTCGGACTCCGCTGCCGGCGATCACGGATACCGTGACGATCGACGGCTCCACGGCCCCTTCGTTCGCGGGGTCGCCCGTGGTGACCGTGGATTTCCGGGGTACTCGCGGACTGAACTTCGCGAGCGGTTCCGACGGATCGGTCCTCCGGTCGCTCTCGCTGGTGAGGGCCGGCAACGCGGGCGTCACGATCAGCGCGTCGCACGTCACGGTCCAGGGCAATGATATCGGCCTCCTCTCCAATGGAAGGATCGTCGCCGGCAATCGCGGCGACGGGGTGAAGATCAAGGCCTCGTCTCAGGGCGACCTGATCGGGAACAGCGATGCGGTATCGAGCATCAGCTACTACGACGCCGATAGCGTGGGCATGCCGGTCTCGGGCTGGGAGGGCATTCGCGCCTCGGATACCGCCGGCCAGTACCTGATTACCGGGACGTCGGGTACCAACGGCCTGCTCTACGAGGGGCCCATTTCCGGCTCCGGCGGCACGAGCTACGCCGTCGACTACCCGGGGGCCGATTCCACCAGCGTCTACGGCCCCGACCTGCTCGCCAATGGCGACATCCGGCTGGTCGGGACCTACAACAACGGCGTCGTCAACGGCTTCGTGTTCCAGGGCACGACCGCCGATCTCTCGGACGCGAGCGAATACAAGACGATCGATTATCCCGGCGCGGAGTACACCTACGTCCACAGCACGATGGGCGACCTCGCGGTCGGCAACGCCGATGGTCCCGAGGGGGACGCCCCGATCGCCTCCGGGCACGCATTCCTCTACGACCTCGCCACGGATACGTTCCTGCCCAACGTCGACTATCCCGGATCCTTGACCACCACCGCGTACGGCATCTGGTACAACGGCGGCACGAGCTACACGATTTGCGGCGGCTATATCAACGGCGCCGGCCCGGGCAGCACCGAGGTCAGCAATGCCTACCTGGTCGACTACAACACCGCGACCGGGCAGTACAGCAACTGGGCGTCATTCTCCTACCCGAACGGGGCGGTCGGTCAGGACTTCATCACCCATTTCCAGGGCATCAGCAGCACCGAGGCGGGCGTCTACACGCTCAGTGCCGACTCGGGCCAGAGCGGTTCCGCGGATCCCTTGCAGGGCTCGTGGGTCACGGTGCGCCTCAATACGGACGGGTCATTCGGCCCGGCGGTGTGGGTGAACCTCAACGATCCCGGCGTCGATCCGAGCACGTCCCTCACCAGCAACGATTCGGTGTACGGCAATCAGGTCGTCGGGTTCGTCGTGAGCAGCTCGGGCATGTTCTCGATCCAGGCGACCGTCAACACCGGATTCCAGCTCTCGAACGTCATCAGCGGCAACGGCGGCAACGGGATCGGGATCTACGGGGCCGACAACAATCAGATCGCCATGAATGACATCGGCACGGACGCCAGCGGCACGCTCCGTCGCGGCAACGCGAAGAGCGGCATCCTCGTCACCGACGGCGCGGCGCGGAATCTCATCGGTGGGCAGGCGACCGGCGGCAACGATCCCACGGGTAATGTGTTCGTCCGCCCGCCCCAGGGCAACCTGATCTCGGGCAACCGCGCCGACGGCGTGTTCATCAAGAAACGTGCCACCCAGACGCTGCTGAGCGGGAATTTCGTGGGAACGTCGGCCTCGGGCAATTCGGCCCTGGGCAATCGGCAGAACGGCGTGGACATCGTCAAGTCGAACGGCAATCAACTGATCGGCTGCACGTCCCAGCAGGATCCGTTCGTGTTTTATAACGTGCTCAGCGGCAACGGTGGCAACGGCCTGCGAATCAACAATTCCAACAACACAACGGTCCAGGCCAATTTCATGGGCGCCGGGGCCGACAACGCCACGATCGTGGCCAACGGCCGCAACGGGCTGCTGGTCTCGGGGACTTCGGCGAATACGCAGGTGGGCGGCGTGATCCCGCTCGGGAACGTGATCTCGGGCAACGACCGCAATGGGATCGACGTGAGCGGCGAGGCCAGCGGATTGACCTCATTCAATACGTTCACCGGGATCTTCGCCTTCGGCGGAGCGGCCCCGAATCGAGGGGATGGGACCCTGATCACCTCGAGCGGCGGGAACAACCTGATCCGCACCTGCATCATCTCGGGCAATCTCGGCAACGGCATCGAGCTCGGCGGTGCTGCGACCGGGGTGCAGGTCACCGACACCTCCATCGGCACGAATACCTCGATCCAGACAGCCATCCCGAACGGGGGCGATGGCATCAAGATCGACGGCCACGCCCACGATAACGTCATCGGCGGCTTCCAACCATCGATCGAGCCGCAAGTGACGGTCTCGGCGAATCAAGGCTATGGGATCGAGATCGTCGGCTCCGCGCACGACAACGCCGTCTACCACACCTACATCGGGACCAATGCCGGAGCCAGCGCCAACCTGGGCAACGAGCTAGGCGGCATCGATCTCGGGCCCGGCACATCCTCCAACACGATCGGGAGCACCTCTCCCCTGTTGCAAGACAAGATCCTTTACAGCGGCGGTCCCGGTGTGACGATCCGATCGTCCCGCGGCGACACGGTGTTGGGCAACGAGATCCAGTACAGCGCTAGCCCCACAATCGCGGCGATCGCCACGCGGCGGACACCGATCAGCTCGGCGACCGCGGGAGCCGGCCAGGATGGCGTCTACATCACCGGCGTGGTGACGGGCACGCAAGTGCAGAGCAATGAGATCAGCAGCAACACGGGCACGGGCGTGATGCTGGTCAAGGCCCGGAGGCTCACCATCGGCGGCAACTCCTCGGCGGCCGGAAACGGGATCGTCGGTAATCTGGGCTACGGCCTCGCCGCCTATGGCGGGTGCTCAGGCTCCATCGTGCGGAAGAACACGATCGCTGCGAATGCCCAGGGGAATGTCAATCTGACCCGATCCCGAGGGATCACGTACATTCCGTAGCAGGGCCTTTGGATCGACCTCACGCTTGGATCGAGTACACTCGACACATCAGCAGCGGCGATGGGCCTCATACAAGCCCGAAGCGTGCGCAAACCATTCGTGAGGCGCTCCATGGACAGATCCACGTCGATTCCAGGTAGCTTACGGGCGCGGGACGGATCTGATATCTTGTACGATCGACCGTATGGAATCGCGGGCGAGCATCGGTGCGCAGGCCGGCACGATCGCCTGCGGGCACCGGAGCGGCACTGGGCCGCGCGTTTCTTTCGAAGGATCGGCGTTGCGATCGCTACGAGCATCGCATGACCGGTAGCCGTTGAGGTCCGACGGATCGACCGGGAACCATGAGGCGACCGTATCAAGAAGCGAAGGTTCTATCGATGAGTTCCTGGCGATCGATTGCTCGCGTCAGTTCGATGGCGATCGTTGTTTGGCTCGCCGCCGCGATCGGCATGGCATGCCACGCCCGCGCGGACGACCCACTGATCGGGATCGCCCACGGCTTCCTCGCCACCGGCGCCGAGACCTATATCCGCGACAGCCAGGGGGTCGTTACCTGGCGCTATCCCGAATCGACCCGGGACGGGTGGGTCTTGCCCGGTGGCAACGTCCTCCTCACCCTGTCCAGGAGCAACACCTACCCCGGCGGCGGCGTGGTCGAGGTCGAGTCGAATGGCAAGGTGGTCTTCGAATACAAGGGCACGCAATCCGAGGTCAACACGGCCGAGGCGGTCGACGCCGGCCGGATCCTGATCTCCGAGGCGGGCGACAAGCCCCGCCTCCTCGAAATGGACCGGCAGGGGCGCATCCTCGTCGAAGTCCCGCTGAAGGCCCAGACCCAGAACCACCACCTCCAGACCCGCATGGCGCGCAAGCTGGCCAACGGCCATTACCTCGTCCCCCAACTGCTCGACAAGGTCGTCCGGGAATACACGCCGAAAGGTGCGATCGCCTGGGAAGCGAAGACCCCGGACATGCCGTTCACCGCCATCCGCCTACCCAATGGCAACACGCTCATCGGATGCACCCTCGGCAATCTCGTCATCGAGGTCGATTCGAAGAGCGAAACCGTTTGGCGACTGACCAACGACGAGCTGCCCGGCAGGCCGATCCAGGACGCTTGCGGCGTGCAACGCCTACCGAACGGCAATACGGTGATCACGAGCTACGGGGCCCACCGCGGCGGAGAGGTCAAGCTGATGGAGGTGACGCCGGAGAAGAAGCTTGTCTGGGTCTACCGGGACGACAAACCTCACGGAATCCACCACTTCCAGATCCTGGACACCAACGGCAAGGCGATCGAGGGGCCCCCGATGCGCTGACGAAGGTCATCGCATCGGGTCGCCGCTGGCCTCTGCGCGATCGATTTTCCACCATACCATCGATCGACCGAAACCGATCCCCTGGAGAGAACGCGATGCTCAGCGCCCGCAACCAGCTTCCCGCAACCGTCAAGTCGGTCAAACTCGGCAACGTGATGGCCGAAGTCGTCATGGAGGTCGCCGGCGTCGAGATCGTCTCGGCGATCACCCGAGGCTCCGCCGAGGCACTCAACCTTCAACCGGGCGATCGCGTCAAGGCGGTCATCAAGGCGACCGAAGTGATCATCGATAAAGATTGAGGACTCGTCCCGCGCCGGAGGCCGTTCGCGATCCATCCTCGATCCCGGGTTGCCCGGCGCGGCCTGGCGGCTCGCTCAATACGAGTCGGAGGAGGTCACCTCGCCGCCGGCCCTCGTCCCCAGGGCGTGGTAGACCGGCTGGGAGATCGAATCCTTGAGGAACCGCACCGAGCCGTCGACCATCGCGAAGTTCGCCCCGCCCGGGTGCAGACTGCCGAACGCGTTGACGCGGGGATACTCGTAGGTCGTGGTGAAGGTACTGGCACTCAACCCCGAGGCCCCCGGGCTGCCGTAGCCGATCGGGACAACATAGTTGATCGGAGAGTAGGTGCTCTCGGCCACGTCCGAGAGGCCGTAGCCACCGCTCGACGACGCCCACCAGCCCCACATCCCCATGGTCTGTGAGAAGAAGGTCCATCCCGGCGGCGCGAAGGTATCGTAGTTCGGGTCGAAGTGGCTCCGCTCGCCGAAGAACAGCGTGTTGGAGAGCCCGTCCGTCACGTTGGCGATCCGCACCTGGTAGAAGGTGGGCGCCGCGGGACCGGTGTAGAAGAAGATCCCGTCGGACGTGACTGCCGAGAAGGGATGCGACTGGCTCCCGGCGTTGCCCCCGTAGCTGGTGATCCCGTACCACTCGTTCGCGTTGCCGTTCTGGATCGGATTGGCCGGGATGATGTCGGCCGGGCAGAGCAGCGCGCTGATGATCGTGGCCGACCGGGCCGTGTTGCCGTAGAGGTTGTCGAAGGCGTTGCTGAAGTTCCAGCCATTGAACAGCGGTTGCTGCTCGATGAACGGCAGGAGGTTCACGAAGAGCGTGAACCCGGAGGGGGGCTTGGTCGTCAGCTTCATCTGCCCCGGCGGAAAGACGCCGTGCGTCGACTCGTAATTCATCGTCGCCAGCGCGAGCTGCTTGAGGTTGTTGACGCACTGAATCCGCCGGGCCGCCGCGCGGGCCGACTGGACGGCCGGGAGCAAGAGCGCGATCAAGACCGCGATGATCGCGATGACGACCAGCAACTCGATCAGGGTGAAGCCATGGGGGCGTCGGGATCGCCGTTTCATCGGAACCATACTCCTGCTGCGCGTGAATTCATTTGTCTTCTTCGACAACCTTGATCTGCTTGGGATCCTCGACCCGGATGCGAGTCTGATCGTTCTCGCGGATCACCTTCCCCGTCACGCGGAGCTTCTTCCCCTTGTAGTGCTCGGACGGATCGTCGATCCCGGCTTGTTTGAACAGGTCGGCGTGGTCGTAGGCGATGACGACGGCGAAGTTCTTCTCGTCGCGGAAGTCTTCTTCCGAATCGAGGTAATACTCGCGGCGCGGGGCGGCGTTCTTGCTCGACCGGACGGTCATCTCGACCGTGCAACGCTCATCGACATGGTCCTTGGCCTCGGCGGCCGCGACGACCTTGGGCGGCTTCTCGTCGTCGTCGAACGATGCCCCGCCGATGAGGACGACGGTCAGAAACGCGAGGGAGATCCTCCAGCAAGGGCAAGTCGAAAGATTGAGTCTCGGCATGGCGGTTCTCCGCGTTGGTCGATTCGCCGGTCGGTCGGTTCGGTCTGATGGGCGAAATCCCGTTCGTCGATGATCGGCAGCCGACACGATCCTGTCAAGCACCGACACGATCGTACCGGACCTGATTCCGATTCATCGGCCGCAATCGTCCCGCGGAGCATGCCCGGCCGTCCGTGATCCTTGCTGTCGTCGCACGGGGCGACCGACGTTTGCTGCGAACCGGAAAATCTTCCAGAATCTTGAAATAAGGACTGGGCGGCTGGGAAGTAGGAGGTAGGAGTCAGAAAGGGGAGCCTGAGCACATGGCCCGAATCCTATCGAATTCGACGTCGCGGTTGATCGAGACGCTCTTCGGCGACGGCTCGGTGACCGGGTTGACCGACTCGGAATTGCTCGATCGGTTCGTGTCCCGACGCGATCCGGCGGCGGAGCATGCCTTCGAGGCACTCGTGCATCGGCACGGACCGATGGTCTTGGCCGTCTGCCGGAATTCGCTCGGCGACCTGCACGACGCCGAGGACGCCTTCCAGGCGACGTTCCTCGTCCTGGCGCGGAGGGCCTCCTCGTTGCGAGAGCCGGCAAGCCTGGGCCCCTGGCTCCACGGTGTCGCGCGGCGGATCGCGCAGAAGGCGAGAGCCCGTCGGTCGCGGCTGGAGCGCCTCATCCGGCGAGCGGAGGTCCTCGCCCGGGTCAGGTCGGAGTCCGTGATGGACCGGAAACCGATCGATGGCCAGGAGGAAGCGGAGTTGCTCCATCAGGAGATCGGCCGATTGCCGGAGAAGTATCGGACGCCCGTGGTCCTCTGCGACCTGGAAGGACTGAGCCGTGAGGAGGCCGCCAGGCAACTCGGCTGGCCCCTGGGCACGCTGGGCGTCCGGCTGATGCGGGCCCGCGAGCGCCTCCGCGCCCGCCTGACTCGCCGGGGCATGGCTCCCACCGGACTGGCGATTCCCCCGATAGCCGGAGTCGCGAAGCCGTTGGGCGACTCGCTGATCGCCCGGACGGCGAGAGCGGCCCTGTGTTTCGCGTCGAATCCTGCCCCGAGCTGCGGGGCGATCCCCTCCCACATCACCGCGATTGCGGTCGGAGTCTTGAAGGCCATGGCGATCAAGAAACTGACGATCGGGACGATCACGGCCCTCGCTTGCACGCTCATCGCGGCTGGCTCCCTGGCGTTCGCGTTCCAGGCGCGGTCGAAGCCGTCGCGAGCGGTCCAACCGGCATCGCCTTCGAAGAAAGCGGACGCCCCGGAGGGCAGTTCAAAGTCGATCTTGACCAACGGCGGCTTCGAGCGCGCCGATCCGGAAAGCCACGCCCCAGATGCCTGGAAGAAGGGGGCGACGATCGCGGGTGTCCGATACCTCTGGGATCAAACGATCGCCCATCAAGGCCGCGCGAGCATGCATTTGAAGAAGACCGCGCCAAACTATTTCCCGGTCGCGCAGTGGTCGCAGGAGGTCAAGCGCCAGGGCACGACGCCGAGCCTCAAGGTCATCGCCTTCGTCAAGGCTCAAAAGATGACGAAGGCCATCCTGGACGTCCAGTTCCTCGATCGGGCTGGCCAGTGGTCCCACGCATGGGCCGTTTACATCGGGGCGAAAAAGGGCGGCGACCCGCCGGTGACTCACGAATGGAAGAAGTACGAGGGGATCGTCGCGATCCCTGACGGGACCGCGCAGGTCATCATCGCGGCACAGATCTATGGACCGGGCGACGTCTGGTTCGACGACGTCGCGGCCGAATACACCGACGCGGAACCGATCGATCCGACGGCCCTCAACTCGCCCGCCGGCCCCTCGGAAGCACCCGATCCCGCCCTGGACGACGTCGTCGATGTCCCCTCGGTGGAGCGGAAGGCCGGCGACGATCCGCGGAAGCGCTATTTTTTGATCGGGCCGATGGCCGGGTCGTCGCCGCCGGCCGAGGGCTACCGGCTCCTGGTAGTCCTGCCGGGCGGCGACGGGAGTGCCGGATTCAACCCATTCGCGCGGCGGATCGCCAAGTACGGGCTCCCGCCGGGCTATCTCGTCGCCCAACCGATTGCCGTCTCATGGTCGCCCGAGCAGGCCCGGGATATCGTCTGGCCGACGACGACGGACCGTCGGCCCCCCGTCGCGTTCACGACCGAGGAGTTCGTCGAGGCGGTGATCGCCGATGTGTCGCGGACGAAGAAACTCGACAGACGTTTCGTCTTCGCGCTCGGATGGTCGTCGGGCGGCCCGCCGGCGTATGCGTGCGCGCTCTGGCCGGGGACGCACCTGACTGGCTCGTTCGTCGCGATGTCCGTGTTCCGGCCCGAGCGTTACTCATCGGTCGTGAACGCCGGCGGTCGCGGTTTCTACATCCTCCACTCTCCCGAGGACTTCATCCCGATCGACATGGCGAAAGCGGCCGGCGACGAGCTGCGCGGGGCCGGGGCAATCGTCGAGCTGCGGACTTACGAAGGAGGACATGGCTGGCATGGGGACGTCTACGGAGAGATCCGCCGGGGCATCTCCTGGCTCGAAGCCAACCATCTGACCCCGGTCGGCGGCTGAATCGGAGTGCGCCGCGGGAATCCGCCCGGGACGTGTCGGGCGAAGGCGGTTCAGGGGTCAACCCCGCGCCGCCAAAGCCCGACGGGCGATCACCGCGACCAGAATCCCAGTGAAGCCGATGATGGAAGTCGGCTCGGGAACGGGGAGGCTGGACGGGTCGCCGAGCGAGGTGGGGGTGAGCAGGAATGTCGCGGCCACCCCGCCGTCGTTCCCAACCCCGATGATCTGGCCGAGGTCGTTGATCCCGGTGGCCGCCACGAGCGTCCAGGGCGACCCGGGCGGCAAGAGGCTGTTCAGGTCGATCACCTTGCCGTTGTCGAGCATGAACGCGTGCCAGGGGTTGTAGAAGTAACTCGCCTGCATCTCACCGACGATGATGCCGGCGGAATTAATGCCGAGGGCCTGGCTCTCGAAGCTGCCCAACATGGGGTTCAAGTCCGTCATTGCGCCATTTTGATAGAGGAACGCATGAATCGGTCCGGACACATTCGGTTGGGTGCTGGGCACCCCGACCAGCCCACGACCGCGCCGCCGCCGTTGATCGCGGTGGCCATGCTCGAGGTGCCCCCCAACGTGCCGAGGTCTTGCATGACACCTCCGCTGTAGAGGAAGGCGTGCGAGCCGGTCCCGCCGGGGAACCAGGCCTCGCCGACGACCTGGTTGGCGTTATTGATCGCCCTGGGGTCGGTCCAATTATCGCCGTCGTTCCCGGAGGGGCCGAATGGCTGCTGCGCGCCTCTCACGTTGATATAGGCAATCATTTGGTAAGTGATCCCCGTCGATGACCCCGCATCATTGATCCAGGGGACCGTGCTGCCATTGCCGCCACCCGGTACCGGCCCGGACGTGTTCGGCGTGCTCAGCGAGCCGGCGGTCGGCCCCAGGCTGTTGTAGATGCTCGCCGTGGGGGGATAGACGAACGATTCGACGGAGTATCCGTCGTATGTCCCCGCCTGGAAGCCGGATGTGGCGCCCAGCCCCACCTGGCCCTGGTTGTTGATGCCGATCGGCAGCCCTTGACCGAGGGCGGTGATGTTGTAGGAGATGGGGTCGCCCAGCACACGGGGGACAACGAGGCCCAGGCTCATGAATGTCATCAACGAGAGGAGCAGTCTACGCCTCTTGATCATGGTGATTCCATTCCCCAATGAATCGAGCAACCGGACATCCTTGCCTGCGAGCGTTGGGGATTATGGCGTAAATGCGGCTGGTGTCAACGTCAGCACAATGAACCAGCCTTTTCCCTGTGAAGTCGGACCACGACGCGGCCCGGACCACCCCAAGTTCACCGGGCCAGCCACTTCGACAGGGCAGGTCCTCCCTCATTCGTCCAGCGCTTGAGGATCTGCATCTCCTCCGGGACTGGCAGTCCGTTCGCTACGCGCCGTGCCTGGACGATCTGGCGGTCCTGGTTCGAGACCTCCAGGGTCAGCAGCCGGGTCGCCTCCTCGGTTGGAGCGACCTTCTTCAGACTCCAGATGGAGATCCGCCCGGAAACGCAGGAGCTCGCGTAGCTGCCGACGCAGTGGCCCATCATCCTCCCTTCCTCGTCCAACTCGCGCGTTGAAAGGAGTTCGGTGATCGTGTATACCCTCCGGACGTCGGCGACAACCTGTTCGAAGCGAAAAGGCCCGATCCCGCTGGGCTTCCAGGATGCCATCGGCTGCGGCCGCTCGCCGACGAGGGTTTGCATCGGCGTAGCGAGTCGCTGGTGCCACGCGGCGACCGAGGCGAGCAGATTCTCGGGGCTCCAATCCTTGATGGTCAGGTTCGGCTGCGCCGGCGCCATCCGCGGCCGACCGCGCCGGCGGGCGGTCGGGTTGAGAACACGGGGTACGAACCGCTGATTGTGGAGGAAGTCGATGATCGGCCCGTAATGGACCGGGGCCAACATCGGATGGGAGATCAGCCAGCGGAAGACCGAAACCCAGAACTCGTCGTGGGCGAAGTCCGTCCGGAGCCGGGTCCAGAGCACGCCGCGGACCAGGCGATTGCTCCCACCCAGGTCGACGATCTGGGCCCATCGGAATGCGCCGAGCACATCGAAGTCTCCGGGAGCCTGGAGGTAATGGTGGGCCTGTTTACGGGTCAAGGGGATTGGCAGCCCGTCCGCCGTCCGGATGTTCTGCCCCTGGGCGACGTGGATGAACCAACGCTGGTGGACCAGGCTCTGCTCGGTCAGCCCTTCCAGCCAGACACTGTTCATGAAGATCGGGACGTCGTATCGCGCGAGCAGGTGTCGGGCCAGGGCGTGCAACTGCCATCGGGCGTCGAACGTGCGCGGCTTCCAGTCGTCCGGCTCGCGCACCCAACATGGGCGATGCGCGGACAGGGCCAGCAGGACGTTCGCATAGACGTGCGCGTCGGTCCCCCGGAAGAAGCTCGTCCGCCGGTGGCAGATGAGCACCAGGCGGCCGAGCGCTTCCATGTCCGGCGTCAAAGGAGCGTCGCCCCGGGACCTCGAGGGATCGATGCGCGCGAAGAACCGGGCGACGCCGTCGAGGTCGGAAGCCGGGAGTTGATGGACGTCCTGCCCCGCGACGATCAGCCGGAGGAGCTGGTTCGGCCCGCGGAACGGCGCCTTCCCACCCACCAGCGGGAATCGCTCCGCCAGGAGGGCCATGGTCGCGGCGACGACCTTGCCGCCCTGCCGAACCCGCTCCTCGGCCCGCCCTTCGAGCCGCTTGATCTTGTTGGACCTGGGTTTGACGTCCATGGCGTCGTCTCGTCGCGCAAGGGGAAAGGAACCGATTGACCTGCCGATCCAGACACGGCATCGCCGGCCAGGTTCGCCGACGCGTGCGCCCCGGAGTCGACGAACACCTCGGCGCGTCGGGGCTCTTGCCCGGCCATGATCGCGAGGGCCCCTGATCGAGACTCGCCGTCTACCGACGCGCTTCGACCGCCGGCAATCGATAGATCAGGTCGCCGGTCGGCTGCATGTCGCGGTTCGAGTCCTTCAACCCGCCGTCGTCGCGGCCGTCTCGGCCGACGGAGTAGATGACCGGCTGCCCGTCGATCACGGCCAGCCGGATCGGCTTGCCGTCGTAGGGGTCGGTCGGGATGGCCTTCAGCCCGGCCTCCTTGACCACCACGGCCAGGGCGCGGGGTAAGCCCCGGTGGGCCAACTGCCAACGTCGCAGGGCGATCAGGCATTCCGTGGCGCGGAGGCTGGCCGTAGCCCGCGAGATCCCCTGCGCGAGCGAGACCAGCATTCCGTCGGCCATCGGCGGCATCGCCCTGACCACGAGCGACAAGGCGTCGTCGCCCCGCGGCGGCCGCGTAGCGGCGATCCTCGCGAGCCGCGCCCCATAGGGGATGCCATCCAGTTCCAGCAGAGAGCGATAGTAGCGATTCCACTCGCCGACGCGCCGGGATAGATCGGCCGGCGAGGTCCGCGCGATCCGGGCGTCGATGTCATCGGGAAGTGACACGTTCAAGCCCGGGACTCGAATCGCCAGGACCGCCTTGACCACCGATTGCCCCGGCTTGACGCCCAACTGCCTGGCCAGCTCGCGCTGATGTCGGGCGAGATCCTGGACCGTGATGCGGAACGCCACGTAATCGGCGCGGAGCCCCTCGGCATAGCCGTCGCTCGAGCTGGCCTCGTGCGCGAGGAAGACCTTGAGCAGGCGGTCGCAGTCCTCGACGCGGAGCCCGGGGGAGGCCAGGATCTTCGCGGCCACATCGGCACAGACGACCTGATCGAGGGCCGCCGTGACCAGTTGGGCGAGGAATGTCCCGCGCGGCTGCAAGTCGCGGGCCACGCGGAGCACCGCCTGGATCTCCTTGGCCGCGGCATCGAACTCACGCCGGTCGGCGTCTCGACCGATCCGCAGGGATGTGATGCGCGTGAACTGCCGGGCCCCGTCGAGGTGAACGGGCATGATCGTGTCCCCCTGACTCGACTCGAAGACGCAACGGTCGCGGCGCTGCGCCTCGGCGATCTTGCGGAACCCGACGTCGTAGAGTCTGATGACGGCGTCGATCGACGATGCGGGCACGGACTTGGGATCCCGCGAGAGCGGCTCGACGAGCTCCATGTACCGATTCTGGCGATCCTTCACGGCCCGTAGGCGACGATCCCGCTCGGGGCCCTCCGGGAAGCAGGCGGCGGTCTCGGCGCCAAACTCGAAGAAGGCATCGAGATACAGCGGCGCGGCGTTGCGGTCGCGAGGAGGGGCCGCGAAGAACCTGGCGACGTCGAAGGGGGTATCGGTCCCGATCCAGTCCGGGGCCTTCGTGATCGCGCCCGGCAGCCTGGGATAAGGGCCGCCCGCTCCGGTCCGGTTGCCGGACCGGGCCGTGTCCTGGGCGATCGCCGCGATCCCCCCGAACATGGCCAGGATCGCCACGCCGAAGGCGGGTAAGGACGTGTTCGCGATCCGCAGTCCGGAGCGAGTTCCGCGCATGGTGGAGACCTCGGGGCGGGCCGGATCGTCCCGGGCCGTTTTTCATGGACAGGTGGGTGGTGTGTGTCTCGCCAAACGAATGTTTTAGTGCAGGTTTCGGATAACTGTCAACGGGCCTCCGCGTCGGTCGGGCCGGGCGGGAGGCGGGAGTCCGGCGGTAACCCATTGCGGACCGGCTGCCCTGCACCCCTGGTCGTCGGGCTGTATCCGGCGTAGTCTTTGAGTGGTGGTGGTGAGTCGATTCCACGAGAGCGGAGGGGTTATGTCTTCGATGGTGCGGGCGTTGCTCGTCGGCCTCGCCCTGGGGTTCGGGTTGCCGGCCTACGCGTGGGCCCAGGCGAAGGAGCGGAAGGTTGAGGCGATCGCCGACCCGGAATGGCTCCGGGAGTCGCTCGAACGCGAGCGCAAGGCGCGTCGGCTGCCGGCGATCGCGGCGGCTCTGGTCGTCGACGGCAAGGTCCTCGCGGCATCGGCGGTCGGCGTCCGGAAGATCGGCTCGCCGGTGCCCGTCCAGCGCAACGACGCGTTCCACCTGGGCCCGGTCGCCCAACCGATGAGCGCGTCGATGTTCGGGGTGCTGGTCGATCAGGGCCTGCTCCGCTGGGACATGACGATGGCCGAGATGTTCCCCGAACTCGCCCAACTGATGCAGCCGGCCTACCGGGACGTGACCGTGGCGCAGCTCCTGAGCCATACCGGCGGCTTCCGCTCCCGGCCGGAGACGTCCGACCACGAGATCGACAGCAAGTCCAACACGGTGACGGGCCGCCGGTATGAATACGTCCAGGCGGCGGTGGAGGACCCGCCGGCCGCGCCGCCGGGGACGAAGGTAATTCCCTCGGGTGGGGCCATCATCGTGGCCAGTGCGGTCGAGCGTCGGACCCGGCAGTCGTACGAGAGCCTGATGCGGCGCCTGCTGTTCAAGCCGGTCGGCATGATGCACGCCGGGTTCGGCTGCATGGCGACCGAGGGGAAGGTCGACGGCCCCTGGGGACACGTCGATGAGAGCGGCGAGCTCGAGCCGGTCCCGCCCGACCGCGCCGAATCGATCCAGACGGGAGCCCCGGCGGGACGGAACCTCCACGCCTCGATCATCGATCTGGCCCGGTTCGCGGCGCTGCACGTCCAGGGCGGGCGCGGTCAGGGCCGGTTGCTCCGCCCCGAGACCTTCCGGCGGCTCCAGACGGCCGAGCCCGGCGGCAACCTCGCGCCCGGCTGGGCCATCGGGCATCCCGACTGGTCCAGGGGCACCGTCCTGTCATCCGGCGGGACGACCGGTCAGGGTTACGCGAGCTGTCGCGTGGCCCCGTCCGACGGCTTCGCCATCTGCGTGATGACCAATGCGGGGGGCAATGAGGCCGGCGCGGCGTGCGAGGGGATGCTCGACTGGATCGTCGCCCGGTTCCGTCGCGGTCGGCTGATCCACGACGGTAGCCTCGCCACCCGGTTGGCGCCGGCCCGCGCCGACGTATCCCTCGAGGACCTGACCCCGGTGATCGCGACGACGGGGTTGGGGCGGGTCCGGACCGGCCACACGGCCGACGATGCGCCGCTCCGACTCGACGGCATGACCTACAGCCGGGGTATCGGCGTGCACGCCAACGCCGAGTTGCTCTACGACCTGAAGCCCGAGTACGCGCGGTTCGTCGCGCGGGTCGGCATCGACGACAAGCAGACGGTGCACGGAACCGTCGTCGTGAAAGTGTACGCAGGGGACAAGCTGCTTCTCGAGTCGGGTGTCATCCGCGGGGGTGACTCGCCCTGGAGCATCGACGTCGCCCTGCCCCGTGATGATGATCGCCGCGTCCCGCGCAGGCTCCGATTGGTCGTCGACGGCACGTCCGACGGGATCGACGGCGACCTGACCGACTGGATCGGAGCGGGCTTCATCCTGCGACGCCTCTGAAGATGGAGCCGGCTCACATACGATCGACGTCCGGGATCGTCATGAGCCCTTCCTCGGGCAAGCCGACGGATCGCGTCCGTCCCTTGCGCCAGAGCAAGGCCGTGAAGGCACAGACGACCGAGTCGAGCTGATGCTCCGAGGCCCTGGGGTGGTTGAGGCCGGGGACCAGGGGCTTGAGCGCCCGGTGGATGCGACGACGGCCCGCCGGCGTCTTCTTCCCCTGGCTGGGCAGGCCCAGCAGGCGGAGGCTTGCGAACGGGTAGACCTCCAGCGGCTCGTGCCCCATCGCGCGCAGGGCCATCGCGATCCGCTCGCCGCGGCGGGCCAGGACCTTGATCAACGCGGTGGCCAGGGTCGGGATGCCCATGCGGGCCAGCTCGCGCTCGAGTTGCCGGCTGCGGGTGCCCGGGTCGTTCCGGCACGGGCAATCGTCGTCGAGGCAGCAACGGCCGAGCGGTCGGGTGAGCGGGGCGTTGATCGCCACGGTCCCCCATCGACCCGCCAGGCGGGCCAGTCGCAGGATCTCGTCGTCCTCGGCGGCGGAGGTCAAGCATTCGAGCCGGCCGCCGCGGAGGATCGCCACGCCGGTCTCGCGGTGCGAGACGCCGGCCAGGTCGATCCCCACGCAGATCCCCGGCCTCCTCGGCCGGTGCCTCGGCCCGCTCATCGGTCGGCCCTCCCTGGGTCGTGAGTTGTCGCACGGGATCGCGGAGGAGCTCGCCGAAGTCGCGCCGGGGACCACGCAGGATCTTGGCGAGCCCGAGGGGATCGCGTGCCGGGATCAGGCCAGGTGCCGTTCGACTTCCGGCAGCAGCCTGGCGAAATCGAGCTTGTTGGGGCAGGCGGCTCGGGCGGCCTCGAGGTCGGCGCCCGACCAGTCGCGGGCCTCGGGCGGCATGGCGGCGAACTGGCGGCGGGCCTCGGAGCGGAGCCCGTGGTGCTCGTGATAGGTGAGGAACCGGGTCAGGTTGCCCAGTTCGGCCCGGGTGCCCGCGGCGACCGAGCATCGGCCGTCGCAATCGGCGCAGAGCATCGGGCCGTGGGCCAGCGTGGCGTCGCGGAGCTGCCGGATGTCGGCTTCCTTCAGCGGTTCGAACCGGCGGGCGGCGTCCGTGTTGTCGCGGATGTGGTCGGTGTTGTTCATCGAGACGCAGACCGCGCTGAGCCGCTCGTCGGTCCAGATCGCGTGCAGCAGCCCCTGGAACGGCGTGAGCTTCCGCTCGGCGAGCACCGGCACTCGCCGCACCACGTCGTCGAGGATGTTACCCTTGGGCGCATCGCCCAGGAACTGGCCGGCGACCTGCTTCATCGAGATCAACCCGATCCCGCGCTTGTGGGCGGCGTCGAGGGCCTTGTTCAGCGGGGCGTCCTTGTCGAGCCAGGGGCGATACTGGAGCATGATCACGTCGACGATGCCCCCCTCGGCCGCCGCCTGGATCAGTTGGGCGCGATCCTTGTGGTGGGTCGAGATCCCGATGAACCGGGCCTTCCCCGACTTCTTGGCGGCCTCGGTCGCCTCCTTCAATTCCTTACTCTTGAGCATGTTGATGGCGTCGTCGAGCGAGTGGTTGTCGCCGAAACTGTGGATGAAGAGCAAGTCGACGTAATCGGTCCCGAGGGCGGCCGTGCGCTTCTCGAGCATCCCCATGAGCTGGGACGGCGTTTTGGGCGAGTCCTTGCTCACGAGGAAGATCTGCTTGCGGACGGCGGGTTCGCGCTCGAACCAGTTCTTGAAGGCCGGCTCGGAGTGATAGGTCTCCGAGGTATCGAAGAACCGGACGCCGCGCGCGAAGCCAAACCGCAAGAGTCGGTCGACGTCCCGGCCCTTGCCGGTCCCCTGGTCGAGGATCGTGACATCGACCCCGGTCTTGCCCAGGGGCCGCGTGGGCAGCGTCGCCGGCTTCGCGGCGGCCTTCGGCTCCTGCGCGTCCGACCCGGGGGCCGTGCCCAGGGCGGTGGCTGTCGCCAGCGCGCCGGCCTGGAGGAACGTGCGGCGATCGGTGCGGCTCGACTCGTCGTGGGCCATCGTGCTTGACTCCTCGTCGAATGGGACAGGGACTCTACCCGCCGTGTTCATAGTTGGGAGCGCGATATCCCTCGATTATAACGAAGGCTCTCCGATGCGAAAACTGGCTCCTTTGCCCCCATACTCTCACCAGACTCCTAATCCTTCAGCTCGATGTCGACGCGAGCGGGCTCACGTCCGAGGGTGACATGGAGCCCCGAGGTACGCCCATCGGTGAACCGCTTCGGAAGCCGACGATCCACCGTCCCCGACCGGCCGGTGTCCAGCTTCTCAAAGTTGGGCGACATCGATACGTCCTCGGACCACTCATCTTCGCTCAGCGTCGGATTGTAGTCCTCGGACTTCCCGTGATCGGGAACGATGGAAATCCGATAACGGGACGCCTGGTGCTTCCACTGCGGCCAGGTCGAGTTGATGGAATAAGAACCATCCAACCCGATCGGGCCGACGAACCAGTCGTTGAAGTTCCCTGCCGCCGATTCGAACAGCACGTAGCCCCCATCCAGGGGATGTCCATTGTACGTAACCCGTCCGTGGGCCGGGCTGCTCGACTTGGGGTCCAGCCCGGGAGTCATGGCGAGCGTGAGGATCACGCAGGGCACGCTGATGCCCAGCCCGCCCACCCAGGTACGGATTCTGTTCATGGGACGATGCCCGCGATCAAGGATGAGTTGAATCGGAGTTCGAAGATGCTTGCACTGGCTGATCCTAACCCTTGACGCCATTGCGATCAATGGGTATCCCACACTCGTGGGGCAAAGTTATCCGCTCGAGGGTCCTGTCCTCCGAGTCCATTGCAATTCGACCGATGCGAAAGGAATGCAAGCGATCCGTCGTTCCGGGCCGAACCGGCATACGGTATCATGAGGGAGATCGCCCTTGCGATGCCGGGGCCGACCTTGCCTCGACGGAGAAACCGCCATCGATGCGGGGATGCGAAGGCCATGCCAATGACGACCCGGGAGAAGGACAAGGATAAGAGTGCCAAGTGGCTCATCGAGCACCATGGCGACGCCATCCTCCGCCTCACCGGTGTCACCGACCTGGTGCGCTGGCAAGCGGCGCCGGCGGAACTGGTCCTGCCCGCCAAGCTCCCCGATGGGCTGCTGCTGGCCTGGCGTGCCGGTCGCGATCGCCCCGAGCCCCACGTCATCGAGATTGCGACCTATCCCGAGCTCCGCGCCGCCGAACAGGCGCTCCACGACCTGCTCCTGACCTACCTCATCCGCCGGGAGGTCCCCAATGTCATCGTGATCGTGCTACGGCCGAAGGGTCAGCTTCGCGTGCCCGATCAGGCCAACCTTCCCGGTTCGGACGGGGTGACGGCGCTGGGAGGCCGTTGGCGAGTGATCGAACTCTGGACCGTGCCTGCCGAGCCGGTCCTGGCATCGGCGGATCCGGGGATGATGCCGTGGGTGCCTCTCATGAATGCCGCCGAACCGCCCGAGGTCGTGCTCGGGCAGTGCCGCGAAATCATCGACCGCCACGCACCAGCCGAGGAGCATGACCGGCTGATCACGGTCACCCAGATCTTCACACGACTGCGGTACAAGGACTCCAATCTGCTCACCATTCTGGGAGGGGAAGCTGCCATGTTCGAGTCGCTATTGATCCGCGAGATCGTCGCCAAGAAGAGGCACAAGGACATCCTTAGATTCCTCGCAATCCGTTTCGGCTCGGTGCCGCCCGATCTGGAAGCCGAGGTGCGATCGATCCTCGACGAGGATGTGCTGGACGCGGTCGTGGAATTGTCGGCGTCCAGCCCGGACCTGTCCCATTTCGCCGAGGACATGCGGGCGATCCCCCGGCCGCCGGAGCCGTGGGACCCGGCGGATGAGCCTGATCCCGAGGTGTGAGACGGGGTTGGTGACAACCCGGGCAACTGATCGGTTCATGAACCCGTCCCCATTATTCCCCCGTTGACCGGCGGACCACACGGTGTGAGTCTTCGGGATCATTCTCCGGCCAGTTGTCTCCGGACCTCGTCATGGGTCTGGAACTCGCCAGCGTCCATGCGCCCTCGGATCTCGCGGCAATCGGCGCGGAACTTCGGGCTTCGCTCGATCAGATCATCGATCAGATCGTCATCGAGCGGGATCAAGGCATAACGCCCTTGGTCCTCCGATTCGAGGAGGACTCCTTCGGAGCCGGCGGCCTTGAGAATCTCGCCGATCGGCGTCTTGGGGTGACTGACGTGCTGTACGATCATGATGATCCTCCGAGGTCGTCCTGGGTATCCTGCTCGCTGAGGATCTGGATGATGAGGACGGTGTCCTCTTTCACGTCTCAGAAGACCCGGAACTCGCCGGCGCGAAGCCGATACTGGGCCGGAGCCGGCTCGCGTAGCCGCTTGACACGCGCCTTGCTCACGACGGTCGGATTGATGGATAATACTTGCTCAATTTGATCGAGGATGGTGGTCCAGTCGTAGTTTCTCAAGCTCCTGAGTTGACCGACAGCCTCGTTCGAGTCACGAATTTCGTAGGGAACCCTGCGACTCGCTCCTCGTCCACGATTCTAACGGTCCGCTGGGATTTCGACCATCACCGCGATTCGGTCGCCTTTCAGACTTCGAGTAGAGTAACAAGCGCGACCCTATCCGTACCGTTCGTCCCAAACCCGCATTCTACGCCCAGACGCTCCGATCGAGCGATCGGTAGCCGACGGCCTCGGCGATGTGCCCCGGCTTGATGTCCTCCTGCCCCTCCAGGTCGGCGATCGTGCGGGCGACTCGCAACACTTTGTCGTGAGCGCGGGCCGAGAGCCCCAGGTCCTCCATCGCCGCCTTGAGGATCGCCAGCGCCTCGGGCTTCAACGCGCAGAACTTCCGCACCTGGCACGGGGTCATCCGGCCGTTGACCTGCGGGCCGCGCGGGCCGAATCGCTTCGCCTGCCGGGCCCGGGCCTCCAGGACCTGGTCGCGGAGCTCGGCCGAGGTCGGGCCAGGAGGCATCTCGGCTAGTTGGGTGAACGGGACCGAGGGAACCTCGACGTGCAGGTCGAGCCGGTCCAGCAGCGGGCCGGAGATCTTGCTCAGGTACTTCTCCACCTGCGGCGGCGTGCAGTTGCAGGCCCGGCGCGGGTCGGAGCGGTAGCCGCACGGAATGGGCATCATTGGAGAACTCTCTGTAACGTTTTACAGAATAATCGGTTAGGTCGACACGCTTCCAAGCAGCGGTGCGTATCACACGCAATTCTACATAAGCTGCCATGTTCGAAAAGAACGGCACTGGCAATCTCGTGGCATCTACGCGAGCCTCGCAATTCGCTCGCCCGCAAACGGCCCTCCCCCGGCGCCGGTGCAGCGATCGAGGGAGGGAACGAATGCCGGCCGGCGAGGGGAGCTCGCGGTGACGCTCAGTCGTAGATCACGACGCCATAGATGTCGTTGTTGCTGGTAGAGGCGAAGTTGAATGCGACCGTCGATTTCTTGAGGGTGACCGTCCCGCCGGTGGTGACGTAGAGTCCGCCGCCGGTGCCTTCGCCGTTGGCGCCGCCGTCGTAACCCAGGCCGCCCTGGGCCAGGTCCAGGAGGATATCCGTCTGATCGAGTGACGCGGAGCCGGCCGCGCCGACAAAGATGCCGCCGCCCTCGCCGGATCCGCCAATGGCTCGCGAGCCGCTGGCACCACCTTGGGCCAGGTTGAGGCTCAGCACGCTGTTGCTGAGGCTGACGGACGAGGTGTCCGAGGCACTACCGGTCGCCACGGCGATGCCGCCGCCGATGGCGTTGCCGCCGTTGGCGCCAGAGCCGCCGGCACCGCCCTGGGCCAAGTTGCCCAGGAAGGAGGTGTTGGTGATGGTCGCGGTTGCGTTATTTTCGAGAGCGAGACCGCCGCCGATGCCATTGCCACCGGCGTTGCCACTGGCCCCGGCGCCGCCGATTGCCGCGTTAAGGCTCAGCGTGCTGTTGGTGAGTGTGAGAGTCCCGCCTTCTTTCGCGATGCCGCCGCCGAGGCCAGGGAAACCGTATAAACCCGTAGCCTGGTTATTGGTGATATTGCAGGAGGAAACGTTCAGAGTGCCCGAACTGAAAATGCCCCCGCCCCCGCCCGCGGCCGCGGAGTTGGCGCTGACGGTGCTGTTGCTCAGCGTCAGCAGGGCTCCGCTCCACAAGCCCCCTCCGCCGCTGGCGGAGTTGCCGCTGATTGTGCAGCCGGACAGGACGCTATCTCCGACGAAGGCTAACAGGCCGCCGCCGAACAGGGCTGCCTTGTTAGCACTGATGGTGCAGCCGGTCAGATCGGTCGTGTAGCGCCCGATGAGCAGGCCGCCGCCGTAATTCCCAGCGGAGTTGCCGCTGATGCTGCAGTTCGTGAACGTCGCCGCGCCGGAGTTGACGATGCCGCCGCCGTAATTGCCAGCGGAGTTACCGCTGATGTTGCAGTCGGTCAGCGTCGCCGGGCCGGAGTTATTGATGCCGCCGCCCGAGCCGCCGCCCGTCCTTCCGGCTGAGTTGTCGGTGACAGAGGTGCCGGTGAGCGTAAGCGGACCGCTGGAGTTGTTGATGCCACCGCCGTCGTTGGCGGCTGCATTGCCGTAGACGGCGCAGTCGTCGAGCGTCAAGCTGCCGTAGGCGCTGCCGATGCCGCCGCTGTTGTAGCCGGCCGAGTTGCCGGAGACAGTGCTGTCGGTCAACGTCGCCGTGCCACCGTTGTACATACCGCCGTCGTTACCGCCGGCTTTATTGCCGGAGATAGTGCTGTTGGTGAGCGTCAGCGTGTCGAAGCTGTCGATGCCGCCGCCGTAGTTAGCGGCCACGTTGCCGGAGACCGTGCTGCCGGTGAGCGTCAGCGTGCCGAGGTTGATGATGCCGCCGGAATTGCGACCGGCCGAGTTGCCCGAGACGGTGGAGTTGGTGAGGGTCATCGTGGCGTAGTTGATGATGCCGCCGACGTTGCCGGAGGCCGCGTTGCCGGAGACGGTGGAGTTGGTGAGCGTGGTTGTGCCGCCGAAGTTGGCGATGGCACCGGCAAAGTTGCCGGCTGAGTTGTCGGTGACAGCGCTGTTGGTGAGCATCAGCGTGCCGTTGCTGCCGATGCCGCCGCTGGCGTTGCCGGCTGAGTTGCCGGAGACGGTGCTGCCGGTGAGTGTCGCCGTGCCGCCGTTGAACAGGCCGCCGTCGTTACCGCTGGCCTTATTACCGGAGATGGTGCTGTTGGTGAGCGTCAGCGTGTTGAAGCTATCGATGCCGCCGCCGTAGTTGGCGGCCGAGTTGCCCGAGACCGTGCTGCCGGTGAGTGTCAACGTGCCGAGGTTGATGATGCCGCCGGAGTTGCGGCCGGCCGAGTTGCCCGAGACGGTGGAGCTGGTGAGCGTCATCGTGGAGTAGTTGACGATGCCGCCGACGTTGCCGGAGGCCGCGTTGCCGGAAACGGTGGAGTTGGTGAGTGTGGTCGTACCGTAGAAGTTGTCGATGCCGCCGCCGAAGTTGCCGGCTGAATTGCCGGAGACGGCGCTGCCGGTGAGCGTCAGCGTGCCGTGACTGCCGATGCCACCGGTGGCGTTTCCGGCCGAGTTTCCCGAGACAGTGCTACCGGTGAGCGTCAGTGTGCCGCCGTTGAAGACGCCACCGTCGTTGCCGGAGGTCTTGTTGCTGGAGACGGTGGAGCTGGTGAGCGTGGCCGTGCCGTAGTTGACGATGCCGCCGCCGTAGTTGCCGGCAAAGTTGCCGGTGACGGTGCTACCGGTGAGCGTCAGCGTGCCGAGGTTGAACAGGCCAGCCGCGGAGTTGGCGCTGCCGCCGGTGATCGTCATCCCCGAGATCGACGCGGTGACATTGGCGTCAACCTGAAACACCCGGCTGTTCCCCTCGGCATTGACCGTCACGCCCGCGGTCGGGCCGGTGATCGTCTCGGTCCCGGTTGTGTCGCTCAACTCGAGCAGGCCGCCAGTCAAGGCAATCGTCTGCGGCGTGTTGAACACCGTCTGATCAAAGGTGATCGTCTCGGCCCCCCCGGTCGTATTCGCCATGACGATCGCCTGGCGCAGATCGATCTCGCCAGCAACCGGCGTGTCGGTGGGGTTGTTGACGACGATCGTGGATAGTAACGCGCGTTCCTCCAGCGCCAGCAACGCCGGCTTCATCCGCCACTGCCTCCGTTGCCGGCCGGCGCCCGTTACCCGCCTGTGTCCGGGCTGATTGCTTAGGAACCGCGAAAAAATAATTTGAGCAAATTCCGGTTGCCAAGCGAGGGTTCATTTCGCATTGTGGGCGCATGCGAGACGCAACCACGACGGAACGGGTTCGAGAGAAATTCCTCGCCTTGG
>JBKQHM010000332.1:0-7729 GCA_052148775.1 Isosphaeraceae bacterium | reverse complement strand
CGTACCAGGGGAGCTTCTTCTCCGGGGGGGCATTGGGGTCGGTCTGGGCCAGCCAGAGCTGGGCGAGCTCGTACTCGCGGGCGACTAGCTTGTCCAGGTAGGCCGTCGCGGGGTAGTCGGTGAAGAGCTTGTCGAGGCTGTCATGTGCGTCGATATAGTGCTTCTGATGATACTGGGACTCGGCGACGTAGTACTGGCCGTTCTCGCCCCAGGTGCTCCCCTTGCGGTTCTTGGCGATCTTGGCGAACTGCTTCTCGGCCTCGGAGAATTTCCCTTGCTTGAAGAGCTTGAGCGCGGCGTCGAACTCGGCGTCGGCCTCGGGGTTGGGGGCCGATTTGGCCATGGGCCGCCATCCGTTGGACCCGAGGACCAGCGACGTGGTGGGCGATGTGCCGCCCGGCGCGGAGGCCGTCGTCTTGGGCGAGAGCCATCGCTGGAGGAGGTTGGTGGAATCGGCCGGCCCGGACGCGTCGGCCATCTCCTCGGGGGAGATCTTCTTGTACAGGTTGCCGTCATAGGCGGCGCGCCACTGGGCCAGCGGGCTGGTGACGTTCGCGCAGCCGGCCGGCATCGACGCCAGCAGGAGTAGCGTGCCCAGGCGTCCGATCCGCGCGAGGGCACCGAGGAAGTCCCCGGCAATCGACGGATTCGGGGGGGACGGGGCTCCGTCCGAGCCCCGATCGCACGGCCCGGACGGAGCCTCGCCCTCCCTGACGACGTTTTGGTCAACCCGGACCATTCGGTCACACTCCCAGTAAAGGGCGGAGTCGGGGGCGATGCCCGAGGACATGACTGATGACCGCCCCGACCGTTTCACGGGCCGTCGCGATGGCCGAGGATCCGGGATCCAGCTCGCGCCAGCCGCGCCCCGGGCTGGCCAGGACCCGGATCGCCTCCAGGTCGCCGGCCGAGAGGGCCGCGACGTCGGGCTGGAAGTTCCGGCATGCCTCGCAGAGCACGCCGCCCGTCGACAGCCCGAACCAGACCACGTCCCCCATTGCATCGACCGCGACGCCGCAATGCGTGCACGCCTCGAGCGTGGGCATCAACCCGAGCTCCCGGAGGCACGCCAGTTCGAACCGTAAGACCCTCCGCGACCGCAACTCCGACTCGCCCAGATACCGCAAGGTGATCCTTGCCGCGTCGAACAGCTTAGGATGCGGGTCGTGGAAGTCGGTCAGGTCGGTCAGCAGTTCGGCGATGTAATAGCCGGCATACAGGGCCGCCAGATCGCGGCGAAGAGGTGCAAAGCGCTCGACCGGCGCGGCCTCGACGAGGAGGTCCAGCGTCTCGGACGCCTTGGGAAACAACACGATATCCGAAACTCCCAGCAGGTCAAGGCCACCCTGGAACGCCGACTTCGGCCGCCGCCCGCCCTTGGCCAGCGCCGAGACTTTCCCCAGCTCCCGGGTGAAGAGCGTCGTGACCAGGCTGGTCTCGAAGACCTCGATCGTCCGCAGGACCAGGGCCAGAGTCCGATTGGCGGGCAAGGGAGGCTCCTTCGGGATTGCGGATTGCGGATTGCGGAGACAAGGATAGCCGGGATTGCCTGGAACTGGGTTCGTTTCGCGAGTTTTCCCCGGGAATCCGGGCTTCGACGGGCAAATTGCCGAGCGCGAATCATTGCACTGGTTTGCACTCTGTAGCCACATTTCGGCGGGTCGTCATCGCCTATTGCCCTGTCCGGAAATGGGTTGGGACCGGGGCCGCAGAGGGGTCGCTCGCGCGAAGTGCGATTCGGGCCCTGGCGTCGCGAACCGTGGCCCGTGAGGACACCGAACGGACGGGCCGGTTTCTTGGCTTTGAGTCGCGTCTCGTCAATGATCTTTGCCCCTGGCGAGAAGTCGTGCGCACCATTTCAGCTTCCTACCTTTAGAATGGCGCCACTTTGAGATTTCATGAACGCATCACCGACAGATTGTCGCCAAAAACATTCCTAAGTCGTTTCAGGAACAGCAGATAAAAAAAATGGGAAAAATCAAAATTTGCGCGCAGGGTCGCAGTGATTGTGGAGAGAATTGATCGTCAGATCCGAGAATCCCACGGCCGCCCCCAGAGGATAGTCGGCGTCTCGGTCCTGACCATGATGGTCCCTTTCTGCAATAACCCGAAGCGTCAGCGAGGTCTTGCGGACGAATGGGAGAGATCCTCGCTGACGCTTCGGGTTGGTATGGGACGAATGGGAGAGATCCTCGCTGACGCTTCGGGTTGGTATGGGACGAACGGGAAAAATCCTCGCTGACGCTTCGGGTGGTCGGGACTCTGCCCTGACAATGGCGGTCCCTCCCCAAACGAACTCGCAGGGGCGTGCTCGCAATCACTGGATCATTGTCGCTTCTTCTATTCAGAAACCATGCGTGCTTGACCAGGCGTTTCCTGCCTCTTACCATGCACGATCGCGCCGTTTCGAAGTCGGGACCTTTAGAGTCGCAAGAACGAGGCTGTCTTGGCTGCTCCGGTCGATCATGTCGAGGAAGGCGATACTCCTCTCCTCATGGGCGAGGAGGCTGGCTCGGTCGTCGCCCCGATGGACTTCCGGACTGATCCCGAGATCGTCCGGGTCGTCGCCGAGGGGGAGCGGTTGGCTCATGCCCATCTGTTCAACCCCGCGTTCGCGACCGAGATCGCGATGATCGACCCGCTGCCGCATCAGCGGATCGCGGTCTACGACCACATGCTTCCCCAGCCCCGCCTCCGCTTCCTCCTGGGTGACGAGCCGGGGGCGGGCAAGACGATCATGGCCGGGCTGTATATCCGCGAGATGCTCGCCAGGCGACTGCTGCGACGGGTCCTGATCGTCCCGCCCGCCGGGCTCGTGGGGAACTGGGAGCGCGAGCTGCGGACCCTGTTCGGGCTCGACTTCCGCATCGTGGCCGGGGGCGACGCCCGGTCGGGCAACCCGTTCGCGGGGTCCGGCAGCGACCTGATCATCATCAGCGTCGATACACTCGCCAGCGAACGACCCTTCGCCCGGCTCCAGGAACCCGCCGTCGAGCCGTATGACCTCTGCATCTTCGACGAGTGCCACAAGCTCGGGGCCGACCGTCAGCCCGACTTCACCATCCGCAAGACCGACCGATACCGGGTCGCCGAGGCCCTCGCGGGCGTCCTGGTCGGCGACCCGCGCTGGGCCCTCGACTGGGCCGCCGCCCATCTGCTGCTCCTCACCGCCACGCCCCACATGGGCAAGGACTTCCCCTATTACGCCCTCTGGCGACTGCTGGAGCCCGAAGTCCTCTCGACCGTGGACGCCTTCAACGCCTACCCGGCCGACGCCCGCCGGCGCCACTTCATCCGCCGCACCAAGGAAGAGATGGTCAGCTTTGAGGGCAAGCGCATCTACCCGAGCCGTGTCAGCGATACCCTCAGCTACGACCTCTCTCAGGGCGAGATCAGCGAGCAGGCCCTCTACGACAAGACGACCGAGTATATCGATCACTACTACAACCGCGCCCGGATCCTGAACCGGTCGGCCGCCCGGCTGGCCATGTCGGTCTTCCAGCGCCGGCTGGCCAGCTCGACCTACGCACTGCTCCGATCCTTCGAGCGACGCCTGGAGAAGCTCGACGGGCTGATCGCGTCGATCCGGGCGGGCAAGATTACGGCCGACGAGCTGGCGGCCATGCAGCGAAAGCTCGACGACACCGAGGATGTCTTCGAGGACGAGACCGGCGACGAGGAAACCCCCAAGGACGGCCAGGAGGAGAACGAGATCGCCGAAGGCAGGGCGCTCGGGGGCGTGGTGGCCGTCTCATTGGCGGAACTGATCGCGGAACGAGAGCGGGTACGGTCGCTCCTCGAACTGGCGAGGCAGGTGGACGCCAGGGGGGACGAGTCGAAGTTCGAGAAGCTCCGCGAAGACTTGGAGAATCCCGAGTCGCGCGACGAGAAGCGGATCATCTTCACCGAGCACCGCGACACGCTCGACTACCTCGTCCGTCGGCTCGAAGGACTCGGCTTCACCGGCCAGATCGCGCGGATTCACGGCGGGATGGACTTCCGCGAACGCGAAGTCCAGATCGAGTTCTTCCGCAAGAAGACCGAGGAGGGGGGCGCCCTCTACATGGTCTGCACCGACGCGGCCGGCGAGGGGCTCAACATGCAGTTCGCCTGGCGGCTGCTCAACTGGGACATCCCCTGGAACCCCGCGCGGCTCGAACAGCGGATGGGCCGCATCCACCGCTACAAGCAGATGCACGACCCGGTCTTCATCATCAACCTCGTCGCCGGCAAGACCCGCGAGGGGCGGGTGATGAAGACGCTCCTCGAGAAGCTCGAGCGCATCCGCAAGGAACTCGGCAACGACAAGGTCTTCGACGTGATCGGCCGCCTGTTTGAGGGCGTCAGCATCAAGGAGTACATGGAGAAGGCCATTGCGTCCGAAGGGGGGGCTGAGCAGGTCTGCCGGGCCCTGGAAGGGACGCTGACCAAGGAGCAGGTCGAGGCCCTCGAAGCTCGCGAGCGGCGGCTCTACGGCGACGGCGGCGATGTGAAATCCTCGCTCGCGAACGAGCGCGAGAAGCTGGACCGTGAGGGCTGGCGACGGCTCATGCCGGGTTACGTGCGCCGGTTCGTCGAGAAGTCGGCGCCGCTGCTGGGCCTGGGCATCGACGGCGACCTCGACGGCAAGTTCGCCTTCACGATGCAGAAGGCCGGGGCGCTCGACTTCCTCTGGAACCTGCTGGAGACGTATCCGCCCGCGCGCCGGCAGCGTCTCACCGTGCTGAAGCCAAAGGACCCCTCCGAGGTCCTGTTTCTCCATCCGGGCGAGCCGGTTTTTGATCGCTTGCGGGCGCACGTCTGCGAGCGGTTCGCCGAAGGGGCACAGCGGGGCGGGGTCTTCGTGGACCCGCTCGCGACGAGCCCCTACCTGTTCCATCTCGCGGCGATCTCCGTCTCACGCAAGGCCGACCCGGCCTACCCGAGCCTCGCCCGGACCGAGGTGCTGGATCACCGGCTGGTCGGGCTGCGTCAGTACGAGGACGGGACTGTCGAATCCTGCCCGGTCGAGCATCTGCTGTTCTTGAGGGGCGGGAACGGCATCCCGTCGGCTGCGGCGTCGCTGGCGTCCCGGGCGAGTGGCCTGGCCACCTCGGCGGGTGCGTTCGCCGGCGAGAAGATGGCCGGGCCGATGGCGGAGGATCGCCGTCGGGAACGGCTGGAGAGCCTCCCCGGCCGGCTGGAATTTGTCGAGCGTGGCTACGACTACCAGGATGCGGAGCTCGCCCAGGCCCGATCGAAGCTCCGCGAGAAGGCCCAGGCCGGAGACCCCCGGGCGAAGGCCGAGTTCGAGCGGATCAAGGACCGTCAGAAGGCCCTCGCCGCCCGTCGCGAGAACGCACTGGCCGTCCTGCGTCGCGAGCCTGAACTGATCGAGGCGAATGAGGTCGCGTTCCTGGCGCACGCGCTGGTCGTGCCGAGCGACGATCCCGAGGACAAGAAGCGGTTCGACGCCGAAGTCGAGGCGATCGCCGTCAAGGTGGCCTGGGCGTTCGAGGAAGCGTCCGGGGCCGTGGTCAGGGACGTCTCGAAGCCGCACCTGGCGCGCGCGGCGGGGCTGGAGGACCATCCGGGATTCGACCTGCTCTCGAACCGTCCCGGAGATGGGAGTCGGGGCATCGAGGTGAAAGGGAGGGCCGGAATCGGCGACGTCGAGCTGACCGAGAACGAGTGGCCGAAGGCGTGCAACCATCGCGGGCGTTACTGGCTCTACGTCGTCTACGATTGCGCCACGCCTCACCCCCGATTACTGCGGGTCCAGGATCCTTTTGGTAAACTGGTCGTGAAGGCCAGGGGTGGCGTCAGGATCGACGAAACGGCGATTTTCGATGCGGCGGAGGGTGACTGAATCATGGCATCGAAACGCCATCCGTTGACGGCGAACCCGCTCTTCGGGAACCTTCCTATGGAACTCTCGGAGAATCTTCGCACCCTGAACCCCTGGTGGGATGGAAAGCCGGGACCGGGCATGCCGCCGAACCGGCGCTGGCCATTCGATCGCCTGATTCGGCTCCTGCAAAAAGGCATGACACCCGCTTGCGTGCTGCGAGGCCCCAGGCGGGTTGGAAAAACCGTGCTGCTTCGACAGATCATGGAACGACTCCTCGCCGAGGGGGTCTCGGCCAACCGCATACTCTACGTGCCGTTCGACGAACTACCCGCAATTCGCGGGTTGACCGAGCCAGTCCTGGCGATCACGAGGTGGTTCGAATCGGCGATCTTGAGGCGTACTTTCAATGAAGCCGGACGAGCCGACCAGCCCGCTTACATCTTCCTCGACGAAGTTCAAAACCTGGATGCCTGGGCACCTCAGGTCAAGAGCCTTGTTGATAACCAGATGGTTCGCGCGCTGGTGACGGGTAGTTCTTCGCTCAGGATCGAGGCCGGCCGCGATAGTCTCGCGGGACGCGTCACCACGATGGACATGGGCCCACTGCTCCTCCGTGAGATTGCTCTCATCCGCTTCGATCATCACGTCGACCCGTTTTGGGCTGATAATGGCCTCGACAAAGTCACCACACCGGCTTTTTGGCACGAGGGCATTCAGTTCGCAAAAGATACGAGGCTCTTGAGAGAACAGGCTTTTCGTTCTTTTTCGGACCGAGGTTCCTATCCTGTCGCCCAGGAACGCCACGACCTCCCCTGGCCGGAAGTGGCGAGCTACCTGAATGAAACCGTAATAAAACGTGCGATCCAGCACGATCTCAGGATGGGACCACGCGGGCAGAAGCGAGACGAAAAGCTCCTTGAAGAGGTCTTCCGCCTCTGTTGCCGATACGCCGGGCAATGTCCCGGACAGAACCTGTTCGTCCCCGAAATCCAACAAGCCCTTCACGGGAATATCGGCTGGAACCGCATCCTCAACTATCTTCGGTTTCTGGACGGGACGTTGCTGATTCGACTGATTCCTCCTCTCGAACTGCGGCTCAAGCGAAGGAGATCGGCCTCGAAGATTTGCTTGTGCGACCATGCGCTTCGAGCAAGTTGGCTTCAGGAAATCATCCCGCTCGATCCCGCGGAGTTGCGCGCCCAACCTCACTTGAGCGACCTGGCCGGACATATTGCGGAGAGCGTCCTGGGATACTTCTTCGCCTCGATTCCCAACCTGGATATCGCTCATTCCCCGGCGCGAGGGGCGGAGCCCGAAGTCGACTTCGTCATCACGGTAGGAACGAAGCGCATTCCTATCGAGGTCAAGTATCGGCGTCGGATCCAGCCACATGATGACACAGTGGGGCTTCGGGCTTTCCTCGAGAAGACCGTCTACAATGCTCCATTCGGACTGCTCGTCACCCTGGAAGACGAGCAGGTCGTGACCGACCCCAGAATTGTTACCATTTCACTTTCTTCTCTACTCTGGTTGCGATGAATCCTGACCACCCCCGCCTCATCGAAGTGGCTTTCCCCCTCAAGCAGGCATCGCTGGACTCGGTCCACGAGAAAAACGTCCGCCACGGGCACATCTCGACGCTGCATATCTGGCCCGCGCGGAGGCCGCTGGCGGCGTGTCGGGCCGCCCTGATCGCCACGCTGTTGCCCGATCCGGGGACGCCTCAGGCCCGGAAGGAACGGCTGGAGAAGATCGGCGGAAAGGTCGTCACGGAGGTCCAGAAGAAGAAGGTCGGCGGCAAGACGGTCGAGACGATCAAGGAGCGGACCGAGGGGGGCGTCCTGCGCTGGGGGAACGAGAACAGCCCCGACATGGACTGGTTCCGCGAGGAGATCAAGA
>JBKQHM010000331.1:0-12575 GCA_052148775.1 Isosphaeraceae bacterium | reverse complement strand
GACCGGCTGATCCATCAATCGGCGATACCAGGGCTCGATCTGCTCCCAGGTCTTGAGCTCGAGGCCCTCGGGGAGCCACTGGTGGGGGTAGGTTTCGGGAACGTAGGCGATCAAGGTCGTCCTCCTCACGCAAATCGTTTCTCGCAACACGACGGCGGGCGTGCCGATCCGGGCGATCGGCCCGCCGCGATGAGCCTTCAGGGTCCGGGTTCCGGCGGGGGCGGGTCCGGCTCGACGGATATCCACGGGTGCCGCTGGGCGTCCAACCACTTCTGCATCATTCTCAGGTGATACTTGCGATTCTCAGATGGACGAAGGTCGAGCATCTTCCATCGCAAATTGCCCCCCGAGAGGACATAGTGCTCATAAGCACGCCGCCGGTAAGCGGAGGCCCGTCGCTCCATCGCCACGACGAGCGCCCCGAACGCCATGACGAGGACCACGAGCATCCACCGGCGTGTTGTCATCCGAGGGAACTGCATGGCCGCCAGGCGCTCCCGTGACGAGCGATCCGGTCCGGGTTGGATGACCTTTCATGGCAAGGATGCCTGGACCAGCCAGGCACCGACGAAGAGCCAGGACCACATGAAGGCGGTCGCCAGGACCAGGACCAGGGTTGTGGTCGCGACGGCCTCCGCATGCGCGACCAGGCTCTTGGCCTCGCCGAGGGCGCCGATGGTCTGGAACAATGCCATCACGGCCGTGACCCCGATGACCACCTCGCCCAGCGCCGTGAAGAACACGATCAGGGCGATCCGGCCGACGGGATCGCGGATAATCGCGAGGAACACGCCCATCGCGAAGATGAAAACGAAGAGATGCCAGAGCCGCATGGGAACCTGGTTCTCCCCTGGACCTTTTCGAAATTCCGAGGATCGATCGCTGACCCGCCGCCGGTCGACAATTCTCTGGATCATGACGCGATCGGGTGCCTGCTGTCAACGGCGCGGGCGGTCGTCGCGGGCGGAGGAAAGTGGTAGATTGAGAGGACCTTCCGCTTCGGGTATCTCTGAGGGAGATCCGACCCGCCCCGAGGCGAGCCCGGCGCGCGCCCGTACGCCCCCCGGGACCGACACGACGCATCGAGGAGACCGACGCTTTATGAGCCCCGCCGCGACACCGACCCAGTACCGCTTCACCTTCGGCCCCTGGAACATCAGCACGGGCGCCGACCCCTTCGGCCCCCCGGTCCGCAAGGAGATGGAGTACGCGCGTAAACTCAAGGCATACAAAGAGCTCGGGTTCGACGCCGTCCAGTTCCACGACGACGACATCGTCCCGGCCGACCTGGACTGGCCGAGCACGCTCAAGGGGGTCGCCGAGGTCAAGAAGATCCTCGACGGCGAGGGGCTCTTCGTCGAGATCATCGCCCCCCGGCTCTGGGAAGATCCGCGGACGATCGACGGCGCCTTCACGTCGAATAACCCCGACGACCGCAAGTACGCCATCGAGCGATCCAAGCGATGCGCCGACATCGCCCGCGAGGTCGGATGCAAGAACTACGTGCTCTGGCTGGCCCGCGAGGGCAGCTACATCCGCGAGGCGAAGGACGCCAAGGCGGCGGTCGGACGGATCGTCGACGCCTGGAACACCATCCTCGAGCACGACAAGGAGATCCGCATCCTCGGCGAGGCCAAGCCCAATGAGCCGATGGACCAGGCGTATCTCCCCACCGTCGGGCATATGATCGGGGTCGCCTACAAGACGATCGACCCGAGCCGGTCGGGCGTCCTGATCGAGAGCGCCCACTCGATCCTGGCCGGGCTCGACCCCGCCGACGACATGGCCTATGCCCTCTATCACGACAAGCTCTGGAGCGTGCACCTCAACGACCAGAACGGCCTCAAGTACGACCAGGATAAGGTCTTCGGATCGGTCGACCTCCGCCGCGCCTTCAACACCATCTGGACCCTCGAGAAGAACGGCTACGGCCGAAACGGCGAATGCGTCGGCCTCGACGTCAAGGCCATGCGGACGACCACATTCGAGGAGTCGATGTTCCACCTCTCGCATTCCAAGACGGTGTTCCTCCGCCTCCTCGACATCGTCCGGGGCGTCGACGAGCGCAAGGTCGAGGAGTTGCGAGCCCATCGCCAGTACGAGCAGTTGGAGATGCTGATCCTCAAGACCCTCATGGGCGGGTAAGAGCGCTTCTCTCGACCCCGGCGACAGGGTCTTTCGGGAGTGGGATGTTCCGTCCGAGCCCGCGACGGCGACCGGCTCGGACGGATTTCGCCTTCGCGGGTTCAAATGTAGGGTATGCTCTCGATGAGAATGCAGGGGATGAGAGCCGATCGCATCGATCCGGGTCATGCCATGGATCTCGGCCTGAGCGTGGTCATCGACGCCGGTCCAGGGCTTATCGATTCTCTCACCTTTCTCAACAGGGAGGAATGCCATGCAGGTGAGCTTTGTGATGTTGATGGCCCTCAGTGGCCTGGGATGCCAGAACAAGGGCTGCGAGGCGTCCCCCAGCCCGCAGACCTATCACGGGAGCGGCCAGTACACCGCGAACGTGTACCCCGGCTCGATGGCCCCATCGGGTTATCCGGCCTACGGTCCGGGCGGTTACCGCATCGGCCATCCCGAGGATTATGACTTCCACGGTGCCGTGCGTTCGACCCTCTGGAGCTTCGTCATCGGCCGCGATCCGGATGTCGCCTCGGCGCGCGAGATCGAGGAGACGTTCTACGCTGGCGGCTACGGCGCCTCCAGCTATCCCGGCGGCTATGGCCGGTAGCGGTCGGTGTCGAAAGGCCGCTTGATCTCTCGCCATCGATTGAGCCGACGGGAGCCAGCATGGTCTTCTGGCTCCCATTCGGTTAGAACATCGGTCTCCAGACGGAAAGGAGCCGATACCATGGCCGAACGACGAGAGCTGACCTTCGCGAGCCTCGACGAGGTGATGCCCGATGTGGAACGTCTGCTGGCCGGCCATGTCACGGTCGGTCGATGGACGCTCGGGCAGATCCTCAATCACCTGGCGACGGCGATTCGCTTGACCACGGATACTCCGGCGAATTCGGCCGAGCCGACGCGCGAACAGGACGTGTTCCGCCGCCGATTCTTCCATCGCGGCCGATTCGCCGATGGAATCGAGGTCCCTCTGCCCGTCATGTTGCCGCAACCCGGCCTCGATCGCCGCGCCGAGGCCGATTCGCTCCGCCACGCGATCGCCCGCTACACATCGTTCGACGGTCCGTTCCCCGCCCACCCCCGCCTCGGCCCGATGACCGGGGAAGAGTGGACCCGGTTCCACTGCATTCATTGCGCCCACCACCTCGGCCTCGCCGTCCCCGACTGACCCTCGCGGCCAAAGGAGTCTTCTGCGTCACCAACCCATCGTCCCCGGGTCTCCCTTGAACGGGCCGACGACATCGGCGGTGATCCAGCCCCCGTAGAAGTCGCCGGGCTGGGCCCGCACGACCTCGCCGTCGACGCGGCATTCGTCCACCCGGCTCGGGTAGAAGGCCAGGTGTTCCCGGATGGCCGCGAACGCGGCGGTGGGCTCGGGATAAGACCAGGCGGCGTCGGGCGAGCGGCTGTCGCCGACCTCGAGGCTGTGGTACTGGGCCCGGCCTTTCCACTCGCAGTACGACGACCGCGAGGAGCGTTGCAGGAACCGGGTCTGGATATCTTCGGGCGGGAGGTAATAGACCGGCGGGTGGCTCGTCTCCAGCACGCGCAGGGCCCGGCGGGTCTCGGCGATGACCCGCCCGTTGAAGACCACCTGGATCAGCCGGGTCGAAGGCTCCAGGCGCGGGGGGCGTGGGTAGTCCCACACCGATTCCTGCCCGGGGCCGGGCTCGATCCGTCGCGACTTCATGGCTCACCTGCTTTTCGGTTGATGAGGAGACGCTCGTCCTCGACCAGCCCTTCGCCGGTCACGTCGACTCCCGACGATGCCCGCGCCATCTCAAGGCTCGATCTTCGTCAACGGACGCTCGCCATCGCCGATCGTGAACACGGCGCCCGTCACGCGGCCCCGAGCATCCCGATGGAAGACGAATCGCGCATCCGTACGCGGCAGGACGAACTCGGTCGCGGAGACGGGCTGCATGACCAGCGGCGTGGGGCGTGAGGGCAGTTTGAGGGTCAGGTGCCCTTCGCCGCGGCCGATCGTGACCGGAGGGGCATCGGCCCTCTCTCCCATCCGGTATTGCCCCGCGAAGGCTTCCAGGGCTTCCGACGAGAGGGCGATGATCTTCGGCCGGGCGAGGTCCTGCGCAGAGGGCGCGGGGCGTTCGGGCAGGTCGCGAATCCAGATGTTGCGGAAGCGTACGGGGTGGCCGTGGTCCTGGAGCTGGATCGGGCCGCGATCGCCATGGGCCTCGTACGGTTGCCACTCGAGCCAGGAGGTCTTGCCGAAGAGTTCCTCATTGTTCTGCACGAGGATCCCGTTGTGGAAGAGGGTCACGCGCGCCGGCTCGGCGAGCTTGCCGTCCTTGTCGAATCGGGGCCGTCGGAAGGCAACGTCGTATGACTGCCACTCGCCGGGCGGACGCGAGGCGTTGGAAAGCGGCGGAAACTGCCCGTAAATGGCCCCGGCTTGCCCGTCGGCGTAGGTGTCGGCCCGGTAAGAATCCAGGACCTGTAACTCATACACACCCATGAGAAAAATGCCGCTGTTGCCGCGATCCTGCCCCTTGCCGACGGCCGGGCTGGGCGCGGCCCACTCGATGTGCAGTTGAACGTCACCGAACTGCGCCTTCGTCTGGATCGGTCCGGTACCCGGTGCGACTTCCAGGAACCCACCCCCCACCTTCCATCGTGCCGGGCCTCCCTCGGGGCTCTGCCAGCCGTCGAGGGACGTCCCGTCGAACAGGATGACGGCGTCTCCCGGCGCGTGGGCCGCGATCGGGCCGCCCGCGGGCTCGACGACGGCCGGTTTGGGACGGTGGTTATCGTGCTGTTTCCATCGGTCGTGGGAAACCATCTTGTGCACCTCGTCGGCGGCCAGGCACGCGACGAGCGCGGTCGTCGCGATCAGACCCAGCAATGCGAATGAGTGGACTCTTGCAGGCATGGCGTCGATTCCCTCGAGGAAGGTTGTTTCTTCCACCCGGAGTTGACCTCGGTCACCACAAACAACGAATCTGGGGAGAGGCATGCAATTCGGGGTCGCGCGTCAGCACGACCGCATCGAGACGTTTCGCGGCGATGGCGATGAGCCGATCGTGCATTTCCGGGACCTCGGGGAATGCTGGCAGTTGTAGGATGTCGTCCCAGGTCAGCGGCTCCAGTCGATAGGCAGACGCCTCGGTGACATATTGGAGGTACAGTGGGGCGTCGGATTCCAGGTTCTCCTTGCGGAGCACATAATAGAATTCGGCGAGGACGATGGGAAGGAGTACGGCCACCGCTCGGCCCGCTTCAACTTCTTCGAGGACTTCCGCAACACTCGGAGACAACCGCTTGGGAGCGAACTCTCGCCAGTAAAGCGTGTGAGTGTCGACCACATAGAGACACGGCATCACGGTTCGCGACCCAGATCCTGCAGCTTGGCTTTCCATTTTGAATTCATTTCATCAAGGACCGCGTCGATGTCATAGTCTTCCGGCAGCTTACCGAGAAAGAGCCCGCTACACGTCTTGCTCCGGCCCTCCAGACCTGCCATAGGAGTTCGCGCGTCGAGCAGGCGGGCCGACTCCGATTCGGCGGATGCCGGTCCCGAGTGATCGTTCGAGATCGGAGGAATCGGCTGGATCGTCAGTTTGACCTCGGCCGGCCCGGGGGGCAGATCGCTGGGGATGTCCAGATGAATGGCCCCGTTGGGACCGATTGTGGTCTGAAGCGTCATGGTCTTCATCGCGGATTCCTTGTCTCTCACTTCGACTTCAACGATTCGAGATAGGCCAGCAATGAGGCGAAGTCCTGGATCGTCAGGGGGTCGGCCAGGCCGGTGGGCATGATCGAGACGTCGCCCCTGGCACGGTCTTCGATGTCTTTCTTGGGCAGAATGGTCGCACTCCCCTGGATATCCCGCAGCTCGACCTCGTCCCCCGACTCGCGGACGACGAAGCCCTCGTAGGTCCGGCCGTCCACGGTGGCGAACTTCTGCGGCTCGAAGCCCTGCGCGATCTTGGCGCTCGGCTTGAGGATCGACTCGGTGACCTCGGCGCGGCTGTATCGGGTCGCGATGCCCAGCAGCGACGGCCCCTTGGGGGCCTCGCCAGGGGCGACGGTGTGGCAGGCGATGCATCCTTGTCGCTGGAACAGCCGTTCGCCGAGCTTCGGGTCGCCCTTCTCCTTCGTCGCCCTCGCGAGGACCGATTCGAAGGGGATCGCGGCGATCGTCGGGCCGTGGCCGGCCTCGCGGTCGAGCTCCAGCCGAGACGCGGCGAAGGCCGCCGCCTTCTTCACCTCGATGTCCTCGTCTTTCAGGCGGTTCTTGACCTGGAACGCGTACTTCACGGAGTCGGTGCGGCCGATCGCGCGGAGCAGGCTCGCGGCCCCTTTCGGCGTCTTCCACGCCGACTCGATCGCCCGACCGGCCTCGGCCTTCGCCCTGGCAGGTGCCCTGGGGTTGGCGTCCAGGGCCAGCAGCACGGCATACCCCAGCTCGCGTTGTGCCGGGTCCGCGTCCTCGGCGAGCTTGCGGAAGTCGCCGACGCGCCGAGCATGGTCGCCGTTCCGCAGGTAGTCCCTCCACAGGTCGAGCAGTTCGGGCGGCGGTGCGTCCTGGTGCCCGATCGCCGCCAGCACGGCGGTCGCTGACCGTCGATGATAGCGGTCCAGCCCCTTCACGACCTTGGCCCGGAGCGCGGGCGACTCTTTCTCGGAGACCGCCACGCTTTCCAGGAACGGGATCGCCCGCGGGGGCAGCGACGGCCGGACGATCAGGATGTCGATCACCGCGGCGCGGGCCGACGGTGCGAGGCTGGCCAGGTCGATGTCGATCGCCGCGGCGCCCTCCAGCTCGACCTTGTTCCGGACGAGCTCGATCAGGAACTCGCCGGCCGACTGCGAGTCGGCCCGCTTCAGGGCGTCGCCGAGGGCGCTCTCGATCCTCCGGGTCTGGTCCCAGGCGACGGGCTTGTAGTACGGGCCGCTGGTGTCGGGGCGGGTGGTCCACCAGTCGCCCTTGTAATCGGCCTCGCGGTGGTCGAGCCGGCAGAGCGCCTTGAAGGCGAGCCGCAGAATGGGTTCGTCCCGGGCGTTTTCCAGCCGGGCGATCAGGCCGTCGACGGCCTTCGGGCTGTAGATGGCCTGAAGGGCCCGCGCCGCGCCGGGGGCGAGCTTCGGCGTCGAGGGGGCGAGCGCCGCCAGGCAGGCGTCGACGGCGTCGAGGGCGACCAGGGCCTTGACCGCGACGTGGGCGACAAGCGGGTCGCCGTCGGCCGTCAACGCGACGATCGCCGGGGCCGCCTCAACCTTGCCCAGCCGGCCGAGGCCGACGACCGCCCGGAGCCGGACCCGGGGATTGGCGTCGGAGAGCGCCGCCACGAACGGCCCGGCCGGAATTCGGGCCGCATCTTCCTTCCGGTCGGACAGGGCGATCAGGGCGAATTCGCGCACCTTCGGGTCACCGGCGAGCTTTACGAGGGGGGCGATCGCATCGCGGCCGAGCAGCAGCTCCATCGTGAAGATCGCCGCGACCCGGGGCGCCAGGGGGCCGTCGGTGCGGGCCAGGGCCTCCAGACCCCTGGCGATCGCGGGCTTGTTGCTGCGCCTCAGGATCGCCCTCTGGGCGGCGAGGCGGAGGACCTGGCTCGGGGACGCGAGATGCTCGACGAGTTGCTCATCGGTCGCGGCCTTCAGATTAGGGAAGGCGGGCCGGACCGCGGTCGGATCGGTCACGCGGATGACATAGCCGGCGTTCGGGCCGGCATAGGTGAAGACGGCGCCTCGCCATGATGAGATGTAGATCCGCGACTGGCCGTCGACATCCATGTCGGTCGGTCGCGGCAGCATGACGAACGGCTCCTGCCCCGCGGTGAACCCGGCCCCCTTTGGCTCGAGCGGGTGCCGGAAGATGCCCTCGCGGCCCCATTCGCACGTGTAGAGCGTATCGCCGAACGGCTCGGGCAGCCCGGGTTCCTGGAGGTAGAGCGACCCCGTCGGCGAGCCGCCGCCGTAGTCGGCCAGCGGCTGGACGATCTCCTCGGCGAAGTTCTTGAACAGCGACGGATAGCCCAGGTGCCCCGTCGGGACGACGTGGCTGAGCCGCACGTCCCAGCCGTCGCCGTCGTTGGTATTGTCGCGGGTGAACAGGTTCAGATAAGGATCGACGGCGACGTCGTAGATGTTGCGCTGGCCGCGCGAGACGACCTCCAGGCCGTTGCCGTCGGTGCGGACGCGGACCACGCCGCCGCCCCGGTACTGGAGGCTCGCGCCGTCCTTGCCGACGGCCTTGATGAAGCCGTAGTCGCCGACCGCCACATAGATATAACCGTCGATGCCCAGCCGGATGCCGTTGGTGGTGTGGTCCGCGCCGCGGAACTTGAGGTTGAAGCCGATCCCCTTGACCAGCGTCTCGGAGCGATCGGCCACGCCGTCGCCGTTGTCGTCGTGGTAGGCGGTCAGGTCGGGCGGGTGGAGGACGTAGAGCGTGCCGTCGTCGTAGATCACGCCGCGGGGGCTGTCCATCCGGGCGAAGACGTTGAACCTGTCCGCCTTGCCGTCGCCGTCCACGTCGATGCATCGGACGACCCGGCCGCGGCCGGGCTTGGCGTCGAGCGAGCCGTTCTCATCGACGCCCACGAATACCTCGCCCGTCGGCGCCGCGGCCAGGCAGGTCGGGTAGCTCACGTCGGGCGGCTGGGCGAACATCGTCACGGCGAACCCGGCGGGCGCCCTGATCTCGCCGAGCAGGCCGTCCTTGCCGGCCCGCCTGAGTGGTCGCGCGGATGCCTTCGTCGTCCCGGCCGGCGCCGGGACCTTGTTCGTCCCGAAGACCTGGACCTCGAAGATGCTGGCCCAGGCGCCGTTCGGTAACCCGGTGGCGGTCACGCGGACGTACCGGACAGCCCTCGCGAGGAACTCGTGCGTGCGATCCTGGTCGCGCGCGTCGCCCTTGGTCTGGTCCGCGAGCATCGTCCAGGACTTGCCGTCCTCCGAGCCCTCGACCTTGTAACGGTAGGCGACCCCATCCTGCTCCCAGAGGATGCGGGCGCCGGTCAGGCCCTCGGGCTTGCCGAGGTCGACCTGCCACCACTGCGGGCTGGACGGGCCGTCCGCGCACCATCGGGTCTCGGGATTGCCGTCGACGGCGGCGCCGGGGGAATGGTCGGGGCTCTGGGTCGAGGAGGCCGTCGCCGGCTTCCCCTTCGCGAGGTCTTCGGGGACCAGGTCCGTGGCCGGCTTCAGGTAACGGTCGTCGAGCTTGTCGACGGCCCAGAGCAGGCCGCGGGTGACAAGGTCGAGGTAGCGGGGGTCGGCGACGGTCGCGTTGTTGTGGCCGAGGCTCGTCGAGAAGACCCTGGTCTTGCCGTTATAGGTATTGGTCCAGACGACGACCGACTCCGCGCGGCCCTGTTTGCCGCGCGCCAGCGCATGGGCGGTGGGCTCGAGCCGGCCGGCGGCGTTGTTGTAGAGCTCCTCATTGACGGTCGTCCAGTCGCCGAGGGGGCCGACGATCGGGCTGGTCTTGTCGATGTACGCGACGGCGATGGGCTGCTGCGGACCGTGCCCGGTGGAGATCAGGCCGGTGAACTTCATCCAGGTCGTGGCGAGCCTGGGGAAGCCCTCGGTGCGGTAGCAGTGCATCCCGCAGTGGAGCACGACGCCGGGGAGCCCGTCACGGTGAGGACCGAGGATCGTGTCGATGACGGCCTTGTCCGTGACCCCCGAAGAACACTCGTCGTGGATGATGACGTCGAAGCCCTTGGCCCAGTCGGGGTTGTCGTAGACGGGGTTCTTGTGCCCGGTGGACTTGTCGGGATCGTAGGCGATGGTCACCTCTACGTGGGCACGCCGCGCGATGCCCCGGGCGAGGATGTCCTTCTGGCGCGCATAGTCGTGGCAGCAGCCGCCGAGGACCAGCAGCGCCCGGATCGGCCTTGGCGACTCCTGGGCACCCGCCGGGGCAACCGGCCACGACAGCACGCACGGGAGGACCAGCAACAATCCGAACCATCTCTTCATGGTCAGCGCTCGCTTTCCTGAGACGTCCGGCGGGCCGGACGACGCGGCATCTCTTGGAGGGATGACACACGACCAGGGGCATCGCGATCCGCCCGGGATCGTTGACGCGATATCCCCGCATGTCACGAACCATTAACATCTTACTCGGCGCGCCGGGCTTCGTCGAAGGGTTGGATGCCGGGATCCGATTCATCCCACGCCGTACCCGCGGCCCGACTCGACGGGGTAGAACGAACTCCCCGATGATACCGGGGGCCGCCGATGATCCATCGTCCGCTTCCACACGAGTGCCTATCGCAAACTCGCAGGTCTCGGCTAAGATGCGTCCTTGGTTCCAACTCTGTGGCCGGCGAAGCGACTTAAAACCGGGAGGACGGGTCGATGCGACGAGACACGCGCAGGGGGATCACGCTGATCGAGGTGCTGGTCTTGGTAGCGGTCCTCGGCGTACTGCTTGCCATCCTGCTCCCGGTGGTGCAGGAAGCCCGGGCCGCGGCGCGCGAGGCGAGCTGCGTGAACAACCTCAAACGAATCGGCCTGGCACTCCACAATTACCTCTCCGCCTGGAGCACCTTCCCGATGAGCCAGACGGTTGGCGAGGGCTACGCCAACGGGCACAGCGCATTTGCCAGCATCCTGCCCTTCATGGAGCAGGCGCCGCTCTACAACATGTACAACTTCCACCGGGAGAACTGGCACGCCGCCAACGAGACGGTGGTCGAGACCCAGTTGGATACCTTCCTCTGTCCGGACAACCCCGATACCAAGGGCCTATCGGCCGGGGAAGTGCGATACCCGGAGAGCCGCTCAACCTTCGCGAAGGGTCACTACGGCGCCAACTGGGGCGGCGGCCGAGGCCCCTGGGGCGAGGACTTCGCGAAACAGAAGGGGACCTACCTCGGCGTGATGATGACCGTCATCACCCTGGACGGTCGGGTGAAGGCCCGGGACGGAAAGCCGAGGGCCCGCAACATCGGCATCAGAGACATCACCGACGGCACCTCCTTCACCCTGGCCATCGTCGAGAAGCGCGACAGCTTCGGTTGGGCCGTCGGCGGCTGGGGTGGCAGCGAGTTCGACGTCCACACGTCGCCGGGTTATGACGGGAACGATCCGCTGGCCCGCAAGGTTTACACCGGATCGATCCACGCCGAGGGGCCGAACGCCGCGTTGTGCGACGGCTCGGTCCGTCGCCTGCCCGCGAAGCAAGACCGGAAGGTCTGGTATGCGCTGATCACCCGCGCCGGTGGCGAGGTCGTGAAGTTCGACGAATGATCCGGATGACGGGACATCTCCGCGACGCCGATCCGGTTCAAGGTACCTCGAGAATGACGCGGATGGTCGAGGGGCGGGGCGAGTCGCAGGTCAGGAGCCGGCGCGCCGGGTCCCATCGGCAGACGGCGTCGGCAGGCTCGATCTTCGGGCGCGCGTCCGGCGGGAAGGTCCCGGACGGCACGACGATCTCGGTGGGGCCGATCCCGGGACGGTGCAACCAGACGAACTCCAGGCGCGGGCAGCCCCGCGGCGGCGTGCTCGCCGCGAATCGGAAGGACAAAGGCTGTCCGGCCACGCGCCGCGGATAGGGCCTCGGCCGATAATTCGGCCTCGGACGGCCGGAGCCGTCGAGGATGCTGAAGTCCTCGCCGTTCCAGCCGTCGCCGAAGTGGGGCGTCCAGTGCGGCGCGACGTTCCACTGCAAGGCCGAGGCGAGCTTCGCGTCGACCCGGTCGTAGAGATAATCCACGTAGTCGCCGGCCCGGCCCGCGCCCCCCTGGATGCCCATCTCGCCGAGGATGAGCGGCACGCCCCATTCCGCCGCCTTCGCCTCCATCCGGAGGAAGGCCCGGTCGATCGCGGCGGTCTGCCCGCCCCAGTCTTCCAGCGCGATGGCCAGCGGCTTGTAGTAATGCGGGGCGAATGCGATGTTGTCGAGGCCCGGATTCGGCAGCCGGGTCCGGACGCCCGCGGCGGTCGGCCCGTGTGCTTCGAGGAACAGGATCGCCGTCGGATGCCGGGCGCGGAGCGCCCTGGCGGCGTCCCGGTAGAGCGGGACGATCTCCCGGCGCTCGTCCCCCCAGGGCTCGTTCAGCGGGTCGTAGCCGATCACGCCCGGGATCGCGGCGAAGGCGCTCGCGACCTCGCCGAGCATGGCCAGATATCGCGTACGCACCCCGTAGTTATCCGCATAGAAGTCGGAGAACGACCGGTGCATGTTCGGGTCGGTCAGCTCCTGGAGGGCCCAGCTCTTGCAGTCGCAGCCGTTGTCGGGCTCGCGCGGCGTGGCGCGGGGCGAGATCGCCCACAGGGGGAACCCGCATCCGCAGCCTCGCGTCGTGTTGCGAGAGAAGCCGTCCTGGTGGATGTCGACGATCACATAGAGCCCGCGATCCCAGGCCGCGGCGGCGATCGCCGTCATCCGCGCCATGTACGACGAGTCGTATCGGCCCGGCTCGGGCTCGAACGCCTCCCAGATGAATGGGAGGCGGATC
>JBKQHM010000330.1:0-21368 GCA_052148775.1 Isosphaeraceae bacterium | reverse complement strand
TGGTAGGTCAGGCTCATGGTCGCCGCCCCGCCGGTCACGATGCACTTGGGACGTTCGCTGCTGCTCGCACCAGCGGCCAGGGACTCCCCTTCCTTGGTCAGACCAACCTCGATGCTGCGGCTGAATTGCACGTCGCCGGGTTCCTTCCGGTCGACCCACATCGTGTATCGGATGAAGTTGGCGTTCGGCCGTAACGAGACGCGGATCGTGCCGCGGGGCTGGCCTCCGGCCGAGTCGTGCCCGACCTGTTCGAGGACCAGCATCTTGCCCGAGGCGTCGATCGTACCGGCGAAAGCGAAGGGACCGCCTTCCGGCTTCGGCCTGGTTCCATCGAGTCGATAACGCCCCTGCGCGGGGTCGTAGGTCAACTTGCCGTCGGCGAGGATCTTTCCGCCCGTGATCGAGAGCGAGAGACCCGTCGGCTTCCCCTTCGTGAAGATCCAGGCCCAGGTATGCGACTCGGGCCAGCCGCGGAAACTCTGCGGAGAGTCCTTGGGTACGGCCTGACCTTTCCATTTCCCCACGAGGTATTCCAGGGACGAGAAGGCCGCGGGGATCTCGCGGCCTTTCGCATCGACTCCTCGAGCGGGCCTGGAAAGGCCGGGACCTCCGATCGCGACGATCGCCAGGGTGGCGGATAAGGACACGATCCGGGACATCGCGTTCATCATCCAGTTCCTCATTTATCGGGCCGAGGGCTTCGTCTGGTTCGGGCCGGCGTTGCTCCCGGAGCCCAGCCGACGCAACGCCTGGATCGCGTTCTGCGTCGCCCGGATTGACGCCGGTCGCAGCTCGGAGCCGTCGATCGGCGGCGAGCCCACGGGCACGTCCAGGTCGACATAGCCGATCATCATCTCCTCGAACGTCTGCTCGCCCCAGCGAACCAGTTTCTTCGGGTCGGGGTTGTAGGGGTTGTTCGACGAGTTGTCGAAGTGGGCCAGGCAGTCGATACGCGACCCCTTGGGGAGGAGGATCGGCTCCTTGAGCACGTAATACGTCTGCCAGCCGAAGTCGTAAGCGGGCACGGAGAGGACCACCTGCGGGGACTCGCCCGGCCTCGTGATCGTGTACTTGAAGTCCTTGCCACGGAGATGCATGTGGGGCATGAAACTCACCAACCGCATATCCTGGGGCACCTCGATCGCGGATGACACCGCCACGTCGTCGCGCTCGGCCGGGATCATCAGATCGGGGTTGGCGATTCCGATGGTGTAGGCCTGCCGGGTCGGCTTGGTTTTGGCGAAGATGAATCCGACCTTGGAGCGGTCGGCCCGGATGCGGCCGATCGGCGTATAGTGGACCTGGAGGATCAATTCGGAGCCGGCCGGGATCTTCTTGGCCGTCCCCTCGGGGAGCACGGTGCCCAGGTCGCCCGGCGCATAACCGCAGAAATGCTGCCCCGGCCCTCTCCCTCGACCCGGTCCATTGTTGCGATCCATCAGGTATACGACGATGTGATGGACGACCGACGGATCGCCGGGTACCGCCTCGGCGGCCTGGATCCAGCGATCCTCCTTGAAATTCGTCGGGATGCGGAAGTAGACGTAGGAGACGACACCTTGAGCGGGCACGTAATACGTCTCGGGTAGCTCGAAGATGACGTCGGGCTTTCCGATCGACCAGCCATCAGGAAACGCCCGGGGCGCCGGCAAAACCTTCAGGTCGCCCAGCGGGGTGCCCTGATCGATCCAGGCCAGGAGGGTTGCCCGCTCCTTGGACGAGAGGCTGCGATCGTTGCTGAAGTGCCCATATCGTGGGTCAGCATGCCAGGGGGGCATCCGCCGATCATCGACCACTTCCCGGATCATCGCCGAATGCTTACGAGCGTCGTCATAGCTCAGGAGTGAGAACGGCCCGACCTGATTGGGCCGGTGGCACCCCTGGCATTTTTCCTGGATGATCCGCGAGACCTCGGCGGCATAGGTAACAACCCCGACCTTGACCGGATGCTCTTGATCGCGGGAAACCAGGGCCTCGGTGATCGCGGGGGCGGCGGCCCGGACCCGCGGGGCCTTCGAGGCCTCGACCGGCTTGGGCTCAACCCGATCCAGCAGGCATCCCTCGACGCGGGTGGCCGCGACCTTGATCGGCCGATTCTCCAGGAGCGCATCCAGGGCGTCGCGCAAATACGTCTGTTCGACGTGATCCTTGCTCTTGCCTTGTAGATATTGATCGTCGATCGCGCCCCGGTATTTGATGCGGCCGATCCCGTCGAGCACGAGGGTCTCGCAGGTCCTCTCGACCAGCAGCAGGTCGCTGATCGTGTTCTGGGTATCCTTCAGGACCGGGAAGTCGACCCCCATCTCGCGTACGTACTTGGCGACATCTTGCTCGCTCTCATGGGCATTGGAGTTGATGCCGAGGAAGATCACGCCCTTGCTCTGATAGGCGTGATTCAGCTCGATGAGACGGGGCACGTAGAGATTGCCGACGGGACAATCCGTTCCCAGGAAGACCAGCACGATCGCCTTCTTGCCCACGTAACTATAGAGCGAGACCGTGCGATCGGAGGCGACGTTCTTGAGGGTGAAGTTCGAGACCCGCTGATTGAGTCCCCGACCGAGCGGCAACTCGGACCGCGAGTCGGTCGGACCGGCCTGTGCCGTGACAGCCATGGGGAGGAAAAGGATCGCTATCCAGGCGACGCCGAGGATGGCCGCCATGAAACGGCTGGGTATTCTGGGACTGGACATGCCAACTCCTTCAAAATGGACCGCCTACAGCCTCATCGGATGCGTCGTTTCCACGACATCGTCGACGCACAGGTCCGTTGGACGTGGGGAACAGAATCACATGGATCAGACCCTCATCAACAGCTTCGTGTTTCATCGATCATTCTAATCCCCGGGCGATCGCGATGACAAGTCAGGACCAACCATGGATGGCGACTCCACATGGTGGGGCGAAAGAAGTTACGAGGCGAGGAAAACCCCCCTCGATCTCGCAGTGGGTCACGAGGATCGGTGGATTCCTCGCCGATTTTGTGCGTGCATGGCGCGTCGAAAGCCGCGAAATTCGTGTCGAGCGGTCAGCCCGTCCGGCGACTTTCGGGATCGCCTCGACATCTGTCTGGCGAAAGGGGATCAGTCGGGATAAGCTGGAATTGAAGTGGTCGGGGTGCCCTGATCGGCGGGCGCCCCGATCGATATCGACGAGCATACAATACGAGGCGGGGTTCACCATGCGTTTGACGCCTGTGATCCTGCCCGACCTGGGTACCGGTCCGGACACTCCGATTATCGTGAGTTACTGGTTCGCCGCGCGGGGAGAGCGTGTCTGGGAAGGGGAACGGCTGGTGGAAGTCCTGGCCGGTCCCGCGACCTTCGATGTGCCTTCGCCGGTGACCGGGCTCCTGGCCGAGATCCATGGGCGGGAAGACGATCGCGTCGAGGCGGGGTACGTCCTCGGTCTCGTCGCGGCGACGGAGGAAGACGCTTCCGGATCGGCGGGCGACCAAGGTCGCGTCGGTGGAGATCCTCAGCCCCGTCGTCCTCTCACATGACCACGTTCCACGAGCGATCCGCCGGCGTCATTCCTTACCGCCGGGGAGACGATCAGGAGCCGTTATACCTGGTCCTCCACTCGGCCACGGTCCGCAACCCCCGCGCCAAATGGGAGTTTCCCAAGGGCGGGGTCGAGCCGGGGGAGACGATCCAGGAGGCGGCCGCGCGCGAATTCCATGAGGAGACCGCCCTGGTCGAGTGGTCCTTCCATGTGGGTTTCGAACGGAACCTCTCGTACACCTACATCCGGCGCGGGCGCAAGATCATCAAGACCGTGACCTACTACCTCGCTGAGGTCCGTGACGCCGCGCCGCTGGCCTGCTCCCCCGAGCACATGGAAGACCCGTCCGGCCGATGGTATCGCTGGGGCACTTTCGAGCAGATCAGCGCCCTTCTGTATCACAACAAGATTCGGCAGGTCTTCGCCGAAGCCAACGCCTTCCTCTCCGGTTGAGGCTCCGGCTTTTCTGACACATGGCGGCCTGATCTGATGGAAATCGAGCAGGACTCGGTTAGACTGGGCCACATCGACCGCAAGTTGTCCCGAGAGATAGCCGCCTCCTTCCTTGCGTGAGGGACCGGATTCAAAGAGGGCCGAGAACATGTCCACGGAGGCGAAGACGAAAGAACCTCGCCCTCATGCTCATCCGGGATTCTTCCTGGTCCTGGATGGACCGGACGGCGGCGGGAAGACGACTCAGGCCGCACGGCTGGCGGATTGGCTCCGCGACCAGGGGCTGGATGTCGTCACCTGTCGCGACCCGGGCGGCACGGCGCTCGGCGAGCGGCTCCGCGGCATCCTGCTGGACCGCGACTCGGTAGCGATCTCGCTGCGATCCGAGATGTTGCTGTACATGGCCAGCCGATCGCAGATGGTCGAGGAGATCATCCGGCCGGCCCTCGAGGCGGGCCGGGTCGTGGTCTGCGACCGGTTCCTCCTGGCGAATCTCATCTATCAAGGGTATGCGGGGGGATTGCCGGTCGAGCAGATCGCGGTGGTCGGCGACGTGGCCACCGGCCGACTCCGTCCCGACCTGACCCTGATCCTCGACGTGGACCTGGACGTCGCCCGGACCCGAGTCGGGGCCGCGCGGGACCGGATCGAGGACCGGCCGGGCGATTACCAAGAGCGCGTGATCCAGGGTTATCGCGAGTCGGCGATCGGGACCGGGCGGCGCTCGGCACTGTCGTTGTGCTATCGCGCGCCGATCGTCCTGATCGACGCCTCGGCGGGACCAGAAGTCGTCTTCGAGCGAATCCAGAGTGAGGTGGGCCGTGTCCTGGCACTCGATCCGCGGCCATGACCGGGTCGTGGCGGAACTGCGCCGGAGCCTCCAGCAGGGGCGGTTCCCGCATGCACTACTCTTCGTCGGCCCCGAGGGGATCGGCAAGCGGACGTTCGCGAGGAAGCTGGCCAAGGCCCTGCTCTGCGAAGCCCGACCCGCCGCCGACCTCGACCCGTGCGAGGCATGCCCCGGCTGCCTCCAGGTCGAGGCCGGGACGCACCCCGATTTCATCGAGTTCGCGCGTCCCGAGGACAAGCATGAGCTGCCGATCCGCGTGATCCGCGACCTGTGCGACCAGTTCGCGCTCAAGCCGGCCCGAGGCGCTCGCAAGGTCGCGATCCTCGACGACGCGGACGACCTGAACGACGAGGCCGCCAACGCATTCTTGAAGACCCTGGAAGAGCCGCCGCCGGGCGCCGTGCTGATCCTGATCGGCACCTCGGCCGAGGTCCAGCTCCAGACGATCGTCTCGCGCTGCCAGGTCGTGCGATTCGACCCGCTGTCCCAGGGCGATATCGCCGGATTGCTGCTGGAACAAGGTGTGGCCGAGGACGAGGAGGCCGCCGCGAGGCTCGCGGCGCTCGGCGATGGCAGCATCCAGAGGGCCATCGGGCTGGCCGACGCCGAACTCGGGCGGTTCCGCCGCCTGCTCATCGACGAGCTGGTCGCCGACCATGGATTCGATCCCCCCGCCGTGGCCCATCGCGTGCTCGAGCACGTCAAGCAATCGGGGAAAGAATCGGTCGATCAGCGGCGGCGTGCCAGCCTCCTGGTCGGCGAGCTGTCGCGGTTCTTCCGGGGAGTCCTCTGGCAGACTGCCGGCCTGGCCCCCCCCTGCCCCGACGATGATGATCGCCGCGCCGCGATGGCCCTGGCGCACCGACTCGAGCCCGAGGATGTCCTCGTACTGGCCGACCGATGTCTCGAGGCCGATTATCATATTCAGCGCCGACTCGCGATGAATCTGATCCTCGAATCGTTCACCCACGACCTGGGCAAGCTGATCAATCGCCGAGCCTGATCGAACGGCCTACGTCCCCGGCTCGGACTTCGGGATCGCCAGCGGGATATCGTGGAGGAACGCAAAGGCGAGGCCAAACCGCAACCCCGTACCGCACGCCGTGATCGACTCGACTCCCAGTGCATCCATGACGGCCAGCAATGCCGCGAGGCCGAGCTGGTGGCCGAGCACGTCCTTGATGCCGTGTGACAACGCCGATGGCGGCGGCTCTCCCTTTCCGATCATCTTCAGGAGATCGTCTCGCAACCTCTGAAGGTTGTCCCGCGATGCGGATAGTCCGTTCACCTCCTTCGACTTGTACCGACCGAGCGCCTTCCCGTTCAGGATCCAGACCGAATCCGTCACCGTCGAGCCCAGGCCGGCCACCAGGATCTTTGTATTGCCCTTCGGCCCTGCCGGACCTCGGAACGCGGAGAAATCATCAGCGCGGCTGTTGATCTCCGCCGCGATGTATCCGTCGAGTCCTTGTTCGGGATTCGTCGATCGCACGCCACGCATCCAGGTCTCTCGAAGCGAAAGGGTCCCGATCGCACCCATCGAGACGCTGGCTAGCGGCATCGGCGGATTGGCCTGGAGCCCACCGACCAGTTCCAGGCTACCGCCGCCCAGGTCGATCACCACAATCTGGCCGATCGCCGGGCGGATGGCGCGGAGCCCCCAGCAAGCGGCCAGGAACGACCCGACGGCCTCTTCCTCCGGCTTCAAGATCCACAGCGATAACGGCTTGGGCAGGAGGTCCCGGAACTCGTCGACGTTGGTGGCGCGGCGGAAGACTTCCGTGCCCACGAGTTCGATCCGGGCCGGGTCAAGATCCTGGGCCATCCTGAGATAACGACGGATGTAGTCCAGGCTGAGCTCGATGTTCTGCGGATTCATGCGGCCGCCGTTCTGGTCAAGCCCCTCCCCAAGGTTACCCAGTTCGCCCCGACTCTCCAGGACTTCCATACCATGGGGAGGATTACGCCGTTGGACCACCAGGAGACGAATCCCCTTGGTACCGACCTCGATGACGGCGATCCGCTCGCACTCGCTCATACTGCGCCTGCCTGTGAGTAAGGTCTCTGAGGTCCACGGGGCGGCTCCGGACGATCCCGTCAGCGGCTCCGGATGACCCTGGGACAAAATGCCCTTCTCTCATGGAACGTCCCGAGCTATCATCCCGCGCCATGGACCCAAAACAAAATCCATCCCCGGGCACGAAGCCAATCTCGTCCGCCGCACAAGGGCCGGTCCAGGCCGGCGCCGGCTCTGTTGCCGAGCGACGTCCGGACCAGCCGCGCGTCGTCGTGCGGCATCCCGCCTCCCATTCGCCCTCGCACTCGGTCGTCCAGGCCGCGGCGTCCCCCGCGCGACGCGTCGACGACACATTTCGCCGTTGGATCGCCGAGAACCTGATGGTTGGCGCATCGCCGCAAAGCGTCCTGGAAACCATGAAAGCGGGCGGATTCTCGCCGCAAGAGGCCGCCCATGAAATCAACCTCGCCCTGCAAAGCCCCTACTATCAAGCCTCGGAGCGTCTGACGAACCGGTTGCGGAAACGCGATTGGGTGCTGGCCAACTATCGGAAACTTAACCGACTCCACCCAAGATCCTCCGAGGTCGAACGGCGCAACAGAATCTCGCGCGATGAGTTCCTCATCGAGTTCTACTCGGCCAATCGCCCGGTCATCATCACCGGTATGATGGATGACTGGCCGGCCATGAGCAAGTGGTGCCTCGACTATTTCTCCGATCGGTTCGGGGGACGCGAGGTCGAGGTGCAGACCGGCCGAAACTCGAGCCCCGACTACGAAATCCAGTCGGAGAAATTCGTGGGGCGGGTTCGATTCGGCGATTTTGTCGAACGCGTGCGCACCGCCGGAGAAACCAACGACTTCTATCTGACGGCCAACAACGACTCCCACAACCGGAGGGCCCTCTCCGAGTTGTGGGAGGACATCGTACAGATCCCCGAGTATCTGAAAGAAGACCAACCCGGCGGCTTCTTCTGGATGGGACCCTCCGGCACCCTGACGCCGTTTCACCACGACCTCACCAACAATTTCATGGCGCAGGTGATCGGGCGCAAACGGGTCAAGATCGCCCCATCGTGGGATCTTCCCCTCATGAGTAATCTCCATCATTGCTTCTCGCAAGCCGATGGACGCGACCTGCCCGCCACACCGAATCCCGCCCCGTCCCAACCGCAGATCCTGGACTGCATCCTTCATCCCGGCGAGGTCCTCTTCCTGCCGATCGGCTGCCTGCACTTCGTGCAAGGGCTCGATATCACGGTGACCGTGTCGTTCACGAACTTCGTCTTCGACAACGACTTCTACAGCTACTACACGAACTACGGCCCCGTCTGAGGGTTTATCCTGGTAGGATGGATTATGGGCGAACGTAGAATGGAAATCATTCCGTTTCCTCGCCCGTGGTCAATCATTGCCCGAACCTCTGACTGCAAGAACTGGTATGAATTCCGTTCGACCCGCCTGGCTGGGGCTGCGGATTAACGGAATGAATCCCGTTCGACCCGCCTCGCACTCGCAAGTCGCCTACAATGAGAAGAGTGAGTTGGACGCTACCAGCTGTCCCCTCGTATCAGTAGAGGGTCGCTGATGCTGTCAATGCTCTTCACCTACGGCACCCTGATGCCCAGCGATCCGGAGTCCGCGGCGCGGGACGGCTGGGAGGCCGACGCGGTGCGCGGACGCCTTTACGACCTCGGACCATTCCCGGCACTGGTCAGCCTGGACGATCCCGAGGCCGGATGGGTGGAGGGTTACGTCCGTTCCGGGATCTCAGACGATCGGATCGTCCGGTTAGACGCTTATGAGGAGACGAACGGCGGCCTGTACCATCGCACCCGGACGATCACTCGAAACAATCACCTGGTCTGGGTTTACGTCTATGGCCGGCCGTTGCCTCGCGACGCGCGCGGGCCGCTGAATCGCTGGGATGGTTCGGTTCGGGGCCGGTTTTCCTCGCTCCTCGCTTCCAGTCAAGGAGACTCATGATGTCGAGTACTTCGGCTCCAGTGGTCGCGACGGCGACCCGGGATGGATCGGCGACGGCCGCGCCGGCCGTGGCGACCGTCGGCCAGTACCTCGTCGAACGACTCGGAGCCCTCGGTGTCGAGCACGTCTTCGGCATCCCCGGCGATTACGTGCTGGGGTTGTACAAGCTGATCGAGGAGAGTCCGATCAAGCTGGTCGGGACGACGCGCGAGGACAATGCGGGGTTCGCGGCCGATGCCTACGCCCGGATCCACGGGCTCGGCTGCATCTGCGTGACGTACTGCGTCGGGGGCCTCAGCGCGTGCAACAGCATCGCCGGGGCCTACGCGGAGAAGTCGCCCGTCATCGTGCTCGGCGGCTCGCCCGGGTTGTCGGAGCGGGCGCATAACCCGTTGCTGCACCACAAGGTCAAGGGCTTCGAGACGCAATTCGAGGTCTTCCAGAAGATCACCGTGGCCTCGGCCGTGCTGGACAGGCCCGAGACGGCGCTCGAGGAGATCGACCGGGTCCTGGAGGCAGCCGTGCGGTACAAGCGCCCGGTCTATCTCGAATTGCCGAGGGACCAGGTCCACGCCCGACTGGTCAAGCCGCATCGACCGCCCGAGGGCCTGCCCCCGAGCGATCCCGATGCGTTACGCGAGGCCCTGGACGAGGCCACCGCGCTCCTGACATCGGCCCGTCGCCCCATGATCCTCGCCGACGTCGAGATCCATCGCTTCGGCCTTCAGGGCGACCTGCTGGCCCTCGCCGAATCGACGGGAATGCCCATCGCCACGACCATCCTGGGCAAGAGCGTGATCTCGGAGGCCCACCCGTTGTTCGCGGGCGTCTACGAGGGGGCCATGGGACGAGCCGAGGTCACCGAGCTAGTGGAGTCGGCCGACTGCCTGCTCATGCTCGGCTGTTTCCTGACCGACATCAACCTGGGGATCTTCACGGCGAAGCTCGACCCGTCGAAATGCATCGACGCGACCAGCGAGGACCTGAGGATCCGCCATCACCACTACCGAGACGTGCGGCTCGACGACTTCATCCGCGGCCTGATCGCGCGAAGGCCGGAGGTCGTACGGATCCCCGTGCCGAAGCGATCCAACCCATTCGAGGGCACCGCCGACGCCGCTCCCGAGTCGAAGGTCACCTCGAGGCTCCTGTTCGGACGCCTCAACCGGATGCTCGCCGAGGCCGCCGACATGACCGTCATCGCCGACATCGGCGATTCCCTCTTCGGGTCGGCCGACCTCGAGATGCACCGTCACACCGAATTCCTCAGCCCGGCGTACTACACGTCGATGGGCTTCGGCCTCCCGGCCGCGGTGGGTGCCAGCATGGCCAACCCGAAGCCTCGGGTCCTCGTGATCGTGGGGGACGGCGCCTTCCAGATGACCGGCATGGAGCTCTCCACGATCGCCGAGCACGGCCTGAATCCCATCGTGGTCATCCTCAATAACCACGGCTATACCACCGAGCGATTCCTCCTCGAGGGGCATTTCAACGACATCCGCAACTGGGCCTATCACAAGATCCCCGAGGTCCTCGGCGGGGGCATCGGGATAGAAGTCCGGACCGTCGGGGAGCTCGAATCCGCCTTGCAGACCGCCATGGCCAACACAGCCGGATACAGCCTTCTGAACGTCCACCTCGATCCGTATGACCGCAGCCCGGCGCTCGAGCGACTCGCCAGCCGATTGTCCCAGATCGTGAGGTCGGGCTCCGATTCGCAATGATCGAGCGGCGCCTTCGAGGGCTGGAGGCCCGTTATCGGGCTGCTTCTTTCGACGTGAAGAACACCCCGCGCGTCTCGCCCGGCCGGTGAACGCGCCCCAGGGCTAGATTGCAGCCCTACGAAAGACGCGACCCCGACCGGGAGAGCCGGCCGGGGTCGCGTCCTCATGTCGTCTATGCCGGACTCTTCCGCAGGAGGTGGATGCCATGGTTCCTGGGGCTTGACGGCCCCGGGCGACTGCTGGTGCGTCCCTCCGTCGCGTGGACTCTCAGGGCCGCTTGATATCCTCGCTGGACGAACCGCCCTTCGAGCCGTTATCCCGATTCGAGTCCTTGTAGACCGGGCCCGGCGTGTCGGCGACGTTCTGGGTCGTCAACTGGACCGGCACCACGCCGGTATAGATGCTGCCGTTCTTCGGCGCCTTGTGCGTGTACTCGTAGGACTTCCCGGGATGGAATCGGCTGCGGTTATACACGGCCTTGGGGATCAAGTATCTCGGTTCCTTGGCCCCGTAGATGCCCGTGGCCGCCGGACCTCGAATCGTGGTGAAGTTCTTGAGGTGCTTACCGGGGTGATTGTTGGCGTAGAGCCGTTCAGCGAATCCGAGCGTCGGCTGGTACTGCTGGAGGGCGACGTTGAGCGGGATCGGCGCGTAATCCAGGGCCGAGAGCGCGGCGATCGTCGGCGTGTATTGATTGGCGCCGAATGGGGAGTTATAGGTCGTCTCGAGCACGGGGCCCTTCGGCAATCCCGCGAGTTTCGTCGGAGTCGGGGTGGGCGTGGGGGTCGGGGTGGGCGTGGGCGTGGGGGTCGGAGTGGGCGTGGGGGTCGGAGTGGGCGTGGGGATCGCCAGCGTGATCAGACCCCCCTCGATGATCTGGGCACCGCCGGCCCCCAGTCGTCCGGCGTTCTGGGTCACGTCATAGCCCGTGTCGCCGATGATGAAATCCCCCTTGGAGTCCCCATCGGCCGTGTAGCTGGTCGTCTGCAGCCGGCCGGAGACCGAGGCCCCGAATCGGGTCGGGGTGCTCGTGGGCGAACTCGGCGTGGAGAGCGTGAACTGGAGAGCGTCGAGCGCGGGGTTGGAGAGGAGGTTCGAGCCCACCAGGCCCGAGACGCCCGGGATCAGGTAGGCGGTGCCCGAGTTGGAATTATACCCGGGGGCACCGATGAGGATCTCGTTGGGCTGGCCGCTGTTGATCACGCCGACGTCCGAGAGCGAGTAGCCGGCCTCGTCGCCGGCGTTAGCGCCGACAAAATACGCGGGAGTGATAGCCGTGGGGGGGGCACTCAGGCTGATCGTCCCGGTGAGATAAGCCTTCGATGTGCTCTTGGCTCCATACACCAGCGTGGCCAGGCCCTCGTTGTCGAGCGTGCTGCTCGCGCCATAGAACGGCGATCCGAGCAGGATGTCGCCGTATCCGTCGCTGTTGAAGTCGCCGGCCGATGCCACGGAGTACCCGGTCTCGCTCCCGGCGGGGCCGGTGAGGATGGCCCCCGGGACGATCGTGCCGGTCGTCGCACCGACGTTGGACAGGAAGACGTACCGGAACGTGGCACCGGTGGAGAGCGTGACGGTTGTGGAGAGGTTGGCCAGGTTGTTGCTGCCATAGACGAGATAGGCCTCGCCCGCGTCCGACGTCGCGCCCGGAGCACCGATGAGCAGGTCATCCAGGCTTCCGGAGGCACCATCGACATTGCCACCATCGGCGACGGAGAAACCGGTCAGATCGCCGGAGACGGCGCCGCCGAAGATGACCGTATTGGTGCCGCTCTGACCGAGTGTATTCACCGGGATCGGCGCGGACTGGGTCGCACTCGGCAGCGCCCCGGTGGACAGCATGTAAACCGCACCGGCCTGGGTGGGCGAGGCGGGCGTGGAGTTGGAGGCGAGGGTGGCGTACGGTGCACCCATGATGATGTCGCCGAGGCTATCGCCCAGGATATTCACGCCCCCCGCGACCGATGCGCCCAGCTCGCCGCCGCTGGAGGTTCCCACGTAGGTGATGATGGACAGGTTCGGGTAATTCGAAGGCGCGTCGAGGTTGATCGTATCGCCAATATAGTCGCTCCAGGTGCCGGAGATCACGTAGACGCGGCCGGTCGTGGTGGCGGGGCCGGTGGCGCCGTAGCCCTCCGGGGCCCCGATGATGAGCGCGTAGTTCCCGGTCGGCAGCCTGACTCCGGCGACCGAGGCGCCGAGTTGCGACGTGGGGTTCGAGGCCGTCTGGAAGGTGATGCCGGCGTACGGGTAGTCCAGCGCGGTGCCGGTGATGGGGTTCGTCTGGCTAACGGCCCCGAGCTGTCCGAGGTCGCCGACGCGATCGTTCGCCGTGAAATAATAGTTTCCCGTCGAAGGATTGATCCCGATCCAGTTCTCGATCGCCGTGCCCGTCGAGGTGACCGCGTTCGAGCCGAAGGCGACGTAGACGGAGCTGGGTGCGCCCGAGGTCCCCCCCGGGGCACCGATGGCGAAATCCTCGTAACCATCCCCGTTGAGGTCGCCGACGTCGGAGACGCTGTATCCGGCCTGCTGGCCCGCGGTGGCCGCCCCGAAATTGATGCCGTAGGGGGCATTGGCGATCTGGGGATTGGCCGGTGGGGATGTCGCACCCAGGTCGATGGATAGGAGGATCATGGATTCCAGTCGTTCGCCCACGGGGCGATAGGCGTCCTGATTACGACGCCGTCCGTCCAAGTTTCGAGGCCGGCGATTCCCGAAGAGCATAGGAGACTCCCTCCTCCCGAGCCAAATAAATGCGCGTACGCCCGGTGGGAGATGGATTCGATCCATCACCCGCTCGGCGAGCCTCCCTCGGAAAAGCGATCCCAGACGGGGCGTCTGGAGTATCCCGCATGAAAAAGTCTGGCGCGATCCCGCCGCCAAGGGTGTGCTCTTACCTCACCAGAATTCGGCCGATGATGGTCGTTGACTCCACCCAATTCCAGACTTGGGCATTCGTCATCATCGCGACGCGGTGCGCTTTGAGTTCAACTCGTCCAAGCCGCAGACCCGATATAGTTCGCTGAACCCTACCTGCGGTTCATCGAGACCTCGGGGCCAGGCCCACCGGGAAGCCCGCGGATCGTCGTCTTCGTTCGGCGGGCGAGATCGCCCCCGATCCCTCGACGGGGACGGAGATGGGCGATCCCGTCCCTCCCTGCCGGAGCCAACCCTTCGCGGGGGCCCCACGGCCTCGGTAAGGGCTCCTCGAATCGATGGCGAGGACGGGGGATGCGGCGCGGTGCCTCCCTTGTCGATCGGATGGAGTCTGCGGGCGGTGGCGGTGCAAACCGCCCTCGGCGCGTGCCGGTTCGAACGGCCGACCACGCCCCGAATCGCGCACGGGCCGGTATGTTGAAGCCAACTACACAATCGCCGGATGCGTCGCTCCGCCGGAGCGATGCACCCGGCAAGACCATAAGGTGTCGAGGCGAGATCCATGAGAACACGGAGGAGTCCGAGATACGGCGGCACCGTGGTCCAGTTCGGCAAAGTGGCGATGCTCGCCACCTTGACCGTCGGGGGCCTGGGTGGCTGCACCCGCGAGTTCTTCCGGGAATGGGCCAACCAGGACGTCTCGGAGGCGCTCTTCGAGAAGAGTCGCGACCCCCGCTGGCGGCTGGACACGTTCTCCGTCGAGCCGCCGGCCCTGTCGCGATTCGCCGATCCCTACGACCAGGACGCCCCGCCGGCCCCGCCGGACGACGTCCCGGCCGAGGCGCTCTCGCCCGTGCCCCAATGGCCCAGCAACCGGCTGATTCTGCCTGTCGAGGGGACCGGCTACCTGGATCTCTTCGAATACTGGCAGCGGAACGATTATCCCCCGCTCGACCGGCCCCGGGCCCCCGCGCCGCCGAATCCCTACCTGGCCGGGATTCCCGCCAATATGGGCGTAGGTGGCGTGCCGCCGTCGATCAGCTCAGACCCGGCCGCTCGCCCGGGTATCGCGTTCCAGCCGTACCCGGGGATGGCCAATCCCTTCGCCCCTGGCACCGTTTATTCGGACGCGTATGCGAGAGAGGAGGAGACCGGGCAGCGGCTCTTCGAAGCGATGCCGGATTATTCGGGCACGGCGGGAGGTACCGGCGGCACGGGAACGCCACCGGGAGGAGGCAGACGCCCTGCGACCGGGGGCCGGACGGGTACGTCCACCGGCACGACGCCCCGACTGAGCCCCGGCTCCCCATCTGGCATGCCGCCGTCCCTCAGTCCCGGCTCCCCACCCAGCTCGCCGCCGCGTCTGAGTCCCGGAACCCCGTCCAACACCCCGGGTGCGCCGAACCCCGGAGGACCGGGGGCGACGGCCAGCGTTCCGCGTCGAGTTCGGAACGAGCCCGGCAAGCCCGTCGTGCAAATCATCCGCCTCCAGGACGACGAGGAGGCCCCCAAGCCCGGGAACGCCACCCGGAAGGTCACAATCCCGCCGCCTCGCAACATGAATTCGGGGACGAAGTCGGCCGGTTCGACGCCCATATCTGTATCGAAGAGGATCTCCAAGGGGGCGAGGCCGATCATCCCGCCGCCGAGGCGCCTATCCAGCCTGATCGCCGCCCAAACCGTCGGGACCAGAGGTGTGAACGATCGATCGGTTGCACGCGTTGCCTTGCAGGAGACCGCCGGGAGGCCCGATTCGATGCAGCCGCCCGCCAATCCTCCCGCGACGAACCAACCGCCCGGCGGCTTCGGAACGGGGACACAACCCCCTGACAATCAGCCGGCGCCTCCGCCTGCCGCGCGTCCCGGTGGGCTCGATCCGGATATCCAGGCCTTACCTAACGTGCCGGGGGAGCCCGCGATCGATCGCCAGCTCATCGATCAGGCAGGGAAGTTGAAGCCCAGCGAGGCGGTCGGGCTCGCCGGCATCCTCGTACCCTCCGTCCCCGCCATGAACGAATCCGAGGCGGCCGGACTCCCCAAGGACTTCAAGGCTTACAAGATCGATATGCAGCAGGCATGGCTACTCGCACTGATTAATGGTCGGTATTACCAGTATCAGCTCGAGCAGCTCTACCTGGCCGCGCTGCCAGTAACGCTCCAGCGGTTCGCCTTCGAGCCGCAATTCTATGCGGGTATGTCGCCGACGACGGGAGTGCCCCAGACCGGCGGCGCCGGCGGTGGGGGGACCTCGATCGGTGGCGGCAGCTTCGCGGGGGGCGTCAACTATCCGAATTCCTATAGTTACGCCACGCGTTTCGCGCCGACCGGGCAGGTTTCCACGCTCAATCTTGGGACAGTGGCCGGCGTCGGCAAGCTGTTCAATACAGGCGGCCAGATGCTCGCGGGATTTGCCAGCGAACTGGTGTTCAATTTCGCCGGCAAGAATCCGCAGCAGCCCACGGTCCTCTCGGCGATCCCCATCAGCTTCGTCCAGCCCCTATTGCGGGGAGGCGGTCGGGCCGTCACCCTGGAACCGTTGACCATCCAGGAACGGGACCTCCTCTATGCGGTTCGCGCGTTCACCCAGTTCCGGCAACAATTCTTCGTGGTGACGTTGACCGGCGGCTCGATCCAGAACTACGGCCAAGGCTACCAGCTTGCCGGGTTCTCGGGTGCGGGAAACACCGATCCGACGACCGGATACATCCCGGCCGCCTTCAATGTGGTGCAAGTTGAGATCGATCGGAGGAATGTGGCCTTTTACGAGAATTTGGTTAAACTGTATCAAGAGTTGATCCAGGGCGAGGCCTCGGGGTTGTCCCAGCTCCAGGTCGACCAGGTGCAATCCCAGTTGATCGGTGCCCGGTCCGGCTTGTTCTCGGACAAGGTGACCTATCGCCTCGGGCTCGACCAGTTCAAGATGCAGATGGGCCTCCCGCCGGATCTGCCGATGGTCATGGATCAGAGTTTCCTCGGGACGCCCTTCTACAAGGTCTTCGACTCGGTCGACGCCTGGCAGAAGAATCCCGATCGCAAACTCTCCGAATTGCCGTCGATCATCAGTCGTATTCCTGCACTCCAGGACATCGACCTCGATGGCCGCTCGGTCCTGGGGATCTACCGGAACTATCGCGCAACGGCCAAGCAATTCGTCCCCGAGGATGAAGACGGCCTGGAGGACTTGCTCTCGACGGCTATCCGCATCGGCCTGGAATATCGGCTGGACTTGATGAACGCCCGGGCGACCCTATACGATTCCTGGCGACAGATCCGGGTCGTGGCCAATACCCTGGAAGGCATCCTGAATGTCACGGTGACGAACAATGTTTACACGGGCCCGTATACGACCAACCCATTCGCTTTCCTGAGCCAGGCCAAGAACTTCAGCCTGGTCCTCAATGCCGAACTCCCCCTGGTCCGTATGAGCGAGCGGAATAACTTCCGCACGGCCCTGATCAATTACCAGCGAGCACGCCGCACCCTCATGAACGTGGAAGACAACCTGAAGATCCAGTTGAGGGCCGACTTGCGTAATGTGCACGCGTCCTACATCCAGTACGAGATCAACAAGCGCAACTACGAACTGAATGTGCGGCTGAAGGACCAGTCGTTCGAGCAGATCGTGGCCCCGCCCGCCGGCGGCACCCAGAGCCTGGCCCAGTCGGCCAACGCCGCGACCCAGACGACCAACCTGCTCAGTTTCCAGGGTGCCTCTTATCGCTCGCAGCTCGCCCTGATCTCGCAGTACGAAGGTTACCAGACCAACCGCTTGATCTTTTATCGTGACATCGGCATCTTGCCTTACGACGAATGGGAGGCCTTCAGTGAACTTTTCCCTTCAGAGTACCACGGGCCAATCCACGGCCAGCCCGACAGCCGCCCGGGAACTGCCACCAGTCCAGAAACCACGGCGCCGGCGATTTTCGGCCGGTAAGGTGATCGCGCTGACCCTGGTCACTTTGATCGGGGTCGGCGCCGTCGCCGTCCTGAGCGTGCCCAGCATCGGTAAGCCGCTGAAGGGCTTCTTCGTCACGACCAGCAGCGATGTGATCACCTATCCCGTTCGCCTGGGTCCGCTGCCGATCACCGTGGTCGAGCGCGGCAGCCTGGAAAGCTCCAGCAACCAGGACGTGTACTGCAACGTCGAAGGCTCGGTGACGATCATCAAGATCGCCGCCGAAGGCACGAGGGTCAAGAAGGGCGACGTGATCTGCGAACTGGACTCGGCCGCGCTCAAGGATTCGCTGATCAACCAGCGGATCACGACCGAGTCCGCCAAGGCGAATTACCAGAACGCCAAGCTGACCCGCGAGGTGGCCGAGATCGCCGTGATCGAATACAAGGAAGGCATCTTCGTCCAGGACCTCGCCACCGTCGAGGGCGAGATCAAGCTGGCCGAATCCGACCTGATCCGATCCGAGGACCGGCTCGAGTGGGCCCGGCGCATGTTCGACAAGGGCTATGTCTCGATGGCCCAGAAGGTCTCGGAAGAGTTGACCTTCAAGAAGGCCCAGTTCACCCTCGAGCAGGCTCAGAGCAAGCGGAAAGTGCTCGTCGACTACACCAAGGGCAAGACGATCAAGGAACTCGAGAGCGAGGTCGAGAAGGCCCGGTCCGACGAACTGGCCAAGCAGGCGACGTGGGACCTGGAGAAGACCAAGGAAGCGAAGCTGGAGCGGCAGATCAAGGCCTGCACCCTGATCGCACCGATCGACGGCCTGGTTGTCTACGCCAACGATCCCGGCCGCGGGTTCGGCAGCACCCAGCCGCAGATCGAGGAAGGTGCGACCGTCCGCGAGCGTCAGAAGATCATCAGCATCCCCGACATCACCCGGATGCAGGTCAACGCCAAGGTCCACGAGTCGCAGATCGACAAGATCACGCCGAACATGAAGGCCCTGATCCGCGTCGATGCCTTCGCCGATCAGGTGCTCAACGGCACCGTCCTGGACGTCGCCCCCCTGCCCGACCCGGGCAACTTCTTCAGCTCCGACATCAAGGTCTACACGACCCACATCAAGATCGACGACGCCCTCTCGGGCCTCAGGCCGGGCATGACCGCGCAGGTCGAAATCCTGGTCAATCGCCTCGAGAATATCCTGAGCGTTCCCGTGCAGGCGATCCTCCAGTACAATGGTAAGGATCACGTGACCAAGAAGGTCGGCGATCGTTACGTGAGTACCGATGTGCAGGTCGGCCTGTCGAACGAGAAATTCGTGCAGGTGGTCAAGGGCCTTGCCGACGGCGACCTCGTGGTCCTCAATCCGATGTCCCTCATGACCGAGGACGAGAAGCGTGAGGCGTTCCGGAGCGCATCCAAGGAATCCAAGAAGGAATGGGGCCCCGGCGGCCCGACCGAAGCTGATGCGGCCAAGGGTAAAGCCGGCGAGCCCGGCAAGGGTGGGGCGCCCGGCAAGGCCGGCGATCCGGCCAAGGCCAAGGCCAAGGGCACTCGCAAGGGTGGCGGGCGTGGCGGCATGGGGGCCATGGGAGCCATCTTCCAGAAAATCTCCCCCGAAGATCGTGCCAGGATGAAGTCCGCCACGGACGAGGAGCGTCGCGAGATCCTCAAGAAGGCGGGTGCCAGCGACGCCGATATCAAGCAGATGGAAGAGATGCGGAAGAACTTCGGCGGTGGGGGCGGTGGCGGCGGTGGGTTTGGCGGCGGTCGCGGTCGCGGCGGCGATGGCGGCGGGGGAGGATCTGATCAGTGAATCAGCAAGAAGACTCGGCCAGGTCGTCCGGCAAGCCGATCGTCAAACTGGTCGACGTGGTCAAGACTTACGTCATGGGACATCCCGGCGGCGGCGGCGGATTACTCCGCCGCCGCCGTACCAACAATGTGGCCTCTGTAACCGTGCACGCCCTTCGGGGCGTCTCCGTCGATTTCTTCCCGGGCGAGTACATCGCCATCATGGGCGCCTCCGGCTCGGGCAAGAGCACCATGCTCAACCTGCTCGGATGCCTCGACCGCCCCACGAGCGGCTCCTACTTCCTCGGCGGGCGCGACATCGCCGGCCTGGAAGACGACGAGCTCTCCGAGATCCGGAGCCGATACCTGGGATTCGTCTTCCAGTCCTATAACCTGATCCAGCAATACACGGTGCTGGAGAACATCCAGCTCCCCCTGACCTACCAGGGCACCGGCGAGATCAGCGCCGAAGCTGAGGAACGATCCGTGGAGGTCGCCGGGCTCGTCGGCCTCGGCGATCGACTCGACCACCGGCCGTCGCAACTCTCCGGCGGCCAGCAGCAGCGCGTCGCCATCGCACGCTCGCTCATCAACGACCCCTACATCATCCTGGCCGACGAGGCGACCGGAAACCTCGATACCACGACCAGTCATGAGATCATGGAAATGTTGGGCAGACTCAACGACGCGGGAAAGACCATCATTCTGGTCACCCACGAGGATGACATTGCCGAGCATGCCAAGCGGGTCATCCGGATGCGGGACGGGGTGATCATCGACGATGGTCCCAGCCCCCGGATGAAAGCCGCCGCGGCGGCGATGATCGTGGCGTCCCACGTCGACGGCAATGGCGAGCCCTGGAAAGCCGATGAGACGCTCCCCGCACCGCCCGAACTGGGGCAGTTGAACGAAGAATTGACGCATTGAGCTTTTGTCATTGGTCATTGGTCATTGGTTCGGCCCGCTCGAGCTTAGTCCCCGTTCACGCTTTCCGCAGGCCGTTCCGGATCGAGGGTAGGTCACCAGAGGCAGAAGGCAACGGACAACTGACATAGGACAACCGACCCATGGGACGCATCTGGCGCGCGCTGAAGCTGGGCATGAAGAGCTTGTTGCTCCACAAGCTGCGGTCGGGCTTGACGGTGCTGGGCATCGTCTTCGGCGTTGCGGCCGTGATTTCGATGCTGTCGATCGCCGAGGGGACCAGCCGAGAGGCCCAGGAACAGATCCGGGCGCTGGGCGCGACGAACATCATCATCCGCTCGGTGAAGCCTAGCGATGAGGCCCAGGCCACCGGCGGCCGGCCCGCCCGCGTCCTCAATTATGGGCTCAAGTACAGCGACTTCGACCGCATGGTCGAGACCATCCCCACCATCCGCAAGATCCTACCCATCCGGGAAATCCGCAAGCAGATCCGTCGCGGCTCCCTCTTCATGGATGGACGCGTGGTGGGCACCACGCATGAGTACGCCGACTTCAACCTGCTCCAGGTTCAGAGGGGCCGATTCCTGACGGCATCGGACAACGAGAAATACCAGAATTACGCCGTGCTGGCCTTCGAGACCGCCCGGCGGCTCTTCCCGTTCGAAAACCCGCTGAACCAGTCGGTCAAACTCGGCACCGATTATTACACGGTCGTGGGCGTAACCGCTGAGCGTGCCAGCTCGGCGGGCATCGGCGGCAGCCTCGCGGCTCAGGACTTCAACCGGGATGTGTATATCCCGCTCAACACGTGCAAGTTGCGCTTCGGCGAGAAGATCGTGGACAACCGGTCGGGATCGTCGCAGGCCGAGGAGACGCAGCTCACCCAGGTCACGGTCCAGGTCGGCGCGATCAACGAGGTGGTCCCGACCGTCCCGCTGATCAAGGCCTGCTATGAACCGTACCACCCCAAGAAAGACGTCGAGATGACCGTGCCCTACGACCTGCTCCTCTCGGCGCAGAGGCAGGCCCGGCAATTCAGCATCATCCTCGGCACGATCGCCGCGATCTCGTTACTCGTCGGCGGGATCGGGATCATGAACATCATGCTGGCGACGGTGACCGAGCGGACGCGAGAGATCGGAATCCGGCGGGCGCTGGGGGCCAAGCGGAAGGACATCACTCAGCAGTTCTTGATCGAGACCGTCGTGCTCTCGGGAGTCGGCGGCCTCCTCGGCGTGCTGGTCGGCGTCACCATCCCCCAGTTGATCATTTATTTCATCCCTGACCAGAAGGCCATCGTCACGGGTGTCTCGGTGATGCTGGCGTTCGGCATCTCGGT
>JBKQHM010000329.1:0-12459 GCA_052148775.1 Isosphaeraceae bacterium | reverse complement strand
TGTCGCAGGAGGGTGGTTAGCGAACCTTCGGTTATTCGCCACACCGACAAAGCGGCGTGCAGTTTGCGCCTAACCTTACTTTCGCGTATTGTCGCCTCAAGCTATTCTGAAGAACCTGGGGTGGAGATTTTGTACCATGGCAAAGCTCGTCTATGGAATGAACCAGTCCTTGGATGGCTACGTCGACCATCTGGAATTTAGGCCAAGCCCGGCGCTCTTTCGTCACTTCATAGAGCAAATGCGCGACGTGACGGGCAGTGTGTACGGTCGCCGCATGTACGAGGTAATGCGTTACTGGGACGAAGACTGCCCGGATTGGGGCGCGGAGGAACACGACTTCGCGGCGGCGTGGCGGAGCCAGCCGAAGTGGGTTGTGTCGCGCACGTTGAAGTCGGTCGGACCCAACGCCACACTTGTCGAGGATGACATCGAGGCGGTGATACGTGGGCTGAAGGCACAGCCAGTTGGGGAGATTGACGTTGCCGGACCAGACTTGGCAGGAAGCCTAACCAACCTTGACCTTATTGATGAGTATCGACTTTACCTCCACCCCATCGTACTTGGTCGCGGCAAGCCATTCTTCTCCGGCCCTCGGCCGCCGCTCCGCCTTGTGACCAGCGATCTCGTTGGCGAGGACGTGATTAGGTTGACGTACGTTCCCGCTTAATCGCGCGACGCGCCCGACGGATTGGGGCCACAACGGGGACGCACAACGGGGACGCAGCTGGGGGCGCACAACGGGGACGCAGCTGGGGCGCACAACGGGGACGGGCGCACAACGGGGACGGGGCGCACAACGGGACCGAAACAGGGGACCGAAACAGGGACGGGGACCGAAACAGGGACGCAGCTAGGGGGACCGAAACAGGGACGCAGCTAGTTTTCCGGGGGACCGAAACAGGGACGTGGGACCGAAACAGGGACGGGGACCGAAACAGGGACGCAGCTAGTTTTCCGATGCTTGGGGGACCGAAACAGGGACGTGGGACCGAAACAGGGACGGGGACCGAAACAGGGACGCAGCTAGTTTTCCGATGCTTGTATGCATGGGAATCGCAGCTCACTAGGACGCGAAGCGTCCGAAGGGGATCGGTGCGGCGTCGGCTTGCGGAATGGGATAGGCGAGGGTCGCCCAGATGAGTCGCGCGGGGATCGGGCACTATCTGAGCGGGCCGAGGCTAAAGCAGATCAGCCTCGGGAAAGGGTTTCTGAGTGGGGCAGCGAAATAGCCCTGAAACCGCCCTATTGGCGGAAAAACGAATCCGCACCTGTTGCTCAAATCGCCGTAAGTAGTGCCGAAGACAGGAGTTGAACCTGCACCCCCCGTTAGAGGGACTAGGACCTGAACCTAGCGCGTCTGCCAATTCCGCCACTTCGGCCTGAATCTATTAAAAAAGCGGGAAGGATCTACGTCAAGAGCACCTCGTGGGTGATTTGCCGATCTGCTGGGCCTGTGGGGGTTTGCGTCGCACCGATCTTCATGCGACAATCGCGGTGATCCGGGTCCGACCGACGCAGCACCGCAACCAGGAGGCCTCTCGACCGATGGGGCGACCAACGACTTTCGCGATCCTCTGCACATTGTCCTTGATGGGATCCTCGACGACCATGTCCACCGCAAACGACGCGAACGCCGGCGCCGATGATGAGGCCCGGGCGTTCATCGCCTCACACGAGAAGACGATACGCCCCCTGGAGCGGGAAGCCGCCCTGGCCTGGTGGAACGCCAATGTCTCCGGCCGCGACCAGGACTTTCAGGCCAAGGAAGAGGCGCAGAATCGGCTCGATGCGGCACTCTCCGACCGAGGTCGCTTCGCCCGGCTCAAGGCAATCAAGGAGGGCCCGATCGTCGACCCGATCGTGTCGCGGCAGATCGCCGTGCTCTATCTCATCTACCTCGAGAAGCAGGTCGATCCCGAACTCCTCCGCGCGATCACCGCCAAGGCCAACGCCATCGAGAAGGCGTTCAACGCCTATCGGGCCGACGTCGGCGGCAAGAAGTTGACCGATAGCGAGGTCCGCAAGGTCCTCAAGGAGTCCCGCAACTCCGCCGATCGCAAGGCCGTCTGGGAGGGGAGCAAGGCCGTCGGCCCGCTCGTCGAGGCCGACCTCAAGGCCCTGGTGAAATTGCGAAACCAGGCGGCGAAGAAGCTGGGGTTCCCCGACTACCACGCCATGCAACTCTCGCTCAACGAACAGTCCCAGGAACAGGTCCTCAAGCTCTTCGACGACCTCGACGCGCTCACGCGCGATCCCTTCCGCAAGCTCAAGCTCGAGATCGACGCCAGGCTCGCCGACCAGAGCGGCGTGGTCCCGACGGACCTCCGCCCCTGGCACTATCACGACCCCTTTTTCCAGGAGTCGCCGGCCATCTTCGCCGCCGACTTCGACTCGGTCTACGCCAGGCTCGACATCCTCAAGCTCTGCCGCGACTTCTACGCCGGGATCGGCCTGCCGATCGACGACGTGATCGCGCGGAGCGACCTCTACGAGAAGCCGGGGAAGAGTCCCCACGCCTTCTGCACCGACATCGATCGCGAGGGCGACGTCCGCGTCCTGGCGAATATCGTCCCCAACGAGTACTGGATGGGCACGATGCTCCACGAGCTGGGGCACTCGGTCTACAGCAGTCGGAACATCCCGCGCGACGTCCCCTATGTCTTGCGTTCCGAGGCGCATATCCTGACGACCGAAGGGATCGCCATGCTGTTCGAACGCTTCTCCAAGGACGCCGACTGGCTCCTGGCGATGGGCGTGGATGTGCCCGATCCCGCGGCCTTCGACAAGGCCGGGGCCCGGATGCAGCGCGCCAAACTCCTGGTCTTCTCGCGATGGGCCCAGGTCATGTTCCGCTTCGAAAAGGCCCTCTACGATAACCCTGAGCAGGACCTCAACACGCTCTGGTGGGACATCGTCGAGCGGTACCAGTTGGTCCACCGGCCCGAAGGCCGGAACGCGCCGGACTACGCCAGCAAGATCCACGTCGTCAGCGCGCCGGCCTACTATCACAACTACCTGCTGGGCCAACTGTTCGCCGACCAGGTGCTGCACGCGATCGCACGCGATGCCCTGAACGGAATCGATCCTTCGAAGGCCAATTTCGTCGGCAAGCCCGCGGTCGGCGACTTCCTCAAGGCCCGCGTCTTCGCGCCCGGCCGCTCTCTCGACTGGAACGCCCTGACCCGCCACGCGACCGGTGAGGACCTCAACGCCAGGGCGTTCGCCGCCGAGATCGGCAGGGAGTGAGAGGGCCGAATCGTTCAGTAGGGTGCCCCGTGAGCAACGGGTTTTCCGGTGCAACCAGGCTTGGTGCTCGCAGAGCACGCTACACCGACCTTCTTCGACAGGCTCTTACCGTTGCAGTTCCATCACTTCGAGGTGCGACGGCATCTCTCGGCTGTGGTAGACGCGCTGGGTCGCCGGCTGGAAGTCCGACTCCTTGGCACTATAGATGTCGACGAACTTCTGGGGGTTGCGATCGACGATCGGGAACCATGAGCTCTGGATCTGGACCATCAGTTTGTGCCCGGCCCGGAACGTGTGGGCGACGTCCTGGAGCGTGAAGTTGACGGGTGTCGGCTGCCCGGGGACGAACGGCTCGGGCTTCGACAGGCTGTTGCGGAACTTCCCGCGCATCACGTCGCCGCGGACGAGCTGCTGATAGCCCCCGAGCTTCACCGCCGCCGCATCCGAGCCCGGCGTGGGATAGTCGTCGGGATAGACGTCGATCAGCTTGACGACCCAGTCGGAGTCGGTCCCGCTGGTCGAGACGAACAGCCGGGCCTGGATCGGGCCGACGATCGTCAGGTCCTCCTTGAGGTCGCCGCTCGCGTAGACCAGGACGTCCGGCCGCCGCCCGGGAATTCGCTGATCCTGGATCATATAATCGCCGGTCATGCCGATCTCGATCTTGTCGATGTACTCCACCGGACGGGACGGGTCGCTGGTGTACTCGTCATAATGCTTTGCGTCGCCGCCTCCGGATGGTTCGAAGCCGAGCGCGGCGTGGGGTTGGAGGAACAGCGAACGCGTCTTGACCTTACGGGGCGGCCAGGCGTCGAAGGTCCGCCATTGATTGGTCCCGGTCTCAAAGACCCAGGCCTCCGGGAAGCTGGACGATCCTTTCCCCTTCAGGTGGTACTGGAAGAACGGGAATTCGATGTTCTCGCGGTAATAGGCGGCAGTATCGGAATGGAACGGCACGGGGCCGAGCGAGTCGCCCTTGCCGCCGGCCCAGCCGCCGTGCCGCCAGGGACCCATCACCAGGACATTCGTCGCGCCGGGGCTATTGGCCTCCACTTTCTTGTAGGTCTCGAGGGCGCCGAAGAGGTTCTCGGCGTCGAACCAACCCCCGACGGTCATGACGGCCGGCTTGATCCCCTTCAGGTGCGCGCGGAGGTTGCGGGCCTGCCAGAATTCGTCGAACGTGCCGTGCTGCATGATCTCGTTCCAAAACGACACGTCATCCTTGAAATAAAGCTGATTGGCGCGGGAGAGCGGACCCAAGCGGAGATAGAAATCATAGCCGTCGGGCGTCCCGTACTTGAACCGCTCGGGGGCCACCTTGGTCGGCGCGGGCCGCGGATGCCCAAAGGCGGCGAGGAAGTTGAAGGCGTGCGGCAGGAAGAAGGCGCCGTTGTGGTGCCAGTCGTCGCCGGTGAACCAGTCGGTGACGGGCGCCTGCGGCGAGGCCGCCTTGAGCGCCGGGTGGGCATCGATCATCCCGGCCGCCGTGTAGAAGCCCGGGTAGGAGATCCCCCACATGCCGACCCGTCCGTTGTGGTTCGGCAGGTTCTTGATCAACCAGTCGATGGTGTCGTACGTGTCCGAGCTCTCATCGATGTCCTTGGGGCCGTTCTTCGTATCGATGTGCGGCCTCATGTTGACGAACTCGCCCTCCGACATCCATCGCCCGCGGACGTCCTGGTAGGCCACGATGTAGCCCTCGCTGCCGAACAGCGCCGACGGTCCGAGGCTGGCCTTGTACGCGTCCTCGCCATAAGGCTGACAACTATACGGCGTCCGCGATAGCAAGATCGGATAGCGCTGGCTCGTGTCCTTGGGGACATAGACCGAAGTGAAGAGCCGGACCCCATCCCGCATCGGGATGAGATGCTCGTACTTCGTATATCGGGCCTTGACCGCCTCCACCCCCTGCGCGGCCACATGCGCCGGTGAGATCAAGGCGACGAAAACGAGCGCCGCGATCGGCGCATACCAGGCAGAGAACCCACGTCGAAGCATCATCCCGACTCCCGCTCTTGCGTTGTGCTCGCCCTGGGGTTCGGCCCGTCTGAGCCGATTCCCCAGGCTGCTTGCGAAACGAAAGAGACCAGGATAGCAGGCTCGAACAGAAAAGAGGACAACCTCCTACGTCGCCGACGCCGGGATATTGCTGGGAACTCGACTTCAGAATGGGATTCGCGGCGCCGGTGAAGCCGGGTTCAGAGCGGATTGTCAACGCGTTGAAGCACACCCTGCCAGATGTCCTCTACTCTCAGCCGCGTTGCCCACGCCGTGATGTAGGCTCGGTCGACACGCTCCCCTAGCACCTTCAAGACCCCGGCGATGTCGCGCAGGTGCTTGTCTGACCCGCCCTCTCGATAGAATTCGAGCTTCTTGATGATGACATCCTCGGGTGAGGAGAATGTCGCCTCGGAATCGCCGCGGATAGGGAGCCGGACGCCTCGACCCAGCCGTGTGCGATTGAAAGCGCTATCGTCGGGGATAATCACGTCGATCTTCAAGCCGGACTCGAAGTGGATGATATTGAATTGCGACCGTTGCCTGACGGCCTCCAACACCGCCTCACGATAGCAGTAGAATTCCGACTCCGGGAACGACTGGCAGAACGCATCAACTTGATCCATCGGGAGGGCGACCACGACGTCGATGTCGTTCGTGAACCTCGATTCGCCATAAGCGATCGAGGCCATCGAACCCGTGACGAGATACGGGAGCTGCAATCGCTCCAGAGTTCCGGCCAATCGCATGAGCAATTCAGAAGGCTCCATGCGACATCCTCCGAGCAACCTGGCGACGAATCTCGTCCTCCGGCCAATCCGGATGCTCACGGGAGATGATTGCGTGGATCATATCCCGGGCGAATCGCCACATTCCGTCGGCGATGGCGAGCCGTTCGGCGGGCGTTTTCTTCCTGAGGATCTCGGCCACACGATCGTCAACGATCTCGAACGTGATTAGCCCTCGATCCACGATGAACCTCCCACCGCCGGCTCGAACTCAGCGCCCCAGCCCTAGCCGCTCGCGATGATACGCCAGGCGCTCCACCGGAGACATCCGGGCGAAGTCCGGCCGGCCGTTGGCATGGTGATGGCCGTTGCCGTTCGACGTCGCGTGGTTGTACCGCGAGACCGAGTACGACTCCGTGACGAGCGGGCGACCATTCGAACATCCGCACGTTTCCGCTTTCTCGTGCTTCGCGGCGGGCTGCGAGTGGCATGCACACGCCCCGGAGGATTCCGGGACAGGAGCCGGGCGGACCGTCGCGACCCCGTTGCTGGCCGTCTGCGGCTCGGGTTTCGTCGGGCCGCTCGAAACCGCGGCGGTCGCGGCCGGCTTCGAGGTCCCCGCGTAGCTCATCGACTGGTCGGTCAGCTTGAGATCATCCTCGATCGAGCGATGGGGGCGGAGTCCCAGGCGGCCGAGGACGGCGTGGTACGCCTTGACCGCCTCGACCGGCCCGACGTGGCCCTCGACGATCAGCCGGAGAAAATGGACGAACGCCAGTTGATTCTCGGCGTTGTTGATCTTGCGACCGAAGAGCGCGACCCTGGCCCCATACTTCTGGGCATCGTGCAGGAGCTGGAAGGCGTCGCGAGTCGTGCCCGCCGAGCCGCCCAGGATGCCGACGACCAGGCTCGGATCGAAACGGACCAGCTCTTCCATGGCCTTCGGGCCGTGGTAGACCATCTTCAGGAACGCCGGCCGGCCGGCGGGGCCGACGCCCGCCAGCATCCGCGTGATCATGTCGTTGATATACTTGGGCAAGACGTCGGGCGCAACCGCCCCGGGGATGTTCGGGTCGAAGATCTCTAGGAAGTAGCGGAACCCCTTGCGCTCGGCCTCTTCGCGGAACTCGTGGAATCGGACCAGCGTCTCCAGGTCGCGCTCGAGGTCGTTATTGAACGTCACGCTGTAGAGGCCCAGGTTGGCCCCGACCGTCCGTTCACCCGGTTCGCAGTCGAGGTGGCCGCACTGGATGTGATCGATGCTCGCGGTCCGGAACGGTCGCGACGGGGACTTGGCATAGGCGGAGCCCCGCGCGAGGTGAATATCCGTCGTGTCATTGGCCCGGACCGCGGGCGTGACCGGCGAATGGTCGAACAGCCGCTCCTCGATCGTCAGCGCGTGGTTCGAGCTGGCCGACATCAGCATGATGTCGACCTGGCCCGATCGCGCGATCAACCGCATCTGGTCGCGGTACTGTTCCAGGGTCTTGAACCGGACCTCGCCGGCATGCATCTCCGGCGATTGGCCGGGTGCGCCCAGGCCCAGCGCCATGTCGGCGTCCTTGGCGTCGGCGATGATGAACTCGCGGCTGTTCGGATCGGCCAGGATCGCGGCCAGCTTGCGGTCGAGCGACTTTTCCATGGCCTCAGCGCCTCCCCTGCCCTTGCCCGGAGATCGTGACGCGAGAGCCGCCCAGCGTGCCGTTGCCGCCCCCGCCGCCCATCGTCACCCGGACAGCGCTGCCATGGGACGCGGTCTTGGCGGAAGGCTTGGCGGGAGCCGACACCGCCGACTTGGCCTTGCCGATGGCCGCCGCCTTGGGATTGCTCTTGTAGACTGCCTCGATGGTCTCGCGAAGGACCGACGCGGAGTGTTGCAACGCCGAGGTCTCCTTGGGCCAGAGCTCGATCTCGAGCTGGGCCTCGACTCCCTTGCGACCGACCACGGTGGGGATCGAGATGCAGACGTCGTGAATCCCGTAAGGGCCGTCGACCAGCGCGGAGACCGGCAGGATTCGCTTCTGGTCCAGCGCGATGGCGTGGATCACGTCGCGGATCGACAGGCCGACGGCGAACCCCGCGCCCCCCTTCAGCTTGATCACCTCGGCGCCGCTGCCGCGCGTCCGCTTGAGGATCGCCTCGGCGGTGGTGGCATTCCAGCCCGGGAAGCGGTCGAGCGGCAACCCGGCGGCCTGGGCCGTCGACCAGATCGGGACCATGCTATCGCCGTGCTCGCCGAGGATCAGCGCCGTGACCTGCGTGGGCGGCAGTTGCACCCCCTCGGCGATCAGGCTGCGGAACCGTGCCGTGTCGAGCTGCGTCCCCAGCCCGATGACCTGGGTCGCCGGGATATCGAGCTGGCGCATGGCCAGGTAGGTCAGCACGTCGACCGGGTTGGAGACGACCAGCACGATCGCGTCGCGCTTCAAACCGGCGGAGGCGGTCTGGCCGAGGATGTTCAGGAACAGCTCGACATTGCGATTGATCAGGTCGAGGCGGCTCTCGTCGGGCTTCCGGCGCAGGCCGGCCGTGATCACGACGACGTCGCTCTCGGGGATCGCCTCGTAGCCCGTCGCGCGGATCCGCTGGTCGGCGACCAGCGAGGCGCCATGGAGAAGGTCGAGGGCCTGACCCTTGACCTGGTCGGCATTGAGGTCGATCAGGTCGATCTGGCTAACCACGCCGCCGCACTGTAACGCAAAGGCCGCCGACGAGCCCACCAGGCCGCCGCCGCCGATGATGCTGACTTTCATGGAGCTCCTCCGACGAATCCACATAGGGTGGGTTTTGCCCACCGATGAATGCCTGGACCGGTGGGCAAAGCCCACCCGACACGAGCCCTTATTTCGCGGCCCCGTTGAGGGCCTGCATGACCTGGTCGGTGATCGCCCGGACGAGCGCCTCGGAGTCGACTCCGCCGGCCGGACGGCCGTTGCTCGATGGCTTGGCCGAGGTCGCGGACGAAGCGGACGACCCGCCGCCGCTCCCCAGCGCGATGTCGCGGGCCAGGGGCGTCAAGACGCCCTCGATCGGCGACTGATAGGGCAGGCTCTCGGCGATCTTGGGATGGATGAACACACGCGGCTCGGGCGGCGACTCGTCATAACCCTCGCGGAACAGGCTGTTGCCGCACAGGTCGCAATTCTCCAGCCCGCGCTCCAGCCGGGGGTCGGGGATCCCGAGCTTCGGCTTGAGATTGATCAGCTCGGCCGCTTGCTGATCGCCGTAGTAGTTCACCCGGCCGATCTGCCTGGCGAGGATGAGGATGCGGCAATACGCGTCGATGATCTCGGTCTTGAAGTAGGCGTCTTCGAGGTCCGAGCCGTAGGTGACGGTCCCGTGGTTAGCCAGCAGGATCGTGTCGGTGTCCTTGACGTAGGGGAGCACCGTGTCGGCGAAGCTCTGCGAGCCGGGCGTCTCATAGGGCGAGATCGCTACCTCGCCGAGGAAGACCTCGATCTCGGGCAAGACGCACTTCGGGATCGGCTCCCGGGCGACGGCAAACGCCGTGGCATGGGGCGGATGGCAGTGGACGACCGACCGCACGTCGGCGCGAGCCTTCATGATGCTCAGGTGCAGCAAGATCTCGCTGGACCGCTTCCGCTTGCCGGAGACCTGCTTGCCGTCCAAGTCGACGATGCAGAGGTCGTCGGGCTTCATGAAACCCTTCGAGACCCGCGTCGGCGTGCAGAGGACCCGGTCCTCGCCGAGCCGGTAGCTGATGTTGCCGTCGTTCGCCGCCGCGAAGCCCTTGTTGTAGACCCGGCGGCCGATCTCGCACATCTGCTCGCGCAGCTTCCACTCGTTCATCACCGAGCCGTTGCCTATGCCGCTCATGGTTTCCTCTCGGGCTTCAGGCGTTCGAGGTCGCGGATCGCTGCGATCCGGTACTCGGAATCTTGATCCTACAATTGATCACGTCGATATCTGGTCGATTAGGCACGCACAATAGGCGTCCACGGGTGTCTTGTTCTTGCCGAACGGATTGGCGGCCTCGCGGCCCTCGCTCAGGCCGATCAGGCTGCCCGGCCCGGCCCCGAGGTTGTCGTAGACGACCAGTTCCTCGCCGCGGTCGGCCGCACCCTCGGTGAGGGCCGATAACGGCATCGGCAGCGCGATCAGGAACCGCCCTCCCCGAAGCTGGGGATGGAGTCGCGACATCGTCACGCGTCCAATCACTTCGCCGATCCTCATCTCTGGCCTCTCTCTCAGGACCGTTCGTCCGGGAGTCCCATCACGCTCCAGCGTCCCGGAGTGTCCGCCCCCAGCATTCCCTGGAGAGCGGCGCCATCGTTCGTGACCAGCACCACATCGCCTCGCCTGGCCCCGAGCCGGTCGAAGGTCAGTACCGGCTCACCGTCCGGGCCCCCGTTCGCGGTCTCGAGCTGCACGACCAGCATGCGCTCCCCCTCGAAGGTCGGATGCTTCACCGTCGCCGTCGCCGTCCCGATGACCCGCCCGAGTTGCATGTTCTCGATCCTTGACCTCGTCAGAACGACACTCCGACCTGTGCTGATAGGACGTCAGTCCGGCCATCCCGGAGAGCCGCTCGAGGCCCGAACGAAGCCACACTAATGACCAATGACCAATGACCAGTGACAACTCAAACGAACCGCATCCCGCCCACCAGACTGGTCCGGCGCTGGCGGCAGAAGGTCAAGGGCGTGGTGACGCCCTCACCGGTCGGGCCGGCGATCGAGAACGACAGGACGCCCTCGCCGCCCAGGCCAAGTCCGGCCGTACACGGCCCGTTGACCACGAAAATCGTGCAGTCCATGATCTTGCCCATCTTCGACATCACCGACGTATCGCGCGAGTGGAGCGTCGCGGTATGGCCGAACCCTTGCTCGCTCTCCTTGGCCAGGCTGATCGCCCGATCGACGTTCGAGACCCGGACGAACGGGATGAACGGCATCATCTGCTCGTGGCCGACGAACGGATGCTCGGCACCCGTCTCGGCGTAGAGGATTTGAGTTCCCTCCGGGACCTTGACCCCGGCATACTGGCCCAGGACGGCCGGGTCCTTGCCGATCAGATCCTTGTGCACGTGCAGGGCCCCGTCGTTCCCCTTCTGGAAGGCGGCCTGGGTCAAGGTGTCGACCTGGCCGGGGGTCAGCCGGAACCCGCCATGTCGGGCCATTTCTTCCATCAGCGAATCGAAGATCTGCGCGACCGCGAAGACCTGCTTCTCGCCGATGCAGAGCAAGTTGTTGTCGAACGCCCCGCCGGCGATGATCGAGCGAGCGGCGTTCTGGAGGCAGGCCGTCGCATCGACGACGACAGGGGGGTTCCCCGGCCCGGCGACGATCGCACGTTTCTTGGCAGCCAGCGCGGCCCGGGCGACCGCCGGCCCGCCGGTCACCACGAGCACTCTCACCACCCGGTCGTCGAACAACGCCTGCGCCGACTCCAGCGTGGGCGGGTCGATGATCGTGAGCAGGTTCTCCAGGCCGATCGCCTCGCGAATGGCCTTGTTGAACCGGCGCACCCCCTCGGCCGCGATCTTGGCCCCGGAGGGGTGGGCGTTGAAGACGACGGTATTCCCCGAGGCCAGCATGTTGATGGCGTTGCCGGCCAGGGTCGGCAGGCTGTGGGTCACCGGCGTGATCGCGCCGATGACCCCGAACGGGGCATAGTCGGTCAGGGTCAAACCGTTGTCGCCGGCATCGTTGTCGGTCCGGAGGTACTCGACGCCCGGCACGCGAGGGATCGCGTCGCGCAGCTTGGCGATCTTGTGGTCGAGCCGGCCGATCTTGGTCTCCTCGAGCTCGGCCCGACCGAGCTCCTCGGCCTGGTCGACGCAGATCTTGCGGATGCAGTCCACTGCCTTGCGACGATCCTCGAGCGGCCGGGTCCGGTACGCCTGGAATGCCGAGTCGGCCGCGGCGACGGCGTCGCCCGCGGTCGCGAACGCGCCGAGGTTGCCCGACGGTCTCGCCGCGGCCTTCCCATTGCCCAGCGAGGCGCCGTTACCCATCTGGGCCAGCACTTCCTGGATCACGTTGCGGATGATGTCTTCGGTCATTTGCATGGCGGACACCGTCTTTCTTTGGATGCTCTGTCAGGACCGCCGTTGCGGTCGTCCCAGACCGGTCACTCCGGCCTCATGTCGCCGATCCATGCGCCGAGAAGATCGCCCGGCCGCCGATGTCCACCGTGTCGACCAGCCCGATCACCACGGCATCGATCGGAAGCTTATCGGTTTCTGGCGTCAGCCGGGCGCTCGAGCCCTGACAGACCAGGACCATCTCACCCAGCCCCGCGCCCAGGGTATCGACCACCACGAACGTCCGGCCGGTCGGCACGAGGCGATCCCGCCCCTTGTCGTCCAGCCGGTACGGCTCGACCACCAGGAGCTTCTGCCCCGTCATCGAGGCGACCTTCTGGGTCGCCACCACGCTGCCAGTCACCCGGGCCAGAAACATCGAGCTGATATCCTCAAGCAAGAGTCACGAATCCAAGTTGTGGCAAGGTCTCCTGACCTTGC
>JBKQHM010000328.1:0-17585 GCA_052148775.1 Isosphaeraceae bacterium | reverse complement strand
CACGAATTCCTCCGAGAGTAATTTGCGGGAATTGCCCTGGCTACTTCGACCGGATCCACACGTCCGGTGCCGGGACAGCTTCTACGGTCATCCGACAAGACGACGCGATTCACGGCTAGGGCCTCGGACGGCATGCCAATCGCGGGTTACATTTAACCTCGAAGTCCCAGGGGAAAATGCGCGACGATTTCGGAGGTCTTGTTGATGCGGTTGTCCGTGCGTGCCTCCGCCACCTACGAGCTGGCGGCCGAGACGTTCCTGTGCCTGATGGTCGAGCCGCCCCTCAACGGCCCCGCGCATCGGGTCGAGGAGGAGCGGCTGATGACCTCGGCGACGAGCTATGCGGAGCTGAGCCGGGACCTCTACGGCAACCCGCGCCGGCATCTCGTGGCCGGCAAGGGCTACTTCTCCTTCGAATTCAACGCCACGATCGAGGCGGCCCCGAACGGTCCCGTGCCGGCGGAGGCCGCCCTGCCTTTGCCCCAGCAGATCCCCGTCGACACGATGATCTACACGCTCCCCTCGCGATACTGCCAGTCGGACCTGCTGGCCCGGATGGCTCGCGGCGAGTTCGGCTACCTCCCGCCCGGCGGCGGCATGGTCCTGGGGATCGCCGAATGGGTCCGGAAGCATGTCGAATATCGATACGGGACCACCGACACCCTCACCTCGGCATTCGATACGGCCACGGAGCGGATCGGCGTCTGTCGCGACTTCGCCCACCTGGTCATCGCCTTCTGCCGCGCCCTCGACATCCCGGCCCGGTATGTCTCCGGCTATGCATTGGGACTCGAGCCGCCCGACTTCCACGGCTTCGCGCAGGTCTACCTCGGCGGGGCCTGGCACAACATCGATGCCACGTCCGAGCAGCCGCGGCCGGCCCTGGTCCCGATCGCCGTCGGACGGGACGCCGCCGACGTGCCCATGCTCACCTTCTGGGGGGCCAGCACAATGATCGAGCAGACCGTGGAGGTCCGGGAGGTCGACGGCTGACTCTCCCCGAGAAACATGCTCCCATTCGCCGGAATATTCCCAATTTTCGTGGTAATCCGGCGAATGCTCCTGGACAATCGGATCATGCCGCAAGCCCTTCGCTTGCGTGCATGCCGATTCCGTCGAGATGTAGACGCCTTCGATGAACAAATCCACCAAGGTGATTTCGCTGGTACTGATGGGCTCGGCCCTGGCGCTGGCCGGCTGCTCGTCCCGGACGGATGAGGAAGACGAGGAGAACCGCGCCGGAGGTGCTGGCGGGCATGGAGGTTATGGCGGCGCTCGCGTGATCGCCCCGGGTTTCCGGAGTGGGATCGGCGGCGTCGGGTCCGTCAGCTCGGGTGCCTCGGCTCGAGGAGGGTTCGGGGGAATCGGGGGAGTCGGCGTCGGCTCGTGAGCCCGGCGATCGTTTGCGTCGGGTTCGGTGGACTCCTCGATCCGATATTCTTCCCCTCTTGGTTTTCTGGACACCCGACGATGCTCCGGATTGCAACGCCGCCGCGCGCCGACTGGACCAAGGTGGTCGAATCCCAGGGCCTGCTGTTTCACTCGATCGACGGCGAACCCTACTGGGACGAGACCGCCTACTATCTGTTCGAGGCCAACGAGGTCGACCTGATCGAGGCCGCCTCCTACCGACTCAACGAGATGTGCCTGGAGGCGGTCGGGCACGTCATCGAGGACGGCAGGCTCGGCGAGTTCGATATCCCCGCGCCGTTCCATGAGTTCGTGGCCCGGAGCTGGGAGCACGACGAGCACACGATCTACGGCCGGTTCGACCTGGCCTTCGACGGCTCCGGCCCGCCCAGATTGCTCGAGTTCAACGCCGATACGCCGACGGCGCTCCTGGAGGCCGCGGTGATCCAGTGGTTCTGGTTCCGGGACCTGCTGGCCTCGTCGGGATTCGGCGAACAAGATCGGGAACAGGCGCCCTTCGACCAGTTCAATAGCCTGCACGAGCGGCTGATCGAAGCCTGGGGTCGCGTCCGTCGCGAGATGGGGGGCCGCGTGGTCTTCGCGGCGATGCGGGACGCTCTCGAAGACGTCATGACCGTGACCTATCTCCGCGACACGGCCATCCAGGCTGGGCTGAAGACCGAGTTCCTCGCCGTCAAGGACATCGGCTGGCACGCCCGCCGCCGTGTCTTCACCGACCTCCGCGAGCGGACCATCGAGATCCTGTTCAAGCTCTATCCCTGGGAGTGGTTGCTGCGCGAGCCGTTCGGCCGCTTCATACCGACGGCCCCGACCCGATGGCTCGAGCCTCCCTGGAAGATGGTCCTGAGCAACAAGGCGATCCTACCGGTGCTGTATGAGCTGTTCCCGGAGAGCCCGTACTTGCTCCGCGCCGGGTTCGAACCCATCGGCGAGAGCTATGTCGTCAAGCCGATCTACTCGCGCGAGGGCTCGAACATCACGATCGTTCAAGACGGTCGGACGATCGCCGAGACCGGGGGCGACTACACGGAAGGCCCGCACATCTACCAGGAGTTCCGCCCCTTGCCGAGCTTCGACGGCCGATACCCGGTCATTGGGAGCTGGATCGTCAACGGATATGCCTGCGGAGTGGGCATCCGCGAGGATGACGGCCTGATCACGCGGAACACCAGCCGGTTCTTGCCGCACATCTTTCGGAAGTCGTCCGGCGCCAAGCCGCCGACGATGAATCCGAAGACGCGACAAGAACAGGCGGAAGGGTCGCGGCCCTCGACGGGCAGCCACGACCCACTCTGGGACCCCTGGCTCGATCGTTGAGCGCGGGCGCAATCGTGCCGTGTCCTACCCCCGCCGCTCAGGGACCGGGTGGGGAGATCCCGAGGCGGGCGAGCAGGTCCGCGGGCGTAAACACCGGTATCGGGGAGTTGGAAAAGCCCAGGGGATCGCGGGTCACGATTGCATCGAGTCCGGCCTCCACCGCGCAGGCGATCTGGAGGTTGTCTTCGAAGTCAGGACCGGGTCCGGCAGCGGCCTTCTCCAAGGTAGAACGATCGACGGGCACGATCGCTAAAGACTTGAGACAGATCTGGACCCCTCGATCGGCTGTCGTCAAATCGTTCTGTTTCCGGACAATATAAAAAGCCGTGGGCATTGAGAATGCGGCCAGGTAGGCGGTCATTCGGCCTGCGAGGTTGGAATCCCAAATGTCCTTAGCTTCGGCGTACCAAGGATCCCTACCGAGCAAGACATCCAGGACGATATTCAAGTCGAGAAGGACTTTCATCGTCCATACTTCTCCATCCGATGATCATCGATCCACTGGCGGACGGTCTCATCGTCGGGGGCTGGCTGCTTGGATTTCAAGAGGACTCGAATTTCATCGGCCGATAAACCGCGCGAGATCAAAGGCGAAGTCGCTGCTGGATGCTCTCCTGCCCCGACACGGATTAACTCATCCTCTGGACGAGTCCCGGGTGTTGGTCCGGCGTCAATCGTTGCGTCCCTCTGCATGTCAGCTCGGATCTCGGCGCCCGATCGACCGCGCCGCGTCGCAGGGGAGGCCGAGGAACCGGTGATCTCGGTTTCCAGGGTCTCCAAGACCCGATGAATCAGGGTCATCCGACGCGACGGCTCCCATGTTCCGATCGTCTTCATGATCTCGTGGAACTCACGCATCTCGGTCAGGTCCATCACGATCCTCCGCGCCCTCGCACCAAGGCCTCGGGTAGAACATTCCGTCAGTCGATCGTGCCGTAGCATCTCAATTATCAAGAATGGCAGGGCCATTGGGTAGGCTAGCCAACTCTTCGCACGACCCTCTTGCCCGAATCGTCTATCAGTCGTTAAGTTTGGAACTCGATTTGCGGCAAAATCCCGCGGATTGTGAAGAATTCCAGGTAGAGACCCCGGGTGGCCCGCAACATGATCCAAGCCCCCATGCAGCCGAGCACCCAAGGGGTTCGTTCGAGTGGATCGAGGAGGATGCATCAGTGGCGAATCTTGACGCCCTATTGGCCCGCGCCAAGTCGATCCGGGAGGACATCCTGAGGATGACGACCGAGGCGGGCTCGGGCCATCCCAGCAGCTCGCTGTCGGCGACCGAAGTCGTGACGGCCCTGTATTTCGGCGGGTTCTTGCGACACGACCCCAAGAATCCCCACTGGCCGGATCGCGATCGATTCATCCTCTCCAAAGGGCATGCGGCGCCGGTGCTCTATGCGGCGCTGGCCCAATCCGGCTACTTCCCGCACGACGAGATCATGACCCTCCGCAAGATCGGCAGCCCGGTGGAAGGGCACCCGAACATGACGCGGCTCCCCGGCATCGAGGCCTCAACCGGGTCGCTCGGGCAGGGGCTATCGATCGGCGTCGGACATGCGCTGGCCGCGCGAGTCGATCAGAAGAGTTATCACACCTACGTCATGACCGGCGACGGGGAACTTGGAGAAGGCCAGAACTGGGAAGCCGCCGCCGCGGCCGCGAAGTACCAGCTCGATAACCTCACGCTGATCGTCGACCGCAATCACTATCAGCAGACCGGCCCCGCCGAGGAGGTCCTGAACATGGACCCGATCGACGGCAAGTTCACCGCCTTCGGCTGGAAGACCCAGGTCATCAACGGCAACGACATGCGCGAGGTGCTCAAGGCCCTCGACCGCGCCAACGCCGTCAAGGGAATGCCCACTTGCATCGTCTCGCTGACCCACAAGGGCCAGGGGATCCTCAACCTGCTCCGCAAGCTGGGCGACACCAACCTCCACGGCAAGCCAGTGCCGTCCAAGTACCTCGACGAGGCCCTGGCCGAGGTCGCCGCGGGCGGAGAGTAGATTCCCCTCGGTGGCTCAATCACCCAGCGTGATTCCGGGAGAGCGAGGCTCCCGCCGAGCCCCCGGATCATCGCGGCTCGCCGGGAGGCTCGCCCTCCCGGGATCGTGCGAAGTCATTGAGTGGCTAGCAAAGCGAGTGGAATCGACTAGCCACCTGCCAATACGACGCCACAAAAGAAAGGTAATCCATCATGGCGGGTGCTTCCTCCGCGTTGCAATCGAAACGAGAGTTGGGCCAGGCAACCCGTGACGCATTCGGGCGGGCGCTCGAGGCGCTCGGCGCCGACTATCCGAACGTGATCGTGGTCGACGGCGATGTGGGCAATTCGACGCGGACCGAGTGGTTCGGCAAGAAGTTCCCCGACCGGTTCTTCAACGTCGGGATCGCCGAGAGCAATCTCGTCGGGGTCGCGGCGGGGCTGGCCTCCTCGGGCAAGATCGGCGTGATCGCCAGCTTCGCGGCCTTCATCACCTGCAACGCCTATGACCAGCTTCGCATGTCGGTGGCGTATCCTCATCTCAACGTCAAGGTCGTCGGCAGCCATGCGGGTATCTCCATCGGCGAGGACGGCGCCTCGCAGATGGGCATCGAGGACGTCGCCCTCGCCTGCGCCTTGCCCGGCTTCGTCGTCATCGTCCCGGCGGACGAGGGCTCGACCAAGGCGGCGACGGCCGCGATGCTCCAGCACGATGGGCCGGTGTATCTCCGTTGCGGCCGCCCCGAGGTCCCGAAGATCTACGGCGGCGACTCCCCGACCCCGTTCCAGATCGGCGTGGCCAACACGATCCGCGAGGGCTCCGACGTGACGATCGTGGCCAACGGCCTGATGGTCGCCCCGTCGCTCGACGCGGCCGAGACGCTGGCCGGCGAGGGGATCAAGGCTCGAGTGCTCGACATGCACACCGTCAAGCCGATCGACCGAGGGGCGCTGGAGTCGGCCGCCAAGGAAACCGGCGCGATCGTCGTCGCCGAGGAACACCTCGCCCACGGCGGACTCGGCAGTGTGGTCGCCATGACCCTCGCCGAGATCCATCCCGTCCCGATCCGATACGTCAACCTGGGCGACCGGTTCGCCGAGAGCGGCGCTCCCGACGCCCTGCTGGAGAAGTACGGCCTCACCGCCGCCAAGGTCGTCGAGGCGGCCCGGGCCGCCGTCGCGGCCAAGTCGTGATCGAGGAAGGCCGGTTCCGGTGGAGTCCTAAGACCCCGCCACGGAGAGAAGGCCCGGAATTCACCGGGAGGGCGAGCCTCCGTGCGAGCCGACTGCGGGAAGTGGCTCGGACGGAGCCTCGCCTCCAATTCCAATCCCCATTTCCGTGGTGCGGAACTAATTCCTCCGCGGGATCGGCAATCCCATCTCTTTCATGAGCAATTGCAAATCCTCCCAGGCATCTTTCTTGGCCGCCGGGTTTCGTAGCAGGTACGACGGATGATAGGTGACGAGGGTCTTGATGCCCTTGTGGCTGTGCCACTTCTTCCGCAACGGGCCCAACGTGGTGGCCGGCGGGAGATCCAGCAGGGCGATCGCGGCGGTCTTGCCCAGCAGGCAGAGGAACTCCGGTCGGATGACGGCGATCTGATGGTCGAGGTACGAGGAGCAGTTGTCCGCCTCTTCGGTCGTGGGCGTGCGATTGCCGGGCGGGCGGCACTTGAGGACGTTCGCGATGTAAACCTGCTCTCGCGATAATCCCATGCCCTTGGTGATCATATCGGTGAGCAACTGGCCGGCGACGCCGACGAAGGGCTTGCCGGTCCGATCCTCGTCGGCCCCCGGGGCCTCGCCGATGAACATCAGCCTGGCCGTCGGCGAGCCGGTGCCGAAGACGGTCTGCGTACGGCTCGCGGCAAGGTGAGGGCATCGCTTGCAGGCGGCGACCTCGGCCGCCGCCGCCGCAAGGATGGCCGGCCGATCGTCGGCGGCCACCGGAGGCGTCTCGAATCCCGACTCGCCCAACAGCGACGTCTTCGAGATCGGCAAGGTCGTCACCTTGTCGGTCGCACGTCGTCCGGTACCCGTTGTCTCCCCGGGCCGAGCCTGCGGGGTCGTGGGCGAACCGACTCTTGTCTCTGTCGTTCGTTGCGTGTTGTCCGTGGTCTCGGGCGAGACGGACGGGGCGATCGGTGGAGTCACCGGCTCAGGGCGACGCTCCACGGGACGAACGCCCGCGAATTCCTGATTCGAAGATGGATTCGCTCCGACGCCGCTCGCTCGGGCCTGAACGTCACCCTTCAAGGATTCCGCCGGCTTCGGATTCGAGCGCACGGGAAGGTCGACCACCCCCGCCCGCCCTAGAGACTCGAGCCGCTGCCGAACCTGCCGGATCAGTGACCGACGTTCATCCAGTTCCTCGCGCCATTCATTCGACACGGCACCGGTCCTTGGGCATGAATCCTCTGATGGTGGGGGCCAGGCGTTGCCCAAGCAGATCCGGCCGGACTCGAGTGCCTCGCTCCACCAGACAAGGAAAATCCAGAAGTCAGCGAACCAATGACCAATGACCGGAATCACGGCTGGGGCACGCGTCGAGCCGGCTTGGGGTTGGGATTGAACGACCGGGCGATCCATCGACGCCAAGCGTCGACGTCATAACCGAAATCCTGGCCGGTCAGTCTCTGCAAGGCGGAGAGGACCTCGACGTTGCGGTAGGTGAACGTCACGACTTTCGGCTCTGGTCCCCCCTTGAGCGGTGCACCGATATTCATCGGCGAGCCGCCGAAGCTCGGGGAACCCATCGCGTAGTAGGGGACCGATACCAATCCGTACGCGATCGCGCCGTTGCTCACCTGGGGCGGCGTGGAGAAGATCGCCCCGCTGTTGTTGGCGGCCCGAGGAATCAGGCCCCCGGCTGACATCTCCAGGGGCGGCCCGTTGAGCTGTTCGCCCGGGGGAACCATGACGATCTGGTCCTCCCTGGTGACGAGCACGCTCACCAGCCGGGGGACGGCTTCGACCGCCTCGAGGTTCCGCAGCGCCCAGGCCGCACGGTTGATCACGATGACGTTCTCGGAGGCCAGTGCTCGCGCGAACTGGGCGGGCACGCCGGCCTCATCGCGCTGCTTGAGGTGATCGAGTGTCACCGAGCGGACTTCAGAATCGGGCTCATCGAGCACCCGACGGATCAGAGCCTTGGTCGCCTCGGTACTGCCGATCGAAGACAGGACCAGGGCCAGCAGGATGCGACGCGGCGGATCATCCTCGCCGAAGACCCGGACCAGGGGTGCGACGGCGTCCGTATCGCGGATCGCCATCAACTGGGCCTCGGCCTCCCGCCTCCGGTCATTCGTCCCGTTGAGGATCGCCTGCCGGAGCAACTTGATCCGGCGCAGCCAGGAGACCTGCGCGGCGGTCGTCTGCTCGACGTTTTCCCGCTTGGTTTTCTCCTCGGCCGTGACCCAGCGCCCCTTGTACTTCACCAGCCCCTGGGCTGCGTTGACGTCGTCGCGGGTCAGCCATATGCCGTCCTGGTAGATATGGCCGAGTTTGCGGTGGGCCGCGTCGAAGCCCGAGTCCAGCTTCAACGCCGTCTCATAATGGACCCTGGCCAGGTCGGGAAGCTTGTTCTCCTCGCACCAGGAACCCAGCTCGAATTGGGCCGCCGCCGTCGACGGGGCCTTGGCACGCTTCGCGACGTAAAGGTCGAGCGGACTCGCCTGGGGGATGACCCTGACGACTTGCCCCTTCTGGAACGAGAGTGGGTTCCGTCCCCGAAGTAGCCAGACCTGGAGGCGATCTTTGTTCTGGGGGTCCGGCACGGCTTTGCCCTGGACCTGGCCGCCGCCGCGCAGCTCGATCAAGTCGGCGCGGGCATAATCGCCAGGCCCCCCTGTAGCCGCGGCGACTCCGATCAGGAGACTGAACGCCTTCAAGCACGCGCCGTTCCCGCCTCGACCCCGCGCAGCGCCCATGACGGCATCCTCCAGGAACCAGATCCCTTGGTCGTGAGTTTGATTTATTGTAAGAATACTCTCCGTCCAACCGCAATCCGCAGCCAGGCCCAATCTCAGTTGCTAGGCTGGGACGAATGCGCCGACTCCGAAGTCTGGAGGACCCTTGCATGAGCCAGGCCGTGATCGAACATCGATCGTCCGCACCGGAGTCGTTGGTCCTGGCGGTGATGACGGTCTCGGACACGCGTACCCTGGCCAACGATACGTCGGGAGCCCTGATCATCGCGATGGCCGAAGCCGCCGGACATCGGATCGTCGATCGCGTGATCGTGCCCGACGAGCCGGATCGGATGACCCCCCTGCTCCGCGGATACGCCGCCCGCGAAGACTTGCATGCGGTCCTGATCACCGGAGGAACCGGTATCAGTCCACGCGATCAGACGTATGAGACCGTCATGGCACTGCTGACCAAGCCCCTGCCCGGCTACGGCGAGCTCTTCCGCATGCTGAGTTATGCCGAGATCGGCCCCGCCTGCCTGCTGAGCCGCGCCGTCGGAGGACTGATCGGAGATCGGGTCGTCCTCGTCATGCCAGGCTCGCGCGCGGCCGTCGAACTGGCGATGGGCAAGATCATCCTCCCCGAGTTACCCCATATCGTCCGCGAGGCGCGAAAAACAGCCGGTCCCCAGCCCCGAAGACTCGAGTCGTGAGACGAGCGCCTAACGATTGGGTTGCCCACCGGATGACCGCATCGCCTCGATACGAGCCCGACGCGTCCGCGAGTGAATTCCGGCGGGGATCATCGATCCACTCGCTCGCGCTTCGGGCTCGTATGGGCCGTCTGCAATCTAAACAGAGAGCGCTCTCGAAAGAATCCCGGGGTAAGGAACGGGCAGGAAACAACTTCCCGGTCTGCTCGGATGGATTTCGTAGAACGGAACTCCAATCCAGATTCAAGATTTCCAAAAAGTGCTTGACATGAGGGCGTCAGGTCAGTAGCGTTGAGACTCGGTGATTGCTCGTGATGGGTAATCTCACTTTCCGGCTATGGCGGCCCCACTGTGCGATCTGGCATGGTTGGGGTTTTTTATTGCCCTCGACATGTCTGACGGCCGCACTCCAAGAATCATCCCACAACGGATGATCCGGCTTTCGCGGTAATGGCTGCCGCACTCAAGGGTTTCGTGAGGGTCTTCTCCCCTCAGGTTCCCCGGAGACGGCACCATGTTGCAACCGCGTTACAATCCGATGACACCCGCTGCCATCGCCTCATCAAACACGGGCCTCGTGCGCTCGAGTCCCTCTCAAACCACGCGCCGTGCCTGCGCCATGTCGTCTGGGAACCCCCTTCGTATCGCATACCAACCGGGACCTATCTCCTGCTACAGGAAGCGGCGGTCGATCTGGGCAGGGCCGGCAGGTGCGTGCCGACGAGTCGCTCGGCAACCTGTTCCAGGCCGTTCCTGCCGGGTGCGAACGCGCTCGGCGCACCGATGTCATCGCGAGGCAGGAATTGACCGGCCCATGGAGGCACCGTTCGACCTTTGCCTGCTCCGCGAGCGGCCCCAACGGCGAGCAGATGAGTCGTCACCGATAAGCCGCAAGCCAGGATGCGATCTTGGTCCCAATGGGGGCAACCCCCTGTCAATTCAGGACTGTCCGGAGGAAGGATTCGTTGAGAAAACCGAGTTTGACTAGATACCAGGAGACTTACCCATGTTTCGCACATTGCAGATCGCCTTTCATGACAAGAATGAACATGCCCCGCGCCGCAAGCAGCGGCGCTGCATCCCGTCCCTCTTCGAATCGGGTGCACGCCTCGAGGACCGGGTTCTCCTCTCCGCCGCGGGGGGGAACGAGCACGGTATGGGTATCGCCCACACCGCAGCCAGGAGCCCGGCGGATACCCCCGCCGGCCAGGTGGTGACCGAAATGTACCACTCGATTCTCCACACCGCACCCACGAGTGGGGAGATCACGCAATGGGTCCATAAGTTGCGCATCGGCGTCAGCCGGAAGGTCTTGCGCGACGACTTGCGCATGACGGTGTGGAGCGAGCAGGTGCAATCTTCTGGTGAGATCGGTGTTGTCAATGTGAGCCTCAACTCGTCGGCATCGGCGACGACGGCGCCTACATCGAAGGCGGGATTGTCGAAGACGGGATTGACGGCCATTAGCGCGGCGCTTCTCAACACGTTGCCCGTGAGCTATGTATCCGTCGCGCCGCTGCCTGGGCTCAACGTGAAGCAGTCGCCCGACTTCTTTCACATCACAGCCGGGTTCGCCCCCTCGGGCAGGACTACCGCGTTCTCGATCACGATCACGACCATCCGTCCGACCACGACCATCCGTCCGACCACGACCATCCAATCGGGCACGACAACCCTGACGCTGAGCCAGTTGCCGCTGAGCCAGTTGCCGCTGAGCCAATTGCCGATCGGGCCGATCTAGCCCGTGAACTCGTTGATCATCGGTCGCCGGACGCCAAGCTGGTTTCGATCAGCAGCACGCGGACCACACCGCGGAAAACGGCTCACCGGTCGCCGCGGGATGATCCGGGGCCTACATGCCCCACCCGTCCACGGCTTGAAGTTACAGCCGGTCTTTTCGGCAACTCGGCCCGCTGTTACACAGTTAGCATCGGGATCACGACAACTTTACAGAAATTCGCGAATCCGAAATCACGGGATTAAGAACTTATCCCAGTAGGCTCTCATGATGAACGACGACCAAGCGACCAGACGTAGAGTGCGATCGCGGTAGCCGCCGCGGCGTTGAGGGACTCGACGCCGGGCTGCATGGCGATCCGTCGCCGTTGTCCCTCGCGGAGATGAGCTGGTAAACCAGGGCCCTCGACACCGACGACCAGGCCAAATCGGTCGGGGATTGGTGACTCGGACAGCTCGGGGCCGGAGGTATCGAGCGCGATCAAGGGCGCGTTCTTCACATTCAGTTCCCCGAGGCCGGGGCCGATCGCGAGCGGGACCTGGAACAGGGCGGGGCCTGCGGCCCGGCTGCTCCGGGGGTGGAAGGGGTGGGCGGCCTCGCGGAGGAGGACCACTCGAGCGACTCCGAAGGCCGCCGCCGACCGGATCACCGCGCCGACGTTCTCAGGGTCCTGGAACGGCACGAACAGCGTACAACCTTCCGGCCACGAATCCTCGTCCTCCCAGGCGGACATCTCCGGTACGCGCACCCAGAGAAGCGGCGAGCGCGTGCCGGACACGTCGAGTTCCTTGAACAGCGGGGCGCTCAGGCGGAGCCACTCGATCGATCCCGTCGGTGGCGGCGGGCCATCCTCGGCGGTCAGCCAGCCGAGTACGTGCTCGGGGAACCTCTCCAGGACCTCGTCGCGGATGCGGGCTCCGGCCAGGATCGCCTCGCCGTGCTTGCGGATTCCCGGGCCGCCGAGGATGTCCCGGCATCTCTTGAACGCCGGGTTGGCGGCGCTGGTGATCTCGCGGAGCGGGCCGCCGAATGAGTCGGCGGCCTCCGGCTGTCTGGCACGAGGCTGTCGCGGCGCCTCGCCCTCCATCCGCTCGTAGACGACGAGCCGTCGATGGTGGGTCGTCCCGGGAATCGCATAGGCATGGTCTTCCAGGATTTGGAATGAGCCGGCATGCGACCGGGCGGCCTCGGCCACCTCGTCGTCGCATTCCGGACCCTTCATGAAGATCATCCGCCCGCCGGGGGCGAGGCACGAGGCCACCCGGTCGAGCGTCTCCGGGATCGACGCCACCGCCCGCGTGATCACTCCGGCAACCTGTCCGGGATAATCCGGGCCGACCTTGTGAGCGTAGACCTCCGTCTCCGCCAGGCCGAGCTGTTCGCTAACCTCCCGGAGAAACTCCGCCCGCGCCCCCCTCGGCTCGGCCAGGATCATCCGGACCCCCGGCCGCGCGATCTTCAAGGGGATTCCCGGCAATCCCGGCCCCGAGCCCATGTCCATCAGCGGCGAGGGCAGCTCCAGGAAACGGAGCACCAGCAGGCTATCCACGTAGTGCTTCAGGACCATGTTCTCGAAGTTGTGGATTCGCGTCAGGTTGAGCCGGGTGTTCGCCGCGCGCAGCATCTGGTGATAGCGCCACAGCAGCCCGATCGACTCGCCGTCGAGCACGATGCCGCACTGTTTCAGGATCAGTTCGAGTGCCTTGGGTCCGGGTGTCACCGCGATTGTCCTCTTGTCATGGTCGTTACCTGCGTCCGTCGCAGACGTCCCTCCTTGCAGTTGTCTGACATTTGTGATAGGTTCCGGAAGTCCTGGCCTCGAATCTCATTAACGATCGAATTCCGCGATCAGAACCGGCGCTCCAGGATCACCTGAGAGACGCCGTCGGGCAAGCGACGAAGGATGCCAACCAGACCATGATACCGATCTTCCGGTGGGAGTTGGTGGCCGCCACGCGAAGAGAAGCCGTCCATTCGCAGCGGGGCTACTTCGCCGGGCTCTTGCTCGCGGTCATGCTGGGGATCTTCGGCGCCTGGTATTACTGGGCGAACGGGCAGGTTACGAATGTTGTCATGGCCGAAGTGGCGCGGCAGACGCTGATCTTCACGATCGGCGTCCATGCCGCGACGATCATGGGGCCCGTACTCGTACGAGCAACCATGGCCATCGCCGGGGAAAAGGATCGACGGACCCTTGAGTTCCTGCTGATCACGAGGTTGACCAGCGCCGAGATCGTCCTGGAGAAGCTGGCGGCGCGGCTGGTTGTCTTGGTCAGCACGATCGCCGCGGGCGTGCCGGTCATGCTGCTACTCCACCTCCTGGGCGGCATCGACGTGCGGGTCATCCTCCTGGCCTACGCTGGCCTATCGACGACCGCGTTTTTCATATCCGCCCTGTCGATGTGGTTCTCCGTCACCTCGCCGAATGCCCGACGAGCGGCGAGCCTCTCGGTCCTCGCGATGATGGCATGGTTGATGGGCCCTTTCTTTGTGGCCACGTTCTTGCCGCGGCTCGGCTTGCACCTGCCCGGCTGGGCCGCGACAGCGAATGCCTGGCTGGTCGCCAGCAGTCCCCTGAGCGTGGTCCTGAAACTCGCGATGGGCATCGGAGCCTCGCTCGGGCTGATCGACGCGGTTGCATGGATGGCCGGACTGCAACTCGTCGGGGGTATCCTCCTGCTGCTCGGGTCGATCGTGCGATTGCGTGCGGCCTACCGGGCGAATGTGAGCGACGAGAACCGTGCCCGCGGCCTGGCCCGGAAGGGCCCGGTCTGGCGGTGGCGGCCCAGGCCGCCGGTCGGCGACGACCCGATCCTCTGGAGAGAGATGTACACCAGCCGGGAAACCGGTTGGGGAAAGGCCCTCGGCTCGATCGTCAATCTCGGGTTCCTGGTCTTGCTGGCCTACGCGACTTTCCATTACGCCCGGCCGGCGCTGGTTGAAGTCTGGCGGCACGGTTATCGGTCTGGCGTGACGAGTGCGGAACGACCCGAGATGAACCTTTTCGTCGGAGTCTTCCTCAACAGATCGGAACTCGATGGACCGATCGACGCCGCGCGGCTCGAATTCAACCTGTTCGTACGATGGATCACCGTCCCGATTGCGATGATCCTGGTGCTCGCGATGCCCAGTACGGCCTCGGAGATCCTCACCCGCGAACGTGCGAAGGAGACGTGGACCAGCCTGCTGGCCACACCCTTGACCGGACGCGAGATCGTCCGCGCGACGATCCTGGCGTCGGTCTGGCGGTTGCGCGAGTTCCTCTCGATCATCCTGGCCCTCTGGACGCTCGGCCTGATCGCAGGCGCGATCCATCCGCTGGGATACCTCATCAGCCTGATGATGCTGGCGGCATCGATCGGGCTGCTCTCGACCTGGGGCGTCCTGGCCGCCTTGCGGACCAAGGACCAGTCCAGGGCCGTCGCCCAGAGCCTCAATCTGACCTTGGGCCTGTTGCTCTCCTCGACCGTCGTGCCCTTCCTCCTGCCGAGCCGGTTGAGCTCGGTCCTCCTCGCCGCCGGCTCGCATCCGCTCGTCTTCTCCTTGTCGCTCGCGTCCTACCGAGAAGTGCGCGGCGCCTTCCGGTATGTGGACTATCCGACGCTGCATTGGATCGAACTGAACACCGGCGAAGGACCTCTCGCGGTCCTGGCTGCGTGCATGCTCGGGATCGCCGGCGCGGCCCTGGGCGGCTGGTTGTGCTGGCGATACGCACTGGCGAACTTCGATCGCCTGGTCGGGCGGCCGTGGAGGGAGATCCCCGCAGTCTCGGGCGAAGGGTCCCTACTGGCGGAACCAGTCCGCGCCGTTTAGGATATGCCGAAACCGCTGGAAGTGCCCGAACGATCCGGGGCATGCCAACGATCTCTTGCCCCTCGATCCGCCGGTCAAACGATCATGGAGCGTCGCGGCGGCGAACCCAGCTCACACGGGCTCGCCACCACGGCTGCGAGTCCTCATTCAGGCATAGACAATCCGACCATGACGAATGAGACAATCACCCGTCCGGAGTGGAGCACGTTCATCGACCCCGTCCTGCAGAAGGAGCTGGAGCAACACGTCCTGGTGACGACGTGGGACAAGCTCCTGGGGATGGTCGACACGGTTTACAACTGGGGGCGACGTTCGGCGCTGTGGCCGCTGGGCTTCGGCCTGGCCTGCTGCGCGATCGAGATGATCTGCACGGCCTCCAGTCGCTTCGACATCGCGCGATTCGGCGCCGAGGTCTTCCGCGGCTCGCCGCGGCAGGCCGACCTGATGATCGTCTCGGGCACCGTGACCAAGACGATGATGCCTATGATCGCCCGGCTCTACGATCAGATGCCCGAGCCGAAATACGTGATCTCGATGGGTGCCTGTGCTTCCGGCGGCGGGCCATTCAAGGAAGGTTACAACGTCGTCTCGGGCATCGACAAGTACCTCCCGGTCGACGTCTATATCCCCGGCTGTCCGCCGACCCCCCAGGCCCTCCTGAATGGCCTGATCATGCTCCAGAAGAAGATCGACGGCGAGAAGATCGACATGCCGTGGATCAACCGGAAGGGGAACACGCCCTGGTATCGCGCCGACGTGGAGCGAGATATCCCGATCCCCGTACTTGGCCCCGACCTGATCGACCTGCGCACGGTGGAAATCGCCGCCGAACGGACGGCGATGGGATTGCTCGATGCCCGCGAGGCCGGCCTCGTCAAGCCGGCCAAGATCCCCGCGCCCCAACCCGAGCCCTCTTCGGAGGAAGCCCCGGCCCCGGCCGAGGCGACCGCCAAGGCCCCCAGCAAGATCGACCTGATCCGCGCCAAGGCACGCGGCGAGGCGACCCCCGGCGCCGATGGGTCCTCGGCCACCGACGGTGCCGCGCCGGCCGCCGAGGCCAAGCCCGCCCCGGCGCCGGCCGCCAAGGCCGGCAAGAAGATCAAGCGGGCCGAGGCCCGGCCGAGCCTCGTCTGGCTGGGGGACGCCAAGCTGGTCGAGTTGGCCGGGCGGATCAACACCGAGTTCGGCCCGGCGACCGTCTCGATCGTCCAGGCCGGCCTCCTGGTCCAGACCGACAAGCTCGTCGCGGTCGCCACCTATCTCCGCGACAGGAACCCCATCAAGTATGACTACCTGGCGAGCCTCCAGAGCGTCCACTATGAGGATTGCATCGAGGTCAACTATCAGCTCGATAGCACCGACAACCCCGGGACGCTGATCGAGCTGCGGGTCCGCACCGCCGAGGCCGAGGGCCAGGGCGAGGTCCCGTCGCTCTATCACGTGTACCAAGGGGCGGACTTCCAGGAGCGCGAAGTCTACGACATGATGGGCGTCCGCTTCGCCGGCCATCCCGAGCTGAAGCGAATCCTCATGTGGGACGGATACGCCTATTACCCGCTCCGCAAGGATTTCCTCGAGCCCTATTACGAGGGGCCCACCAAGGTCTTCTCCAGCCGGGTCGACGAGGGGTTCGGCCAGCACTTCCGGGCCGAGGAGGTCAATCCCTACGGCTCGAATGTGAAGATCCCCAAGGACTTCAAGGACTGGGCCGGGCTCTCCAGCGGCGACGATCCCAAGGGCAAGACCCTGCTGCCCAGCGGGGTCGAGGTCGAGGAGCTCGGCACCGACCAGTTCCTCCTCAGCATGGGGCCGCAGCACCCGAGCACCCACGGCGTGTTCCGGATCAACCTCCGCATGGACGGCGAGATGATCGTCGGCCTCAAGCCGGTCATGGGCTACATGCACCGCAATCACGAGAAGATCGGCGAGCGCAACACGTTCCTGATGAACTTCCCGTTCACCGACCGGCTCGACTACCTGACCAGCATGGGGAACAATTTCGGCTATGCCCTGGCCATCGAGCAGCTCATGGGGGACGACGCCAAGCCGCCCGAGCGGGCCGAATACATCCGCGTGATCATGGCCGAGCTCACGCGGATCGCCAGCCACATGTGGTCGATCGGCTTCCTGCTCAACGACCTCGGGGCCTTCTTCACCCCGGCGCTCTACGCCATCGAGGAGCGCGAGCTGATCCTCGACCTGTTCGAGTGGGCGGCCGGCAGCCGGATGATGTGCAATTACTTCCGGTTCGGCGGCGTTGCCTTCGACCTGCCCCAGGGCTGGCTCGATCGATGCCGGGGGATCGTCAACGACCGGCTCGACAAGCGGATCGACGAGCTCGATCGCTACCTGTCGCAGAACGAGATCGTCCTGGACCGCGCCAAGGGGGTCGGCGTCCTGACCCGCGAGCAGGCGATCAACTACTCGACGGCCGGCCCGGTCCTGCGGGCATCCGGGGTCGACTACGACATCCGGCGCGCGGCGCCTTACAGCATCTACGACCGGTTCAGCTTCGACGTCATCACCGCCAGGAACGGCGACCTCTACGACCGTTATTATGTGCGGCTGCTCGAGATGAGGGAGAGCGTACGGATCCTCAAGCAGGCCGTGCGAGACATCCCCGACGGGCCGATCCTGCCCGGCAAGAAGAGCTACCAGATCAAGGTGCCCGCGGGCGA
>JBKQHM010000327.1:0-8092 GCA_052148775.1 Isosphaeraceae bacterium | reverse complement strand
GGGTACTGGAAGGCGAGGAACAGCCCCGCCTTCGCGCGGTCGTGCGGCTCGGCCTCGGTGAGGTCCTCGCCCTTGATGAGGATCGACCCCTCGGTCACCTCGTACGCGGGGTGGCCGAGCAGGGTGTTGGCGAGCGTGGACTTGCCCGACCCGTTGGGGCCCATCAGCGCGTGCACCTCCCCGCGCTCGATGCTCAGGTCGACGCCTCTGAGGATCTCGCGCTCCTCGCTGCGCACGTGCAGGTTGCGAATCTCCAGGTCGGCCATGGTCTCCTTTGGTCAGGCGGTGGATGCGATCGGCAGGGCTCCCGGCGGGACAGGCGCCGGGAGCAGGTCGGCGAGTGTGGTGTTCAAGCCGGGCGAGCCGTACTACGAGATCATCCGCTCCTGGGTCGCGGATGGGGCCAAGCTGGACCTGACCAATCCGCGGGTGGCGAAGATCGAGGTCGCCCCGATGGATCCGGTCGTCCAGCGCCTCGGCACCCGCCAGCAATTCCGGGTCCTGGCGACGTACTCCAGCGGCGAGGTCCGCGACGTGACGCGTGAGGCATTCATCGACAGCGCCAACTCCGAGGTCGCCGTGGCCGGGCGTGCCGGGCTGATCACCGCCGTCCGACGCGGTGAGGCGCCCATTATGGCACGGTTCGAGGGGAACTACGCCTCGACCACGCTCACCGTCATGGGCGACCGCACCGGATTCGCCTGGACCGAGCCCCCCGCCTACGGCAAGCTCGACGAGCTGGTCGCCCGCAAGTGGGAGCGGATGAAGATCCTCCCCTCCGGACTCTGCAACGACTCCGAGTTCCTCCGCCGCGTCCACCTTGATTTGACCGGGCTGCCCCCGACCGCTGATGACGTCCGCAAGTTCCTGGCCGATACCCGCGACAGCCGGGTCAAGCGCAGCGAGCTGGTCGACCGCCTGATCGGCAATCCGGAGTTCGTCGACTACTGGACCAACAAGTGGGCCGACCTGCTCCAGGTGAACCGGAAGTTCCTGGGCGTCGAGGGTGCGGTGGCGTTCCGCAACTGGATTCGCGCCCAGGTCGCCGCCAACGTCCCCTACGACAAGTTCGTGCGGTCGGTCATGACGGCCTCCGGCTCGAACCGGGAGAACCCGGCGGCCTCGTACTTCAAGATCCTCCGCGAGCCGGCGACCACCATGGAGAACACGACGCAACTGTTTTTGGCCGTCCGGTTCAACTGCAACAAGTGCCACGACCACCCCTTCGAACGTTGGACCCAGGACCAGTACTACCAGACCGCGGCCTATTTCGCTCATGTCGGCCTGAAGGCCGATCCGGCCGGCGGCGGGCGGATGATCGGCGGCAGCGAGGTCGAGGCGGCCAAGCCGCTCTTCGAGGTCGTCGCCGACACGAGTAAAGCCGAAGTGGTCCACATCCGGACGAACAAGGTGACCGCGCCGAAATTCCCCTATGCGAGCGGGTCCATCCACCCGCCCGCGGGCGCAACACGCCGGGTGGAGCTGGCCGATTGGCTGACCTCGAAGGAGAACCCCTACTTCGCCAGGAGCTATGTCAACCGGCTCTGGGGCTACCTGCTGGGCGTGGGGATCATCGAGCCGCTGGACGATATCCGGTCTGGCAACCCGCCCTCGAACCCCGAGCTGCTGGACTACCTGACGCAGGAGTTCATCAAGAGCAAGTTCGACGTGCGGCACGTGATGCGGCTGATCTGCAAGTCGCGGACGTACCAGTTGTCGGTCGAGACCAACAAGTGGAACGCCGACGACAAGGTGAACTACTCGCACGCGACTGCTCGCCGGCTTCCGGCGGAGGTCCTCCTCGACGCGGTCTACCGCGTGACCGGCTCGGTATCTCACATCCCGGGAGTGGCGGCCGGCACCCGCGCGGCGGCGCTGCCCGATTCGGGCGTGGAGCTGCCCAGCGGCTTCCTCACGACCTTCGGCCGGCCGGCGCGGGAGAGCGCCTGCGAGTGCGAGCGATCCAGCGGCATGCAGCTCGGCCCGATCATGGCCCTCGTCAGCGGCCCGACGCTCGCCGATGCGCTGGCCGACCCGGCCAACGAGTTGACACGGCTCGCGTCCAGCCAGGGGGACGACACCAAGCTGATCAATGAACTGTTCCTGCGGATACTCAACCGGCCGGCGACTCCGGCGGAGATCGAGACCTGCCGGAAGGACATGCAGGCCGTCGACGAGGATCACCGTCACATGGCCGAGGAGCTCGGCCGTCGCGAGGCCGAGTTCGCCATCAAGCGGCCCGAGCTCGAGCGACGGCACCAGGCCGCCCTCGTCTCGGCGCAGGCCGCCCTGGCCGCCTACGAGAAGGAGCTTGCCCCCAAGCTCGCCGAGCAAGAGCGGAAGAAGGCCGAGGCGACCGCCAAGCTCGAAGCCGATCTCAAGACCTACGAGACCACCACACTTGCCAAGAAGATGGCCGACTGGGAGAAGGAGAAGTCGGCGTCGGTCGTGAATCGATGGGTGGTCCTGGAGCCCAAGACCACCGGCGCCACGAACCGTTCGGTGCTGACCAAGGAGCCGGACGGCTCGATCACGGTCTCGGGGCGGAACACGAACGGAGTCGTCACGATCGTCGTCGAGACCGAGTTGACCGGGATCACGGGGCTCCGGCTCGAGGTGCTCCCCGACAGCCGCCTGCCCAACAACGGCCCCGGCCGTGCGTCCGACGGCAACTTCGTGCTCAACGAGCTGGCCGTCACTGCGGCCCCCAAGGCCGACCCCAAGCAGGCCAAGCCGGTCAAGCTGGAGAAGGCCCTGGCCGACTTCAGCCAGAATGACTTCCCCATCGCCAATGCGGTCGACGGCGTCGCCAACGATCAGGGCAAAGGCTGGGCGGTCTCTCCGGCCACCGGCACCACGCACTGGGCGACCTTCGAGTCGGCCCAGCCGATCGGCGGGCCCGGCGGGACGGTGCTGACCTTCAAGATGACCCACCTGTTCCAGAACGTCTGGACCCTCGGCCGCTTCCGCCTCTCCGCCACCCGGAGCACCAAGCCGGTCGGACTGAGCCTGCCGGAAGACTTTCGGGCGATCCTGGCCGTCGCGCCCGAGGTGCGGACCGAGGCCCAGAAGAACGTCCTGATGGCCTACTTCCGGGCCATCGACCCCGAGTTGCGGGCCAAGTTCGGCGCGGTGATGGCGAGCAAGGCGCCGTTGCCCGTCGATCCCAGGCTCAAGGAGCTGCGCGACCAGGTCGAGTACGCCAAGAAACCGATCCCGATCGACCCGGCGCTCGTGGCCCTGCGCCGCGACGTGGAGATCAGCATCCAGCAGTCCATCGCCCGCCGCCTGACCGCCGCCCAGGACATCACCTGGGCCCTCATTAACAGTCCGGCGTTCTTGTTCAATCATTGATTTGGTCATTGGTCATTGGTCATTGGTGGGGCGCTCTGGATCATCGGGCGGTCCATGGGTGACCGACGACCAGTGACCGGTGAAACTCCGGCCGGGAGGGTGCGTGATCCGGCCTTGTCGATAACAGGGTCGGATTCCGTCATTCCGATGACCGCTCGCCCGTGGGATCTTCGATCCATCGCTGGTAACACGATGTGCAGAGGAGGAAGACGACCCGTCGATAGACCTGGTCCTGGATCTGCTGCTTGCCCTGGCCGCTCAACTGGACGATGAGCCGGCGAATCTCGGCGCCGGCGTCGAGTGCGAGGTCGTCCTCGCTGAAAACCGGCGGCCATGGATCGGCGACGGCCAGGATCGAGACGGCATACAGGTCGCCCCGGCCGGGCTGGAGTGCTCGACCGCATCGGCGGCACTTCGTGGGCGTCGGATCGGCATCGTTCGCAACCGAAGGGTCGTTGCTCATGGCGTCGGGTCTCCCGCGGGTCTTCGTTCGTGGCGGTTGTCGCTACTGACTACTCGCGACTTTCCGAAGTTTGATACGATTAATCGTGTCGTACGGGCCGGGCGATCGCGGCCGAGGGGATCGCACCCATCGGCTTGGGCATGAGTCAAGACGACCCGGTCTGGACCAGCCGTTCGGCGAGGGGGAGATCTCCGTGCAGGCGGCCAAGATGGCGATATTCTTGAGCTTGGCTCTGGCGACGGCCCTGGGTTCGTGGTACCTGGGGGTGCGGATCCCGGACAACCAGTGGCGCCGGCCTCACGAGGCGGGTCGCGAGTCCATGAGCCGGGGGCAATTCGGCGAGGCCGAGCGCGAGTTCGCGACGGCCGTCGAGCTGGCCAGGGCACTCGGCGAGGACGACCCCCGGGAGGCACTGTCGCTCTTTAACCAGGCGGATGCCCTGGTCGCCCAAGCTCGGTTCGCGGATGCCATTCCCCTTTTCCAGCGTGCCCTGGAGATCGACGAGAAGGTCCTCGGTCCCGACCATCCAGATGTGGTGCCGGTGCTGGAACACTTCGCCGTCCCCCTCCGCGAGACCGGCCAGATCGCCCAGGCCGAGGCCGCCGAGAAGCGAGTCCGATGCATCCACGCCCGATCGGGCCGCGGGCACAAGCGGGGATCGGGGAGTCGGAAGTGGGCATTCGGGAAACGAGCCGTTGGGATCGATCCCGTCCGGGAGGGCGAGGCTCCGCCCGAGCCGGCAGCGAGATAGGCTCGGACGAAGCCTCGCCCTCCCAATGACGTGTCTCACCGACTACTTGGCCCGAGGTTTCTCGCGCGTGAAAGTCCTGAGGGTCCAACTGCTCCCCGTCTCGGCCCGGAACGCCGTGGGCCGGGGTTTGCCCGGGGTGGCCATGCAGATCGTGAGCTTGTCCCCTTCGAGTTTGTAGATGCCCAGGACCCGTTCGCCTCGGTTGCGTCCGCCGTCGGGGATCACGTCAATCGTCTTCGGCTCGCGGGCCGGATCGACCGCGATCGTCGTCCCGGCGAAGCGCTTGCCGTCGCGCTCCCAGACCGCGTGGTCTCCCTCGACGATCCGCTTGATCGATCGGACGAGGTCCGCCGAAGCTGCTTGTCCCTCGTAGAGCGACGACGTCACGGACCAGGTCCCTTCCTGCCGCTTCAGCTCGTCCCTGGCGGCCTTGTCCTTGTCGTCGGCCGTTGCGACGGTTGTGACCGAGAGCGCGAACAGCAACAAGACAAACGGGCTGATGTGCCGCGGATGCATGGTGAGAAACTCGCGATCGTATGACCGGGGCGATGGGGCCGACGGGAGAAAGCGAACCACCGATGGAAACGGGCCTATGCCTCGTCCATCGGTGGTTGACGCGGTCGATGCCGGGTGAGACCTTAGGCGAACAGCCGGGTGACGGCGTCGGCCTTGACCAGCTCTCGGGGCTGGTTGAGGTGGTTGTAGACGATGGTGGCCGGGTCGATGCCGAACGCGTGGTAGATCGAGGCCAGCAGCTCGCCGGGATGGACGGGGTCGGAGAGCGGGGCCGAGCCGGTCTTGTCCGACTGGCCGTGGATATGCCCGCGGCGGACGCCCGCACCGGCGAGGACGGCCGTATAGCAGTACGGCCAGTGGTCGCGCCCATCGGCGCTGTTGCCATTGCCCGAGGTGCTGACACCCTTCTGAGGACTGCGGCCGAACTCGCCGACCGCGACGACCAGGGTGTTGTTCAACAGCCCCCGCTCATCCATGTCGATCAAGAGGCCGGAGAGACCTTGATCGAGCATGGGGCCGGAGCGGTCGCGCATCCGGTTGGTCAGGTCGGTGTGATGGTCCCACGAGTGGTTGTCGGAGTTCGCCACCTTGGGCCAGATGACCTCGACGACCTTGGTGCCGGCCTCGACCAGGCGGCGGGCCAGCAGACAGCTCTGGCCGAATGTGTTGCGGCCATAGAGGTCGCGCGTCTGGGATGACTCAGCCTGGATATTGAACGCCTCGCGGGCGCGGCCCGAGACGATCAGGCTCAGGGCGCGGTCGTAATACTCATTGAGCTTCAGGTCGGAGACCGCCTGGTCGATGTCCCGCATGCCGGCGTTGAGGGCATTGCGGAGGTTGGCCCGGCGCTGGAGTCGCAGGGCGAAGACCTCGGGCCGGAGCTTCAGGTCGTCGACCTTGATATGCTCCATCTTGCCCATATCCATGTCGTCGCCGTCGGGGAACAGCATGTAGGGGTCGTAGGCCTTGCCCAGGAATCCGGCGGTGCCCCCCTTGCCGACGACATTGCTCTCCTGCAACGGCCGGGGCAGCATCACGAACGGCAGCATCGGCACGTTCTGCGGGCGGAGGCGGATGATCTGCGAGCCGAAGTTGGGGAAGTCCTTGGGACTCGGCGGTTCGAGCTGGCCCGACGGACTGACCTTGTCGGTCGTGTAGCCGGTCATCATCTGGTAGATGGCGGCTGTGTGGTTGAATAGGCCGTTCGGTGTGTAGCTCATCGAGCGGATGAACGTGAACTTGTCGGTGATCTGGGCCAGCCGAGGCATGATCTCGGTGACCTGGATGCCGGGGACCCTGGTTGCGATCGGCTTGAAGGCGCTCTTGACGTTATCGGGGACGTTTTCCTTGGGGTCCCAGAGGTCGAGGTGGCTGGGGCCGCCCTGGAGATAGACCATGATGATGCTCTTGGCCTTGCCCCAACCCGGGCCCCGGCTGGCCTCGGCGCCCTGGGCCGACTTCGCCTGGAGCTCCAGCATCGAGCCCAGCCCCAGGCCGAGCAGGCCCGAGCCGCCCACCCGCAGGATGTCGCGCCGCGTGACGCCCAGCTCCGGATCGCACAGGTCTTTGCCAGCTCGCCCCGGTACGATGATCATCGTGTCGCTCCCCGGTAAACCACGTGGTCGGTCTCGACTTCGTCGCCCGCACATCTCCGCGCGGGTATCAAACAATTATTGTATCGCGTCCGGAGGTCCCTGTCCCGCGGAAAATTCCCTTTTTTCGAGCGTTCTTGTCGATCGCCGTGACGGTTGATTCGTTGCGCTGGTTTGCACTCGCGTGCAACAATTCGGCGGGTCGCCCGCTCCGATCTTCCATGGTAGAAGTGATTTAGCGTCGAGCCCCAATCTGGTCGGGACGCGTGCGGCGCGAAGGTAGCCCTCCCGGAGCGTGGCCGGTGTGGAGCCGACGCGACCGATCGAGTTCCTGACGGACCTACTATCACCGGCTTTTCTCTCGCAGGAATGTAGTCGCGCACGATCCCCTACCTTTAGTATGGCGCCACTTTACAATTTCCTGAATGCACCTATTGCGGATTTCTCCTGCCGGTCTCCTGAACTCGTTATTTGAAGGAGAGATACGAAAATCGCAAAAAAAATGGATTTGCGCGCAGCGGAGTCGAGACCGACCACGTAGTTTACCGGTGAGCGACAATCCAGACTTTCGGGTGTCAGACCCGAGTCGTCGCGGTAAGACGAAGAGGAGTAGGCAGTTAGACCAGACGACTAGTTTTCTTGCGGGGAAGAGCCAGTAGACTTCAGTCGTCCAGGCGGAGTTCCGCGAGGGACTGTGCCTCGAGGAGATCGAGCTGGAGTCGGGTCAGCGCATCCGGCTCCAATGCCTCGATTTGTTGCTTGACCTCAGGAGGCAACGGTCCGAACTTGGCTTCGATGAGCCGCAGGGTCAATCGCCGCTCGCCCTGCTCGATGCCGCGTTCGATGCCGCGTTCGTAGGTGGTCTTCATGAGAAGTTCGACCTCGTGATACGCCTCGGCGTGCAGCAGCGCTTGCAGCCGCTCCTTCTGGGCCTCGTCCAGGTCGGCGTAGGCCTCCAGGCATTCGGCCAGCAGGAACCGCCGATAATGATTCTCCCCCGAAACTGGCGATCCGATTCAACCCCTCGGCGTACAACTCGGCAGGAGGCTCATCCCCATTTTCCGACTGACGACAAGACGATCGCCGGTCTATAATGAATGTAGAAGGTTCAAAGGTCTGGTCAGGAGACTCGGCTAAGAGCGGCGGCTTCGGAACGAGGCGAAGGAGGCCCGAGATGAAAGTTGGTCGGTTCGGGTTACACCGTCGAGCGGTCATGGCGCTGGGTCAACTCTCGGCCGTCGACCAGTCGGCCATCGTGGAGAGGTTGGAGTCTCTCTCGGATCTTTCTCCCCAGGATTGGCCGGCGCGCATCGCCAGACGACCGGATGTAGCCGAGCCCCTCTACGTCGTGCCCGTGGATGATAGCCTGAGAGTGCTGATCTTCGCTCGCGAGGGCCACGATCCGGAGGTCGCGGA
>JBKQHM010000326.1:0-4781 GCA_052148775.1 Isosphaeraceae bacterium | reverse complement strand
GCCTCGCGGGCGAATTGCGGTGAATCGCCGCCAGATCTCAATCCTCCACCTGGCGTGACGACCTCATGGTGGCACCAGAGGATTGTAACGCGTCGATTATGCACCACCCAATTCCCCTCTTGAGCCTCTTTGGATTGTTTCACAGCCTCTCAGTTGTCCTCTCCGCGTTCGAGGAGAGTCAAACCAGTGACTGCGCCAGGCGCAAATCTCCCGAGTCCATTCACGGCTGCGCCGAAAGTCTTCTGATCCTTATTGACCAATGACCAATGACCACACATCAAGCGGCCTTCGCCTGCGGCTTGGCCGCGAGCTTCGACCGGATGACTTCCAGCGCCTTGTCGAGCGGCTTGTCGACGAACGGGCCGGTCGACCGCCGTGAGGCCGCCCGCTTCGCCTGGGGCTTCTCCGGCTCCTTCTTGGCCTCGGCCTTGTCCTGAGCCTTTTCCTTCGACGCTTCGGTCTTGGGCTTCGCGGACTCGGGCTTCGCCTTCTCGGCCTCGGGCTTGGGTGCGGGGGTCTTGCGATGGCCGGCGGCCAGGTCGCGGTCGCGACGGCCATTGAACCATCGAATGTATTCGTTGGTACTGAGCTTGACCTCGCAACCCTTATCCGGGCTGACGCCCCACTTATCTGTGGTCTTCGCGTTCTTGAACCGGTGGATATTCTCGCCGGAAGGACGATAGTAGCTCGCCACCGTGAGCTTGAGCACGCTGTTGCCGTCGTCCAGCTCGAAGATGTTCTGCACCGAACCCTTACCGTACGAACGCTGACCGACGACCGTGGCCCGATGATGGTCCTGGAGCGCCGCCGAGACGATCTCGGAAGCCGAGGCCGAGTTCTGGTTGACCAGCACGACCATCGGCACATCCACATCTTCGAAAGAGCTGTCCTTATGCGCCTTGTAGACCTTGGGCGGCGTGTTCCGTCCCTTGGTGCTGACGATGTCGCCGTCATTGAGGAACAGGTCCGAGACCTCGACCGCCGCACTCAGCAACCCGCCCGGATCGTCTCGCAGGTCGAGGATGAGCCCCTTTATCCCCTGCTCTTTCAGCTCGTCGAGCGCCTTCTTCAATTCTTCAACCGTGTTCTGGATGAAGCTGGTGATCCGGATGTAGCCGACCTTCTTGTCCTTATCGATCATGAATTCCCACTGATCGTCGGGCTTGCGGTGATCGCCCAGGACGCTGGGGACGTCGATGATGGCTCGGGTGATGGCGATCGGCTCGGGCTCGTCGGCCCCCTCATGGAGTACGCTGAGCTTGACCTCGGTCCCGGGCCGGCCGGACAGCACCTCGACGGCCTTGTCCGGGCTCATACCCTCGGCGCTCTGTCCGTCGATCGCGACGATCTGGTCGCCCGCGAGGATTCCCCCTTCATAGGCCGGCGTACCGACCATGGGCGCGATCACCCGGAGCCGACCGGTCTCATTGTCGATCCCGACCTGAATCCCGATCCCACCGAACCGCCCTTCGATCTGGCGGCGAAACTGCATCCACTCGCTGGTGTTAATAAATGTGGAGTGCGGATCGAGGTTCTGGAGCATCCCCTCCAGGGCACTCTCGAGCAATTCCCGGCGCGAGACCGGCCGGACGTAGTTAACCTCGACCTTCTCCACGGCGTCGACGAACAAGCCGTAAAGCTCGAGCATCTCGTCCTTTGGCTTGGCCCCCTGAGTCGCCTGCCAGCAGAACACACTGATAGATCCGATCATCGCCAGGGCCAGATAGTTCCGTCGCCGCATCGGCTAGTACCCTCCTCATCCGCCAGGACCCGAATCGTCTCACGGATCGACCGGCCGGTTTCGACGTCCGGGCCGGTTGCCCCGCGTCGAGCCGCTCGCCGTTCGCTGGTGTCTATGTCAAAGTCTAGTCGATTCTTAGCACAACTGGCAAGCTTCGCTTGTCTTTCGTCAGGGGCCATGCGGTGTTCCGTGTTCATGCTTCAGCGGAGCCCTCAAAACGGAAAGATGTCGAGCAATCGAACGATCGACGCATGGTGACCGATGACCCGGCGAAAGGTAAGCTGGACGAACTGCGCTCCGCTTCCAGAGAATTGCGAGATGGGGCCGCCAACGGCCGTTCGCCCACCCGGCGAGATTCCGCCGTCCCCGTCGAGGGCCTATTGTTGAGAGACGAGGAGATCATGGACAGCGACCCTGCTCAATCCGACTTACGCTTGATCCGCAACATCGGCATCATCGCGCACATCGACGCCGGCAAGACGACGACAACCGAGCGGGTCCTCTACTACACCGGCGCCATCCACCGCATGGGGGACGTCGACAAGGGAAACACCACGACCGATTACCTGGAGGAGGAGCGCGAGCGCGGGATCACGATCGTGGCGGCGGCGATCACCTGCCACTGGAAGGACCCCGAGGGTCGCCCGATCACAATCAACATCATAGACACGCCGGGACACGTCGACTTCACGGCCGAGGTCGAGCGATCGCTCCGCGTCCTCGACGGCGCCGTCGTGGTGTTCTCGGCCGTCGAAGGGGTCGAGGCCCAGAGCGAGACCGTCTGGCGACAGGCGGCCAAGTACTTCGTCCCCCGCATCTGCTTCATTAACAAGATGGACCGCATCGGGGCCGAATTCGAGCGCGTCTTCCACGAGATCGAGGAGCGCCTGCTGGAAAGCCACCCGATCCCGCTCCAGATCCCGATCGGCGCCGGCCCCGAAGGGACTATGGGCGAGTTCCAGGGCCTGATCGACCTGATCGCGATGAAGGCCATGTTCTACAAGACCGAGGACCTCGGCTCGACCATCACCGAGACCGAGATCCCCGACGAGATGCGCGCCGAGGCCGAGCTCTGGCGGGAGCGCATGCTCAACGCCCTGTCCGAGAAGGACGAGACCTTCACCGAGGTCTACATGGCCCACCTCGAAGGCGCCGACCTCCCCGCCGACCAGATCACCGCCGCGCTCCGCCGTGCGACGCTCACCGGCCAGTTCCACCCGGTCCTGTGCGGTTCGAGCCTCCGCTACGTGGGCGTGCAACGGCTGCTGGACGCCGTCGCCGCCTATCTCCCCAGCCCGATCGACAAGCCGCCGGTCGTCGGACACCACCCCAAGAAGGGGACCGAGCTGACGCGGAAGCCCGACCCCGACGAGCCCTTCTGCGGGCTGGTGTTCAAGATCACCAGCGATGCCCACGGCGACCTCTCGTTCGTGAGAATCTACTCGGGCCGGCTCAAGTCCGGGTCGCGGGTCTATAACCCCGGCAAGGACAAGAAGGAGAATTGCTCGCGACTCTACCACATCCGCGCCGACGACCGCGAACAGGTCCAGGAAGTCATCGCCGGCGACATTGTCGGCATCGTCGGACTCAAGGACTCCGTGACCGGCGACACGCTCTGCGACGCGGCGCACCCGATCCTCCTCGAGCGGATCGAATTCCCGGAGACGGTGATCAGCATGTCGATCGAGCCGGTCAGCTCAGCCGATAAGGGCAAGCTGTCGGACACCTTGAACGCCCTTGCGAAGGAAGATCCGACCTTCGCCTTCCGCGTCAACGAGGAGACCGGCCAGACGCTGATCTCGGGCATGGGCGAACTCCACATGGAGATCCTCAAGAACCGGATGATCCGCGACTACAAGCTCAAGGTGCACGTGGGCCGGCCCCGGGTCAGCTACCGGGAGACGATCAAGCGGGCCGTCAAGCGCATCGAGGGGACGTGCATCAAGCAGACGGGAGGCTCCGGGCTGTATGCCAAGGTCACGATCGACCTCGAGCCGGAGACCCAGCCCAAGGGGGCACCCGTGCTCCGCTTCGTCAACAAGCTCAAGGGGGGCGTCATCCCGGCCGAGTTCATCCCGGCGATCGAGGCCGGCCTGCGCGAGGAGGCCAAGTCCGGCGGCCGGACCGGCTACCCGCTCGTCGACCTGAAGGTCACGCTGACCGACGGCGACGTCCACGACACGGATTCCAACGACCTGGCCTTCCGCTTCGCCGCATCGGACGCCCTGCGCAAGGCCGTCCACGAGGCCGGTGCCGTGCTGCTGGAGCCGATCATGAAGATCGAGATCGTTACCCCGGAAGAGTACCTGGGCAGCATCACCGGCGACCTCTCCAGCCGTCGGGCGCTCATCGACCACACGAGCACGCGCGGCAAGCTGATGGTCATCGAAGCCCGGGCCCCGCTGGAAAAGATGTTCGGCTACTCGACCGCCGTCCGCAGCCTCAGCCAGGGACGAGCCGGTTACACCATGGAACCCCTCGAATACGCCCCGGCGCCCGACAGCCTGCTCGAGGCCATCGCCGGGATGTAGGCCGAAACCGTGTTAGGGCCCGCCGGATGAGGACGTTCATCGGAGGTTTCAGTTCATGGCAACGGCAACGCTCTCGACCAATCCGGCATCCGTTCCAGCCTCGACGTCGGAACCTTCGCCAATCCGGTTCCTCCCCAACGAAGTGCCCTATGAAGTCGTCGATGGCCGGATTGTGGTGTTGCCTCCGATGGGTATTCTCGAGTCGGATATCACATTCTTTCTGGCATCGGCCCTCAATCAAGCCGTCAAGGCCCAACACTTGGGTAAGGTGGTCGTCGAACTCCTGTTCCGGATCGATGTTCGTCCGCAACCTGAAGCGGCGGCCGGACCTGGCGTTCGTCTCGCGATCGAGGTGGCCTTACGGAAAGCGAGTGCCCGACGCCGAAGCCTGGGACATGGTGCCGGACCTTGTTGTCGAATTGGTGAGTGAATCGAACGGCGCCAACTAAGTAGGTCGCAGAAAGTTCTTTGACAAACGAAGGCCAAGTGAAGCCTTCTCTCGACTCTCA
>JBKQHM010000325.1:0-50774 GCA_052148775.1 Isosphaeraceae bacterium | reverse complement strand
CTTTCACGGTGCCCGAGGAAAAGGTGATCGCATTCAGGCCATAAGCAGAGGTCATCTCGGCCGGCGTATAGCCTGATAGCAGACAACGATCATCAAGCGGATCGAGGATCGGCTGGAGCCTGCGACGGCGACGCTTGGCCATATTGGGATGTCTCGTATGGTGCGCGATCCGTCGCATACCCGATCCGTGAATCCGAGGAGAACGACCTTGTCGGATTTCCGCGGGCATCTGATCAATCCACTATAGCCCGAGATCACGGTCGCCGACGAGAGTACCGCATCCTCAATCTACACGAGCGGCTGATCGGTCCGGTCGAGAAGCGCCGGATCGATCCGGATTCGTATATGTCTGTAAGGGGACTCATCGTGGCGAACCAATCGGATCAATCGTCCCGAGGTCGAGAACCTGGGGACTCCGAACCGGGAATCAACGACCCGATCGGGCCTCTGAATGAAGATCGTCGGAAGTAGGTCGCGGGGCGACATGGAGTTGGACGGATCGATGATGCCTGGAGCCCTTGACGATGGATTTGGCGGGCGAACTTGTCGCGTCGGCGTTCGAGGTGGTCGCCAATGGGGTCGTGAAGTTGCTGGCCACGAGGTCGTCCACGAGATTCGGCGCAACCGGCGACCCGAGGCCGGTTTGGAGCTTGTTGCCCGAAGCGGAGTGGAAGTCAGAGGAAGGGAGTCTGTACAGTGCCGGCAACGTCTGGGTTGCGCCGTCGAGGCTGTCCTTGCCCTCGAGGGCTCGACCCTGGTCCACGATCGCGATGAGGGCCGCCCAGACCGGGGTCCCGAAGCTGGTGCCGCCCACCGTTTGCCACGAACCCTGGCCGCCGTGAGGTGGTGTCGTGTAGACGTCGACGCCGGAGGTCGGGCTGGCGTCGAACGCGACGTCGGCGGTCTTCCTGTAGCCCGTCGATTGGATCGATTCCTGGTAGCTGGGCTCGGCCTCGTACAGGCTATAGCCTCCCCCGCTGCCTTGCCAGGCGGTCTCGGAGAGATAGTTTCCGGCCCCGTCGAGTTGCAGGCTGGTGCCGCCGACCGAAAGGACATCGGGCGAGGTCGCCGGGTATTCGGCGCCGTCCTTCAGGCCATTGTCTCCGCTGGCCGAGACGAACGTGATTCCGGAGTGGCCGGGGGGCGTGGTGAAGTGGCTATCGTACGTGGCTTCATCGGCCAGCTCGTTGAACCCCCAGCTCATCGAAACGGCCACCACCCCCGGCGTATTCCGGGCCGTATCGACGGCTGTCATGAGCGATTTCAGTGTATCCGACCTGGCCGCGACGACCAGGATGCTGGCACCAGGGGCGATCGCGTGGGCCCACTCCACGTCGAGTGTTTCCTCCGAGGCCCATGTGCTGTTCGTCTTCGCGCCCGCCTGGTCGATGACGTTCAGTTGCGGATTCGGAAGATGATTCGCCCGATCGAAGACCTGAAGCTCGGCCGCGAGATTCGGGTTGCTGTAGGCTTCGATGAGGGCGATGGTCTCGCCGGCGCCGTCGCCCGGAACGACCTCTCCCGACGCGGAGCGGAAGGAGATTGCATCAATACCATAGGCCGCGGATACTTGCGCCGGCGTCAGCCCGGAGAGCAAGCATCGGTCATCGAGCCGGTCCACGCTCGGACGGAGTCGGCGGCATCGGATTCCCATCACGGATTCACTCCTATCCGACGTGCATCCCGTGGCATGGCCAGAACCAGGGCGCACTGAGACCGGTATCATCCCGATCCGGTTGCGCATCCGGGTTGATCGAGCCCACGCGTTGCGCGGGGGCGAACCCACCCGTATGGCCGCAACGAGGCTCCGTCTCGTTCGAGGTTCGATGCGGCAGGAGGAATCTACCCTTCGAATTCCGGTGAGGCAGGAATTCCCATACGCTCCGGCGAGGAAGAAATGCGGCTCATGCCGGATATCGGGTTGAGGGTAAAGAGTAGGCTCATCGACTACAACCGCACGCAAGTAGGTCCGGCTTTCCAGCCTGACGTCTGACGTTCTGACTCACGATCGTAGATCAGGCTTTCCAGCCTCAGATCTGACGTCCCGATCCAGTTGACACAACTTGACGTTTGGCCGATAAGCCCGCACGATGATCTGATCTCAAGGTCAGGCGAGGAAGGCCGGTTGTCTCGTACGGATGGAGAGAATGACGCAAATCGATCGTTCGGCAGTCGGGGATCGCGTACTCGTCACGGGGGCAACAGGCCTCCTGGGCAGTCATCTGGCGGAGCGACTCACGGCGAGGGGAAACCGGGTCCGCGCGCTCGTGCGCCCCGGTAGCCGGACCGAGTTCCTGGAGACGCTCGGCGTCGAGATCATTCGCGGCGATCTGACGGACCCGGTCGCCTCCGCCGCGGCCACAACCGACGTGGCCCAGGTCTATCATTGTGCGGCAAAGGTCGGCGATTGGGGGACCTGGCCGGAGTTCCAGACGGGCTGTATGGATGCGACCCGCATGCTCGCCGAGGCCGCGGGGCGTGCCGGCGTGGATCGATTCCTCCACATCAGCTCGACGAGCGCCTACGGTCATCCCAGGGATCGGCAGCGGCCGGTCGACGAGTCCGAGCCCCTGGGCCAGAACATCTGGTTGATGGACTATTACACGAGGAGCAAGGTCGATTGCGAGCAGATCCTTTGGGATCTATCTCGGGCCGGGCGGCTTCCCCTGACCGTCATCCGGCCGAGCTGGCTCTTCGGCGAACGCGATCGGACGACGGTGCCCCGGTTCTTGCGGGAATTCGGCCGCAAGGGGGTGCTGATCCTCGGGAAGGGGGGCAACCCGCTGAGCGCGGTCTATGCCGGTGTCGTGGCGGACGCCGCGATCCTCGCGGCCAATGATCCTGGCTCGCGCGGAGAGGCTTACAACATTACCAGCCAGGGCCCTATCACTCAGCAAGAGTTCCTCGACATGATCGCCGATGCCCTGAATGTCCCTCGCGAGACGCGACACATCCCCTACCGCCTCGCTTACGCCGGAGGTTTCCTCCTGGAGATGCAGGGTCGTTTGCTGAGACAGCCACGCCCTCCCCGCGTGACGCGTTACGGGGCCTGGCTACTGGGTCGTTACCTTTCCTATAGCACCGAAAAAGCCCGGACCCGGCTGGGATGGCAACCGGCCCTCGGATACCGCGAAAGCATCGAGCGCACGATCCGTTGGTTCCGCGAACACCAGTCCGAGAAGATGCCCATTTCCCGTCGTGCTGCGGATGGCGATTGACTCGTTCCCAGCGGAGCGAGTTGTTCGAGTTTCCCGGAGGACGAGGAGAGCAGGCCGGAGAATTGGGGCAACCATTGACCTGGGATTGCAGTCCTCGTTGCGGCCTGAAGGGCCGCAGGAACAAAGCCCCGGGTGCAACCCGGGGACTCCGGTATCCCGCACATCTCTTGCGGCCTGAAGGGCCGCAGGAACAAAGCCCCGGGTGCAGCCCGGGGACAGGGATGGCTGGAGAACTAGCCGCTCATCCTATCAGAAAGGCACAGTTCCCGCGGGAGGACTGTTCCCGGGAGGGGGTATGCTAGGCTGGGCGTCCGGCTTGGGCGGATGTGGTGCGATCCCCGCCGATGCCTCCGGTCCCTCGACCGCAAGCGAGCCGCGGAACCCGAGGTAAGCGAGCCGCTTATCGCCGTCGACTCCCTGGCGCGCCGCGACGGACCCGTTCTTGGAACCGCCTTTAACGACGCGCTGGATCGAGTGCAGGCGCTGGGTCGCCGGACCCGTCGGATTCTCGGCGATCTTGTTTGCGAACTTCTGGAAATATCGGGCGTCGTACCAATCGCGGGTCCATTCCATGACATTACCGGCCATGTCGTAGACGCCGTAGACAGACGAGTCCTCAGGGAAGCTCATGACCGGGTCGACCTGGTGGAGTTCCCGGGGCTTCGACCACTTGATGGGCTGATCGCCCCATGGATAGCGCCGTCCGTCCGTCGATCGTGCGGCCATCTCCCATTGTGCCTCGGTCGGCAGGCGCTTGCCGGCCCAGAGGGCGAAGTTCTCGGCCTCACGATAATTGACGAAGACCGCGGGCGAGTCGGCGGACGCATCGCGGAGCCGCTCTTCGCTATATCCGCCGCCGGACGCCTTGCCGGGATAATGCGATTTCTCCAGAAAGGTGCGGAACTGGCGGATCGTGACTTCGTGCTGGTCGATGTAGAAAGTCGAGAGACGGACCGTATGTGCCGGCGCCTCCTCCGGATTGCCTCGGTCGTCCCCCATGGTAAATGTACCGCCGGGCACCAGGACCATCGTCGCACCGTCTCGCTCGCTGACGATGACCAGCGGCCAGCCCGATTCGTGGCGGCCCGCCTCGACCTTGGCTTTGAAGCCGGGTGGTAGCATGCGTGGCGGCAGTTCCACCGGAGCGATCGCGGCGCGGTCGTTTTCCTTGTTGACGACCGTCGGCGGCATCGCGGCGGGCCCCGCCGGGGGTGCCGGAACGACCATCGCGACGTGACCGGGGCCCGTCGGCGGCATTACCTGCGTCGGTTGTGTCGGTATCGGCTGCGTCTGCACCGGCGGAGGCTGTACCGGAGGGGCCTGCATGGGCGGGGCCTGCATGGGCGGGGCCTGCGCCGGGGTGCTGCTCGGCACGGGTTGACTCTGGACGCTCGGCGGCAGTGATGGCGGCGGTTGCGGGAACGCGGGTTGAGCCGGCGGAGGCAGAGTTTGTGAAGGCGGGGGCCCCGTCGGGACAGGCGCTGGCCCCATTGCGACCGGCCCAATCGGCGCGGTCTGAGGGCCGGGTTGGATGGCTATTGAGGTTGCCTGCAACGGCGGAGGAGTCTGTACAGGCTTGCGCTCGGCCAGCAAGGCCGGACCTTCGGGGAACAGGGGTAGTTTGTGTTTGGGACGCTCCAGCGCCGCATGCGCCTCCGCCGCGGAAAGAGTCCCCTTGTAGCTCGCCTCAACCCGTTTCAACATCCCGACAGCCTGATCGATCCGACCTCCCTTGGCGAACTCCTGAGCCCGATGGAGCATGTAACGCGCTTCGCGTTCGAGCGCATCGCTGCCGGCCGGGGCGGCGGCCTGGGTCATGGGAGGTTCTTGTGCCGACAGGTCGGCCTCGCTGGACGGACCGAACAGGACCCGATAACCGATGTAACAGAAGAGGAACACGCAGAATGCGCCCAGGCCGCCCACGATCAGGCGGACGCGCTGGCGGGCCTCATAAGTGTCGAATGTCGGCGTTTCCTCGATGAGAACCTTCTTCTCACCGTCATCGCCGTCGTCGGCCGGTTTCTTCTTGGCCTTCACCTTGGGTGGGCTGGCCTTGACCCTGGGGCTGGATGACTTGCTGTTGGTCGAATTGTTTTCGGACCCGCCCTTGTTGCTCTTCTTCACCGGGCGGCCGGCATCGGTCCCGTCCGACTCGTCGTGAGGGTCCGGTTCCGCCTTCCAGAGGCGAGGGAGTGGTTGACCCACGGCGCGGGCGGATTGGGTCGGCCGCTGAGGTTCTTGTTCGACCTCGTCGCCAGGACCACCGGGTGCGGGATCGAGGTCATAGGTGGAGTTCTCGGACCACTCGGGTTCCTGGATCTCGGACATGCGATCTCACTCCCGGTTCGGGGACCGAGCGGGCCGGAGACTCAAGAAGGCGACGCGGACTCCCCTCTCCACTATTGATCGGTTTCCGGATTCATTCAGCGTAACCCGTCCGCCCGCGTGCCGGCAAGTCGAACCCGGGCCAAGTCATCAACGAGAACCTCCGAGACCTTCTCGATCCGACGGACCTGGCACTCCGGATGATTCCTCGACCATGGATGATGAGGACGGACACCGAGATACCACCCTCACCGGCCAGGGCCTTTGGTTTTCACGCATCGTGCTCCCGGTTTTGGCGATTATTTGCGACAGAGACCATAATAGCTCTTTCGGAAGACGGCCGGGTTGACCGACTCGAAGGGCCTGTACCCAACCATCATGTCATCAGAGGAGCCGAGTTATGGCGAGTGAGACGACCCCAGGTTCCGGCAATCCGTCAAGTTCCACCGTGCATGGGTGCCCGGCGGATGCCGAGCACGATCGAGAGTCGCCGGAAGTCGACCTCTTTAGCCCCTTGACAATTCGAGGCGTAACTTTCCGGAATCGCGTGGTAATGTCGCCGATGTGCCAGTATTGTGCCAAGGAGGGGCATGCCGACGACTGGCACCTGGTCCACCTGGGGAGCCGGGCCGTGGGCGGGACGGGCCTGGTCGTGGTGGAGGCAACGGCGGTCACACGCGACGGCCGGATCAGCCCGGGCGACATGGGGATCTGGGACGATACGCACATCGAGCCCCTGGCGCGAATCACGCGGTTCGTCCAGGGCCAGGGGGCTCTCGCGGGGATCCAACTCGCCCACGCAGGCCGCAAGGCGAGTTGCGAAGTGCCCTGGAAAGGCGGCGCGAGCCTGAAGACCCGCGAAGAGGGTGGCTGGACGGTCGTCGGCCCCAGCCCGATCCCGTTCTCGGACGGGGACCCGGTTCCCGTACCGCTCGACGAAGCGGCGATCGACGGTATCGTCGAAGCCTTCGAGGCCGCCGCGGTCCGGGCGCTCCGGGCCGGTTTCCGCCTGATCGAGATCCATTCCGCGCACGGCTACCTCCTCCATGAATTCCTCTCGCCATTGAGCAATCACCGCGACGATCGATGGGGCGGAAGCCTCGAGAACCGGATGCGGCTGGTGCTCCGCGTCGCCGAGACGATCCGGAAGCGGATGCCCGAGGAACTCCCGCTCTTCGTCCGGATCTCGGCGACCGACTGGGCCGAGGGCGGATGGGACGCCGATCAATCCGTCGTGCTGTCGAAACGACTGAAAGACCTTGGCGTCGACCTGATCGACGTCTCGTCGGGTGCGCTCGTGCCAAAGGCCCGGATCCCGGTCGGCAAGGGGTTCCAGGTCCCCTTCGCGCGGAAGATCCGGGACGAGGCCTGCATCCTCACCGGCGCAGTCGGCATGATCACCGAGCCCCAGCATGCCAACGAGATCATCACCGGTGGCGACGCCGACCTGGTCTTCCTGGCGCGCGAGATGCTCCGCCAGCCCTACTGGACGCTCCGGGCGCAGCAAGAACTGGGCGTCGAGCCGAGCTGGCCGACCCAGTATGGCTACGCCGTCCGCCGACGCGCGAAGTAGCCTAACTGAGGCCCACCGGCAGGCGTCGCATCGTCGTCGGCGGGCTCGCGTTCGATCGAGGCCTCCTCTGATCAAGCTCGGCGAGAGAGGTTGATCGAAGCCGTCCCGCCCGATCCCGACGGCATGTCGGACCCGATCGTCAGGATCAATCGAGCGTGACGTGAACCAACGACCGATCGCCTCTCATTGCCATGCACTTGGCTCCCACGGGCGGTCATTCGGCGCGCGCTTTTCTTTTTTTTGCGGAATTCGCAAAGGTTTAATTGGTAACGAGTTCGGTCGGCGTTCAGGCCGATTCCGCAATAGGTGCATTTAGGTTTTTTGAAAGTGGCGCCATAGTAATAGTAGGGCATCGTGCGAAAAAGCTTTTCGTAAGGATCAGGGTCGATTGAGAAGCTGCCCCTCAGCGACGCGATCAGGCTGCTTTGCGCGGCCGGGACCCCCGCGATGAGTCATTCCGTGCCGCCGACGACCGGATCGTTCCAACCTGTTCTCGTACTCGGCCCTATCACCTTTCCGATCCAGAAGATCGGTGACGGCCAGGCCGAGAATTGTGATCGTTGAGTGCAAACCAGCGCAATGGTTTTCGGTGATCGACGCACGCTTCAGGGTCGAATCGCTCGTACGAACCTCGGCATTATCGCCACGCCAGACCGCGTTTCTGGTCCGCCCGCGGCATGCAACGATCAAGTCGCATCACGCGGAGAGTGAGACCCGATGATGGTACATCGCATCTGAGGGATATCCATCTTGCCCGCGACCCATCCCGAGCCGCCAACGGCCGAGCACCGCAGGTTGGCCGACAGCAAGGCCCGTCTCGCCGATTGGAAGAACTGGGGTCCCTACCTCGCCGAGCGGGCGTGGGGGACCGTCCGCGAGGACTACAGCCCCGACGGCAATGCCTGGGATTACTTCCCGCACGACCACGCGCGCAGCCGGGCCTATCGATGGAACGAGGACGGCCTCGCCGGTTTCTGCAACCGATTCCAGAACCTCTGCCTGGCGTTGGCCCTGTGGAACGGCCGGGACCCGTTCCTCAAGGAGCGGCTCTTCGGACTGACCAACGAGCAGGGAAACCACGGAGAAGACGTCAAGGAGTATTACTACTATCTCGATGGCGTGCCTAGCCATGCATTTATGCGGATGCTCTACAAGTACCCGCAGGTCGAATACCCCTATGCCCGGCTGGTGGAAGAGAGTCGTCGACGGACGCGCCGGGACCGGGAGTTCGAGCTGATCGATGCGCTGGGCGAGGCGTTCGCGGCCGGCCGGTATTTCGACGTGATCGTGGATTACGCCAAAGCGGGCCAGGAGGACATCCTCTGCCGGATCACGGCCTACAATCGCGGGCCCGAGCCGGCCGAGCTGCATATCCTGCCCCACGCCTGGTATCGAAATTCGTGGTCCTGGGGTTACGGGAGCGACCGGCCGGTCCTCTCGGCCGAGGGCGGCACGGCCGTCCGGACGACCCATCGACACCTGGGAGATCGGTGGTGGTACCTCGAGGACCGGCCGCACGTCCCGACGTTGCTCTTCACCGAGAACGAGACGAACCAGAAGCGGCTCTACGGTGTGCCGAATGCCGGCCAATACGTCAAGGACGCGTTCCACGAGGCGATCGTCCACGGGCGCGTCAAGCATATCAATCCGTCGCAACGGGGCTCGAAGGCGGCGGCCCATTATCGCTCCGTCATCGAACCGTCACGCATGATGACCGTACGAACCCGGCTGGTCAATGCGCCGATGGCCGACCCCTTCGGCGACTTCGACGCGATCGTCGCGCAGCGGATCGACGAGGCCGACGAGTTCTATCGATCGATACAACCTCGGGGCCTGGACGACGACCGGCGTGAGGTCCAGCGCCAGGCCCATGCCGGCCTGCTCTGGTCCAAGCAGTTCTATCATTACAGCGTCGAGCTCTGGCTGGACGGCGACCCGAAGGGGCCTGAGCCCCCGCCCCGTCGTCGAGCCGGAAGGAACTCGGCCTGGCGGCATCTCTACAACCTCGACGTCCTCAGCGTGCCCGACAAGTGGGAGTATCCCTGGTTCGCCGCCTGGGACACGGCATTCCACTGCATCGCGCTGGCCCGGATCGATCCCGAATGGGCCAAGCGGCAAATGGTGCTGCTCCTGCGCGAGTGGTACATGCACCCCAGCGGCCAGCTCCCGGCCTACGAGTGGGATTTCTCCGACGCCAATCCGCCCGTGCACGCCCATGCCGCCTTGCGGGTCTACGAGATCGATCGCGAGCAGTCCGGCCGGCACGACACCGACTTCCTCGAGGAGGTCTTCCACAAGCTGCTGTTGAACTTCACCTGGTGGGTCAATCGCAAGGACCCCGATGGCCGTAACGCGTTCCAGGGCGGATTCCTGGGCCTGGATAACATCGGCGTTTTCGACCGCAGCCGGCCCAACCTGGCCCAGGGACACCGGCTCGAACAGGCCGACGGCACGGCATGGATGGGACTGTTCTGCCTCGACATGCTGGCGATCGCGCTGGAGCTCTCCCGCACCCGGCCGGCTTACGAGGCGATCGCCACCAAGTTCTTCGAACACTTCGTGGCTATCTCGCACGCGATCAATGGCATTCGCGGCGAGATCGGCATGTGGGATCCGGTGGATCGGTTCTACTACGACGTGGTGCGGATCGAGGGCGGGCCGCAGCAGCACTTGAAGGTCCGCTCATTCGTCGGGCTGATACCCCTGTTCGCGGCCCTGACCATCGAGCCGGGCACGCTTGAGAGGCTGCCCCAATTCCGGCGGCGGATGAAGTGGTTCCTGAAATATCGCCCGACCCTCGCCGGCCACCTCTCGCTCATGACCGAGCCAGGCGAGGGCGGCCGTCGGCTCTTCGCCCTGGCCGACCGCGCCAAGCTCCATGCGGTGTTGCCCCGACTGCTCGATCCCGATCAATTCCTGTCGGATTTCGGGCTGCGCTCGCTCTCGAAAGCTCTGGCCGATGAGCCTTACCTCTGCAACGGCAATACGGTCGCCTACGAGCCGGCGGAGTCATCCTCGCCGATCTACGGCGGCAACTCGAACTGGCGGGGGCCGATCTGGTTCCCGGTCAACTACCTGATGGTCCAGGTGCTTCGGGAGTATCACCGATACTACGGCGCGAGCCTCACCGTCGAGCTGCCGCGCGGCGGCCCGGGGCGCATGACGCTCGACCAAGCCGCCGACGAGATCGCCCGGCGCCTCGTCTCGATATTCCTCCGCGACCAGGCCGGCCGACGCCCGGTCCTCGGCGAAGTCCCCCTGTTCCAGTCCGATTCCCGATGGCGGGATCTCATCCCCTTCTATGAGTATTTCCACGGCGACAACGGCTCGGGGCTGGGAGCCAGCCACCAGACCGGATGGACGGCCCTGGTCGCCGAGCTGATCGCCCATCATCCGAGACGCAAGTGATGGGCACTCCCTCCAGGAGATCGTCCGCGGTGATCGAGAGACGGTCCGAAGGCATCGCCGATGACAACCCTTGCCCGACGATCCCGATGTGGGAACGTCGATGCTACCCGAGTTGGTCGAGCCGTTGAGAGATCGCCGAGAATTGAGCCGCGGCCGGGCGCCCCGGGGAGGGCCAGACGGTCAAGAAATCATGATAACCGATCTCCTCGAATGCCCCGAGGTATTCTTCCCAGTCCAGGGCGCCGGGCGGAAATCCAAAGCCTCGTGGGTTGAAGGAGGGCGTGCGGGAGGATCCGGTCGCATCATTGGCGTACGCGTGGGCCACCCAGCCCGCCAGCTCCCGGACGGCCGCGACCGGATCGACGCCCGTTTGCAGCAGACTCGCCGGGTCGATGCTGGCGGCCAGCGAGTGCATCCCGAGTTCGGTCAGGAACGCGCCGAGCTTCTCGCCGGGCTCGGCGCCGGTCTCGATCGCCAGCCGCACCCCTCGATGATCGGCCCGGCGGCCCAGCTCGCGCAACGCGTTGGTGAAGGTCTCACGACGGGACGCATCCTCCTGCGCAGGGATGGCACCGACGCGGGCCAGCACCACCCTCGTACTGAGATCGTAAGCCATCGCGAAGGCGGAGTCGGCCCGATTCATCCGATCGTCGAGCTGATCGGTCGTGTCGAAGGGGCGACGTGTGGGCAGCGACACCGCGACCAGAGAGAGCTCGACTGTCCTCAAAATGTGCCGCACTTCGCGACGCCCCGATTCCCCTAGCCTCTGGGGAGAAAGGTCGCCGATGGCGTCGATCACGACACCCTTGGCCCCCAGTCGAGCCGCCTCATGAATCTGGTCCCGAACCGGTCGGTCGGGGTCAAGTCGAAGTCCAAGTCGATTGCGGATCATGATTCCTCAATAGGCAGTAGAGTAGGTCAGGCTTTCCGGCGTCACATCCAGGCACGTCGGGCTGGAAAGCCTGACTTACGAGAGTTCGGTCCAGTAGACACTGCCCACTGATCACTCTCGATCAATCGTCGCATGCTTCGTAGATCGTCGCCACGCCCTGTCCCTGCCCGACGCAGAGTGTGGCCAGGCCGAACTTGGCCCCCTGGTCGCGCATCCGGTTCAGGAGAGTGGTGGTGATCCGCGCGCCGCTGGCGCCGAGTGGGTGTCCGATGGCGATGGCCCCGCCCCGGGTATTGACCCGCTTCTCGTCGATGCCCAGGAGCTTGAGCACGGAGAGGACCTGGACGGCGAACGCCTCGTTCAGCTCGATGCACTCGATCTGATCGAGGGTCAGCCCGGCGCGCTTGAGGGCCTTGTGGACCGCGGGAACGGGTCCGATCCCCATCTCCTCGGGACTGACGCCGGCGACCGCCATCGCTCGGACCTTCGCCATCGGCTTGAGGCCCAGCTCGCGGGCTTTCTCCTCGGACATCAAGAGGACCGCCGAGGACCCAACGTTGAGCGGAGAGCTGTTGCCCGCCGTGACCGAGCCCCCTTCGGGCTGGAAGGCCGGCGGCAAGGCCGAGAGTGCCTCGACCGACGTGTCGCGGCGAATACATTGGTCCTCCGTGAGCAGGACCTTCCGGCCGGATTCGTCGCGGCCCCAGGTCGGTAGGATCTCGTTCTTGAACTCGCCCCGGTCGCTCGCCTGGCCGGCCAGTTGATGGCTACGCGCGGCATAATCATCCTGCCTTCCTCGCGGAATCCGGTACTTTGCCGCCAGGTATTCGGCCGTCAGCCCCATATTCATGATCGCCTCGCTGTGACGGCGGAACAGCATGGGGCTCGGGTTGTAATCCTTCGACATCGGGATGTGGTCCATGTGCTCCACCCCGCCAGCGATCTGGACGTCCTCGCAGCCGGCGGCCACGCTCATCGCCGAGTCGTTGATCGCCTGGAGGCTCGACGCACAGTTGCGGTTGATCGTCACACCCGCGGTCTCCTTGGGCAGCCCGGCGATCATCGCGGCGATGCGCGCGACGTCGTATCCCTGCTCGCCTTGCTGCTGCACGCAACCCCAGCGAACATCTTCAATCAGCTTCGGGTCAATTCCCGTCCGCTTCACCAGGGCCTCGATGACATACGCGGACAGTTCGTCTGCGCGGACGTCGCGATAGTAGCCCTTGTCGGCCGACGCCCGCCCGATCGGAGTGCGGACGGCGTCGATGATGACGGCTTGACTCATCGGTTCATTCTCCTCAGCCTTGCGCTTGAATCCATGAACGTGTTCGGTGATGAACGCCCATCAGGTGCCGACCGTCGCCTTGGGACGCGGGTAGAAGGTCTCGCCGCTCTGCGATAGTTTGAGCAGGCTGGCGGTCGGTTCGTATCGCTTGCCCAGCGGGGCGTACCCGGCCAGTCGCTCCACGATATTGCCGGCGCCGACCGTATCGGCCCAACGGAGGATCCCACCTCGGAACGGCGGGAAGCCGATGCCCAGGATCAGCCCCATGTCGACGTCGCCGGGCTCACGCACGATCCCTTCCTCCAGGACGCGGGTGGCTTCGAGCAGCATCGGGAAGAAGAGACGTTCGACGATCTGCGCCTCGTCCATTGCTGGTTCGCCCGTCCGGTGCTTGGCGATGATCGACAGCACGGCCGGGTTGGGCTCGGTCTTGCCCCCCTTCCCTTTCGAGACCCAGAATCGGAGGGCCAACTTGTGATCCGCACCCCCGGTCTTGAGCATCTCTTCCAGGATTGGCGAGGTCACGGCCCGGTCGGAGTAGGCCCCGGCCAGCAGCTTGCCGGCGTAGCAGGCCGTCCCCAGGCCGACCATGTCGGTCAGGGCGATCGGGCCCATCGGCATGCCGAACTTCGTGGCGGCCCGATCGATCGCCTCCATCGGCACCCCTTCTTGTAAGAGGAGATGGGCCTCGTTCATATAAGGCATCAGGACCCGATTCACCAGGAACCCGGCACAGTCGCGGACCACGATCGGCGTCTTGCGGATCCGCTTCGACAGGGCGACGATCGTGGCGATCGTCTCGTCGCTGGTCTTCTCGCCGCGGATGATCTCGACGAGCTCCATCCGATCGACCGGGTTGAAGAAGTGCATCCCCACGAACCGATCGGGATGGGGCGCCGATTCGGCCAGCTTCGTGATCGAGATGGTCGAGGTATTGCTCGCCAGGATGGCGTCTTCGCGGAGCACCTTGGCCAGCTTCTGATAGACCTCCTTCTTCAGCGAGGGGTTCTCGGTGACCGCCTCGATGACCACGTCGGAGTCGGCGAAGATCGACGGATTGGTGGACGTGCTCAGCATCGCGAGCATGTTGGCCATGTCCTGGGGCGTGGCCCGGCCGATCCTGATCCGGCTCATGACGACGTCCGAAGCACGTTGGATCCCGTCCTTGAGCCGCGCGTCGTCGACGTCGACCATGGCGGTATGAATCCCGGAGCGTGCGTGCGCCGCGGCGATCCCCGAGCCCATGAGGCCGGTGCCCAGTACGCCGACGTGCTTCACGTCCCGAGGAGTAATGCTCGGGTCGCCGACGCCGGGGTCGCGCGAGAGCCGGTTCTTCATGAAGAAGATGGCGATCAGGTTGCCCAGGATCGGCGAGCCGACGAGCTCTCCGACGGCCTTCTGCTCGGCCTTGAGCCCCTCCTCGAGGGTCAGGTTGCAGCCCTCTCGAATCGCCTTCAGGGCAGCCAGCGGCGCGGGGTACTGCCCCTTCGTCTTCGACTTGACCAGCCCCTCGGCGACGGCGAAGGCGAACATCATCTCATCTTGATCCAGCCCGAGTGGTTGCCGGAGCCGATCACGACTCGCTTTCCATTCGCCGGTCTCATTGAGGTAGTCGATCCGCCGCGTCCCTTCCTGGACCAACTTGTCCGCCGGGACCGCGTCGAAGGCCAGGCCCAATGCCACGGCCTTCTGGGCCGAGACGGGCTCGCCCGAGGTGATGATCTCGATGGCCGGATTTAGGCCGATCAGGCGCGGAAGTCGCTGGGTGCCGCCCCAACCCGGGATCAGGCCGATCTTCACTTCCGGCAGGCCGATCTGGGTGTGGGCCGCCGTGGAGGCCAGCCGATCGTCCATAGAGAGGACCAGCTCGGTCCCGCCGCCGAGGCAGTTGCCGTCAATCAAGGCGACGGTCGGGAATGGCAGCTTGCTGAGCCCACTGAAAATCTGGTGGCCGGCAGCCAGGGCTCCCGTCGCCTGCTCTGGCGTGATGTAAGCCAGCGCGGCCAGGTCGTTCAGATCGGCCCCCGCGACGAATTGTCCCGGCTTGCCGCTACGGAACAGCAGCCCGCGCAGATCGGTCCGTCGCCCCAACTGACCCAGGAGCCCCGCGAGCTCCCGGAGGGCGCCCTGCGACAGCGTGTTCACCTTCTTATCGGGCACATCGAAGGTGACCAGGGCAATTCCGCCATCCAATTCAGACACCTGGAATGGGTTTGACATGACGACTCCGTCTGAGTGGCGAGTGGCGAGTCCCGATTGGCCGCGGATTGAACCTGCCGTGCCCCGACTCGTCGCCCGTCAATGGTCTAGAGGTTTGCACGATAATCGGATTGTTCCAGTGTGGCGACTTGACTGAGGGCGTCGGAGCGACCTCCCTGGCGGGCAGCGGTTGGCTCGAATGCAGGCGCACTCACTCGCCAAGCACCACCCGCCACGCCGCAAGTCACGCCTTGTACGGCATCAAAATCGGCTCGGCCTCGATGCCGGCGATGGCCTCGAAGCCCCCGGCGGCGATGCTCTCGCCCAGCTTGGTGACCGCCCGGTAATAGGCATCCGTCGGCCGGCTCCCGGTCAGCTTCCGCCCCAGGTCCTGGCAGAGGATATCGGCCGCGTCCTGGACGAGCTGGCTGGACTCGTGCCCGGCCCAGAGGCTGGTCGCGAGGATCACGACGAGATCTTGGACGCGCTGAGACAACTCGGCCATCCGGCATTGGCGGTCGGCCAGTTTGAGCTGGTGTTTCGTCATGACGTCGCTGATCTCAAGGCGATTCCGCTGGAGGCCCGCGGCGGCGAACTCCGCATGCTTGGCCAGTCGCGGCGGGACGCCCGGGAACGCGGGCCGATCGCGCGGGGTCATCGCCTCGCCCACACGCCACTTGCCGTAGGGGACCAGCGCCGAGCGCAGGGCCCATGCGTGCGCCGGGTTCATCATGTTCGGTTTCTTGATCCCTGCTGCCTGGAGCGCCTTGCCGATCGGCTCGAAATACGTCTTGCCGTGTTCCTTGATCAGCGACTTGAAGAAGGCCATGCCCAGCATCTCGCCTTCGCCCTCGTAGATGCAGGGGGCCAGATACTCGTGGATATTCTCGCCGAAAACGTGGCCGCGAAGGAACGCCCGGCCGCCGTGCGTCTTCATGAAGAGCTCGATGGCCGCTTCCTTCTGCGCCTCACTGCCGAAGATCTTGGCGATGATGCATTCCATCTCGCCCCGGAAACCCTGATCGAGCAGCCAGGAGCACCAGGCGACCATGGCATCGCAGCCGGTCATCAACGCGGCCAGACGACCGATCCGCCGCTGCACCAACTCGCGCGAGACGATCGACGCGCCGTAGGTCCGGCGGAACTGTGCCCAGGGGATCATGTTGGCCATCATCACGCGCATCCCCCCGGCGGCGGTCGCGCAGAGCGAGACCCGGCCGAGGTTCAGCCCATGATAGGCGATCGTGAGGCCATCCCCTTGCGCCGGCCGGAGCAGGTTCGCGCGAGGTACGCGGAAATCGCGGAATCGAAGCCCGTTGTTGTGCAGGTGCCTGAGGGCCAGCAGGCCGTACCTGACGACCTCGAAGTGCTCGTCCTCGTGATCGGGCAGGTCGACGATCAAGACGGCCGGTTTATTCTCGATGAGGCAGACCAGTCCGACCGTGCGGCCCGGCATGGCATTCGTGATGAACAACTTCTCGCCGTTGACAACGTATTCGTCGCCGTCGAGCACGGCGCGTGTCTTCATGGCCGTCAGGTCGGAGCCGGCGCCGGGTTCCGTCAGGGCGAAGGCCGAGAGCGTCTTGCCGCTGGCCAGATGGGGGAGGAATCGGGCCTTCTGCTCGGGCGTGCCGAAGGTCTTCACGGGGTCCACGGCCCCGATGCAACCGTGGACCGATGCCAGCCCGGCAAGGGTCGGCTCGATCGTGGCCATCTGGGTCAGGAATCGGGTGAAGGCGGCGAAAGAGGCCCCACCGCCGCCGTACTGTGGATCGATGAGCAGCCCCCAGTATCGGGCGGCGCCCAGGTCGTCGAGCACCGCTTCCGTGATCTTGCCGTCGGGTCCGAACAGGGTCCCGGCGTTGCGATAACGACGCGCGACCTCCAGCGAATCCCTCATCGTACGCTCGCAAGCCGGCGAGGGCTGCGGCGGTTGGGGGGAAAACAGATCGACGGGCACATGATGGTCCCAGACCGCCCGATGGATCGGGCTATTGACGGTCTGATACCGGGCAGCGAACAGGGCTTCCACCTGGTCGTCGGCCCGGTCGAGCGTGCCGGTCGTCCGCGCTTCCTCTTCGCTCTTGCCGCCCAGCTTCAGCGCGGTCTCGACAAAGGTCTGGGCTTCGGGCTCCCGCAATTCGGTAGTCATGACTGGAACCTCGTCGCCGCGACACCGCGGCGCGGTGAGGGGATGCCGGGAAAGTCCCACGAAGCGGCCGTCATCGGATCGGATCCGGCCACCTCTCCGGGACTCGGAATGCGGTGACGCGAAGCGCACCGCCCCATCTGCACCATGCTGGGATCTCGACCCGATCCCCATTATGCGCCAGCGGACTCGGGACGGGAACGGGCTGGCCCTGGATCGCTGAAGTCACAACACGCCAGGTCAGGCCACCTCCTGGGCCAGCAGCCAGTCCTCGAGGATCAGATGATTCACGAACGGGGCGCGGAAGAGCACGGCGTTCATCGGGAGTTTCCGGGCCAGCCAGTGGTTCCGACTGATGCTCGGCAGTACCCTGCGCCCGAGCCGGTCAAGGTGCCGGTTCTTGAGCTGTTTCATGATCTTCCCGCTGAGCCGCTCGAAGGCCATAGGGATCAGCTTCGGCTCCGGGCCGACGTGGATGATCAGGTCAGCGCCGGAGGCCAGCGTATGCTCCATGACTTCCCAGAGCCGTTGCGGATGGTCGGTCCATTCGGTCAGGATCTCGCGGCTGTTCCACTCATCGTAATTCGCCCGGCCGGTCGTGCAGGAAACCACGGTGGGCTTCGGCTTGTGGTGTCCGCCGTCGGTGTGGTACAGCGCCACGGCCGCGCGGTTCGGCACGCTCCGCTCCCAGACCAGCGGCGTGTGCAGCGGGGGCCAGTGATTCGGCCTTCTCCGCAACGTGACCGCCGACGGCAGATATTGCCGCATCTCCGCCTCCAGGAGGTCCAGGGTATCACCTTGGCCCAGGAGCAAGACCTGATAAGGCGACAGATAGGTCGACGGCCCGACCAGGCCGTGGCCCTGACTGCTAATCGCCGAGCAGAGTCGCTGCACGTGCTCCGCATCCAGGACCCCGCTGGGGCTCGACAGTATCCCCATGGTCGTATCGGCGGTCAAGTTCGCGCAGTCGTGTGCCAGCGCCAGCGGGATCGGCAGGAGCTGCTCCATCTCGTAGACACCGCCCACCACCAGCGCCGCCAGCTCGCCGATGCTGTGGCCGAAGCTCAGGACCGCTTCTCGCACCGAGATTCCGAAGACCTCTTCGAGCAAACGGATCTGCGCCAGCTCCATCGCCACGATGGACGCCGTGTCCTCCACGAAGGTCTCGAGCGAGGACGCCTCGCTCACTTCCATCCGCGATGCCAGGTCGACTTTCTTCTTCAGGACGTCGCCGCAGACGATCGAAGCCCGGTCCAGGAAACCCCGCACGATCGGTTCGTAGACCGGATGCTGCAAGAGTTCCGAACCTCGACCCAGGTTGCTCGCGTCATAGCCGCGGAACGCGATCGCCGCTGTCGAGATCTGTTTCTTCAATTCATCACGGGTCAGGTCATGTTGCCCGGGGGCAACACGCAGGGACACGACCGGTCCCGGTCGCGCGACTGTCTGTGGCTCCGGAACCGTGACCGGAGATGAACGGTGATGGGTCAGCCAGCCAGTGGTCCAACTCCGCCAGCGGCCCTCTCGCATGCTTGAGTTCGTATTTCGCATGGCTTTCTCAGCCTTGGCTAGCGACGCACTTGCCGTCGTCGGCCTGGGATTCGCCTCGAATCGACCCACCTCTAATACGTACGTTCCTCAACACGGCAAGGATCGTGCCAAGCCCGGAAAGGAACGCACTGCCTCCGGGAGAATGAGATGGAAAAGCGATCGGCGATTGGACTTCGATATGAAACGCCGACCTTCATTGCACGTCCCCCGTTCGAGGGATCACCACAAGGACTTGGTGATACACCTAGATTATAGGACACCGGGCAATCGAGGAAAGGCGATCCGATCGCGACAGATCGTCGGGATCCGGTGACTTGTCGTTCATCGGATCGGCCGACCCACCCGACACGCCGATGCCGCCTGTTCCAACCGCGTCCGCGGGCTCGCCGTATCGCCAGGGACGACTCCAGCGGATCTCTCTGGTGCTCATGGGATTGCGTTGAATCGGCGAAACCCGGGTTGAAACATTGCGACCGCGAGACTCCTCCGTAAGCTAGGACAATTCGGTGATTCCGGTATAACTGATTCAATGCGCGCATTTGGAGACGAATCGAATCGACTCCGCTACGTACATCGTCGGGAACTCGATTGCGCAGAATCAGTGATAGATCCTCGCCTTGGGCAGCTTTTTCTGGAGGAGCCTGACGCCGTCGTCTGTCACGCGGGTGTTGTGCAGCGAGATCATTTCCAGATTGGATAGCCCTTCCAGCTCCTTCAAACCAGCATCGCTGACGTCGGTGTTATTGAGTAGGAGGAATTCGAGATGATAGAGACCCTTCAGATGGCCCAAACCGGCATCGGTAATCCGGTTGTGGTCGAGGAACAGCCATTCCAGTCGTGACAGTCCCTCGAGGTGAACTAGCCCGGCGTCTGTGACCTTTGTAGCGATGAGAGACAGGGTCTTCAGTTGCTTCAGTCCCTTCAAGTTGACGAGGCCCTCGTTAGTCATCTCCGTATGGGCGAGAGTCAGCTTTCTCAGGTTCACGAGGCCCTTCAGATGGGCAATCCCGTCGTCGGAGAGCTCGGAATCGTCGAGGGAGAGCTCGGTCAAGGTTGTCAGGGGCTCCAGGTGGACCAGCCCAGCGTCGGTGACCCTGGTCTCCTCGACGGACAGTGATTGGAGGTGTGGGAAGAGCTTGAGGTAAGCGAGGTCGTTGTCGGTGGCCTCGGTCTCGTCAAGGTTGACGCCGACGATGGGATTGTCCGGTCGTAATCCGTCACGGAAAACCTGCCCTCGTAGTCTCTCGAGGGCTGCGACGGCCTTCTCCTGGGCGGCAGCGCCGTCCTGGCTTCCGGCCGCAGTCCGGAGAACCCCCCAAGTCATGAGCAGCCCGATTGCCAGTATCGACCACTTCACGGGGTTCGGGCGTTGAATCACGGCCGAGTCTGCGGCCTTCGCGGGTCGGTCCATCGTGGTTCCCTTCAATAGATTGGGGGGCAGGTCAGCTTTCCCTTATCGTAGCTCGTAAGTCGATGCCGGGCGACACGGCTGAGGTTGATGGAAGTGATCAGATTGTCGAAGATCGTGATGGGCGTTCCACGTGGAGGAGGCAAACTTGGCTCGAGGTTCCATAGTGTCGACCCGCGCGCGGGATGACGTGATCGAACAGGTGCTCAACGTGCCGGCCGACCGGCTCGCGTCGGTGATCGGGTCGTGGGAGCAACCGGCTCTGCTGGAGAGCGGACCAGGGTTCGGCGATGCCGGTCGCTGGAGCATCCTGACGGCCATCCCAAAGTTCGTCTTCGATGTTACGGACGAGGGGTGGTGGTGGGGTGAATACGGCGTCGCCGAAGAGGGCGAACGGGATCCGCTCATGAGGCTCGGCTGGTTGGCCCATCAAGTGGGCCTGGCCGATCCCGCCGAGGAACCCGACCCTGAACTGCCGCCGTTTCAGGGCGGTCTCATCGGATACATCGGTTACGACCTCGCACCGCAGATCGAACGCCTGCCGCGACGGATGCCCCGCGACTCGCGACTGTCGAACATCTCGATGGCTTACTACAATACCGCAGTCACGATCGATCATCGATCGGGCGTCGTACGCCTCTGGGCATGGGTCGGGTTCGGCAGCGATCGCCAGGGGGCGGCGCGTCGGTTCTGCTACTGGAAGGAACGCATCGAGCGCGAGATCGGGTTGCCCCGGCCGGACCCGATCCGTCCGCCTCAACCGGTGAGTCCGGTCGGATCATTCGACCGCGAGGGTTACTGTGCGGCCGTGCGTCGCGTGCTCGATTACATCGCCGCAGGCGACGTCTTCCAGGTCAATCTCTCGCAACGCTTCACCGTCCAAGGTCCGTTCGATCCGCTGGACCTCTACCTGCGGCTCAAACGACGGAGTCCCGCTCCGTTCGCCGCATTCCTGAAGTGGAACGACCTGGCCATCGTCTCGGCCAGCCCCGAGTCGTTTTATCAGACTCGGGGCGATCACATCGTGACCCGGCCAATCAAGGGGACGAGACCGCGCGGCGCGAATCGTGAAGAGGACGAGAGACTCGCCGCCGAGCTGCTGTCCTCGCCCAAGGATCGCGCCGAGCTGACCATGATCGTGGACCTCGAACGCAACGATCTCGGACGCATCTGCGAGTATGGATCGGTCGTGGTGCGGGACGCTCTGAGCATCGAGTCATTCGCCCAGGTTCATCACCTGGTCGCGACCGTGGGGGGGCGCCTCCGGCCCGGCACCGGGGCGGATGACATCATCCGCGCCGTCTTCCCCGGCGGGTCGATCACCGGCGCGCCGAAGATCCGCGCCATGGAGATCATCGACGAGCTGGAGCCGAACCGTCGCAGCCTCTACACCGGCGCGATCGGCTACCTGAGCCGGGGCGGCTCGAGCGCGTTCAACATCGCGATTCGCACTATCCTGGTCGAGGGGGATCGGGCAACCTATCAGGTGGGCGGCGGAATCGTGGCCGATTCCGACCCGGAGGCGGAGTACGAGGAGACGCTCGACAAGGGACGGGGCCTTCGAGAAGTCCTCGAAGGGTGGAGGCCGGACGAGCCATGATCTGGTTCCGGGGCGAAGTCATCGCCGACGATGCGTTGCGGGTCAGCGTACTCGACCGGAGTTTCGAGCACGGGCTCGGCCTCTTCGAAACCTTCCGCACCTGGAACGGCTATCCGACGCTCCTGGAACGCCACCTGGATCGGCTGAAACGCTCGGCTCGCGAACTCGAGTTGCCACTGGACACCAGCCACTTGCCCGACCGTGCGGCGGTCTCTCGGCTCGCGTCGGCCTGCGGGATACGTTCGGGCCCCGATCTCCGGCTCCGGATCACCCTTTCCGGGGGATTATCCGAGGCCGGACAAGCCGTCCACGGCTCGACATTATGGATGTCGGCGGGGCCATTGCCGCCTCCGATACCCACGCCGGGGGTCCGGATTGAGCGGAGGATGCTCGTAGATCCCGATGATGACCTGGCGCGGCATAAGACGCTCAACTACTGGCGCCGGCGAATGGCCTATTCTCGGGCGCTCATGGAGGGGTCTGATGAGGTGCTCTGTGTCACGACGGACGGATTCGCCTGCGAGGCGTCGCGTTCGAATCTTTTCCACATCGATGGCCGACGGCTGGTCACACCGAGTGTGGACGGTCCCTTGTTACCCGGCATCATGCGCCGACTCGTGCTGGATCACGCGCGAGGGCTGGGATTCGAAGTCGTCGAAGCCCCAGTGCGCCTGGACTCGCTCTCTACCGCCGACGAAGCATTCCTGACCAACTCGGTTCGGGGTATGCTACCGATCTCCCGGCTGTTCGACCGTATCCTGCCGGCCCCGGGATCCGTGACGCAGCGGCTCTGGGGCGAGATCTTGCCCTGGCTCGAATCGGGAGGGACGACATGACCACAACGGTTTCCGAGGTTACAGGCTGGCTCGAGCAATTCGCACCCGCGAATCTGGCCGAGTCCTGGGACAACGTCGGCCTGCTCTGGGGCGACCCCGCCGCCGAAGTCCGGCGCGTGATGACCTGTTTGACGGTCACGCGGGAGACGGCGGCCGAGGCCATCCAGGAGCAAGCGTCGCTGATCGTTAGCCATCACCCTGTGCTCTTTCATGCGGTGAAACGAATCCGCGCCGACCTGGCCGAAACCGGCCATCTCTGGAAGCTTGCCCGCGCCGGGATCGCGATAGCCAGCCCGCACACAGCATTCGACAATACCCAGAATGGGATCAACGATCTCCTCTGCCGACGTCTGGGCCTACTGGAGATCGCTCCGTTGCGACCCAACGCGGCCAGGGGGACTACGTCGGTGGGTTCTTCGGCGGCGCGGTCATTCAAGATTGTGGTCTTCACGCCGGAATCCGACCGAGAGGCGGTGATGTCCGCAGCGTTCGAGGCCGGGGCCGGCCAGATCGGGGCCTATAGGGAATGCTCGTTCGCGATCCCAGGCCAGGGGACGTTCTTCGGGACCGATGCATCGAACCCGGCCGTCGGCGAGAAGGGTCGGCGCGAGACGGTTGGCGAGATGCGGCTAGAGGTCGTTTGCCCCGAGGATCAACTCGCCGACGTCCTCGCTTCCATCCGCGCGCGTCATTCCTACGAGGAGCCGGCGATCGACGTCTATCCGCTCCACGAAATCCCGCCGGAGCGTGAGAAGACGGGCGTGACCGGCGCGGGGCGAATCGGCCGATTCGTGGAACCCCGTAGCCTGGCCGAGTTCGCCGCATTCGTAGGCCGCGCCTTGGGCCGCGTTGCCGTGCTCATGGTGGGCGATCCGAACCGGAGGATCTATCGCGTGGCGATCGCCTGCGGTGCCGGCGACGATTTCCTCAAGGATGCCGCTCGCGCCGGGGCGGACGTGCTCCTCACCGGCGAAGCCCGATTCCATGGAGGGCTCGAGGCCGAGGCCCTCGGAATCGCCCTGATCACGGCCGGCCACTATGTCACGGAAAGGCTCGGCGTCGAGGATCTGGCTCGACGCATCGCGATCGAATATCCCACGCTGACCGTCTGGCCTAGCCAGTCCGAACGCGATCCCTTCCGGTTTATTAGCGCCGGCACGAACGAGACATCCTTGCCCATGACCAAAGCCAAGCCTTGATGAGCGACCGCTTTCTCTCCGTATTGTCTGTCTTGCTTGGAGCCGGGCTCGACCGCGACTGAAGAGAGTTGCTCGCCAATCCGGGCCATGGATGCCAACAAAAACCCCGGGGACGTCCCCGGGGAAATCGACTGCATCGATGGTATTAATCACATTCTCGATCGGGTGGTCTCGCCGTAGGGAGGCGGCCGACCCCGATGGGCTCTGCCTGGATATTGCTCAGGGTTTCTTCTTGGCCTTCGCAGTTCCCGAGGTCTCCGGCTCCTCCTCATCGGTAGCGTCGACGACCTCCGAAACGTCTCCCGGACCTCCCTTGCCACTCCGTGCCGTGGGGACGGCCAGATACATCTGGTGCTCCCACGTACCCGACCAGAACTGGCCCGCCCAGCGTTGCAGGGAAATCGCGCGCACAGTCGGACGATCTTCGTCGCGAATCACCTCACCCCAGGCACCCGTATACGCCGCTCGGACCTGAGACGAGCTCTCCCCGACACAAAGCAATCGCTCACCGGTGGGAGCCAGGCACGCCACAGCTCGCCAATCCTGAGCACCAACCGTTCCACTACTCATCGTTTGTTAATCCCCGACGGTGACAATCAACCAAGAGCACTCATCGTAATGACACGGGTCGTGGGAGCGGGACGCAACCTCCTGGCGACCCTATCATCAATGTGAGCGAGCTCGCGAGATTGCGTCGCTCGACACGAACAGCACGGGATTACCGCAACTGTCTGAAGAGCACGAGTTTACATAAGGAGGGAGTACGATTGAAAGATAGTATCTTCCAACCACAACTGAGAACTCGCTCGTGCTGTTTTCGAGTCAACACGATGATGAAATTGTAACGGTCTCTGGGCACTTGGGCGAATGAAATTCCGAAAAAAGACACTAACCGGGGGAAAATGCTGGTTCGGCGATCCGGGGAGAATGGGAGAACAAATTCCGAGATTGTGTTCCGGAATCGATCAGGCTCGGGGGCTGATCTGGAGGAGAACCTTGCCGTGCCGCCCGGTCGTCTCGGCTTGCTGGGCGGCATCCCCGATCCGGTCGAGCGGGAAGACTTCGCCGATCTCGGAGTTGAGCACACCCTGCCGAATCAGTTTAGCGATCTCGCGGAAGTGCATGAGGGCGCCGGGGATCGATCGCTGTCGCATCCAGTAGCCGAGCCAGAACCCTTCGACGATCCGCCGTCCCGAGATCATGAGCCTGGGGTCGATCTGGATCGGCTCGCCGGAGAGCGTCCCGTAGAGGAGCAGCCGGCCGTCGTCGGCGAGGGATCGAAAGACGGCGGTACCGGTCTCACCGCCGACGGGGTCGATGGCGTGGCGCACGCCGTTGCTGCCGACGATCCGCCGCACCTGCTCGTCGATCGGTCCGTCTTCGCTCGAGATCACGGCGTCGCCGCCCAATGCCTTGAGTTCGTCGATCGCCGCGTGGCGGCGGACCACGTTGAGCGTCTTGAAGCCGTCGTGTCGCCCCAGCTTGATGATCATCCGTCCGAGCGCCGAGCCGGCCGCCGACTGGAGCAGCCATTCCCCGCGACGGACCTTGAGCACATGCCGGATCATGGCCAGGACGGTTGCCGGGTTGACGAAATAGGTCGCGGCCTGATCGTCGGGGATATCTTCGGGCACCGGCCGTGCTTGCCGGGCCGGGATCACGGCGTATTCGGCCCAGTTGCCGCCCGCACCGTTGATCACGGTAACGCGTTTCCCCTTGACCAGTCGGCCGAGCAGGCCCGACCCGACTTCGTCGACCACGCCGACCCCTTCGAATCCCGGCGTGGAAGGCAGGGTGGGAAGGACCCCGTATCGGCCTCGCACCACCAGCAAGTCGGACGGGTTGACCGGACTCAAGATCATCCGGACACGAACCTCGCCGGGGCCCGGATGGGGTTCCGGGACGTTCTGAATGCGCAGGACTTCATCGGGATTGCCGAACGATTCAAAAACAACAGCTTTCATGGGCGTAATTGGCGGTAGGCAGTAGGCAGAGAGCAATAAGAGATGGTAGGTAGTTAACCATAGGCGAGGCGGCGACAACAGGGCAGTCCGAATTATCATGACGCTCTTCCGCGACGAACCACAACGACCAACGGCCCGGCATTCAAGAACGATGGCCTTCGAACATCTCATCACGACCGACTGGCTTGCGGAGCACTTGAACGACCCGGACGTGCGGGTTGTCGACATGCGTGGTTACGTGGTGACCCGGCCGCTGGCGCCTGGCGTCGAGGAAGCCGATTACCAGGGCGCCCGAGACGATTATCTGTCCGCGCACATACCGGGGGCGGTCTACGTCGACTGGACGCGGGATATCATCGACCCCGAGGACCCAGTGCCGGTCCAGATTGCCCGGCCGGAGCGATTCGCTGAGGCGATGGCGGTCCGGGGCATCGGGGATTCGACTCATGTGATCGCCGTCGACCATGCCGGCGGCCAGTTCGCCACGCGCCTTTGGTGGGCTCTGAACTATTACGGCCACGGCAAGGTGAGCGTCCTGGACGGCGGCTGGAATCGATGGCTCGACGAGGAACGACCGGCCGAGTCCGGCGAGGTCACGGTGCCGAGGGCCGTGTTCACGCCGCACACCCATCCGGAGTTGAGGGTCACTGCCGAGCAGCTCTTCAGGGACCTCCAGGGTGACCGGAGCGGCTGGCAACTCGTCGACGCCCGGGACACGGGTCAGTATACCGGCAAGCGGCGTCGTGGCCCAAGAGGAGGCCGCATCCCCGGCGCGATCGGCGTATCCCGCGAGCTGTTCTTCGCCCCCGGCGGCGGTTTTCTCCCCCTGGACGAGATCCGCCAGCGCGTCGAAGAGCACGGTCTGAAGCCGTTGCCGACTGTGGCGTATTGCAATGGCGGCGTCGCGGCGACCGTCGTCCTGTTCAACCTGGTCCGCCTGGGCTACACCCAGGTGGCCAACTATGATGGTTCGTGGAACGAGTGGGGGAACCGGCCCGAGCTACCGTTGGAGTCGTGAACCTACCGCGCCATGCGTTCGGTTGTCGGAATCCGCGTCATCCCGCCCCGATGGAGGGTGCCCTTGATCCATGTCGTGGATTATCACAAGGCCTATCGCGAGACGATCGCGGTCGACGGCCTGAGCTTCAACGTCCCCCCGGGCGCGATCCTCGGCCTGGTGGGACCCAATGGTGCCGGCAAGACGACGACGCTCCGGGCCCTGGCGGGCATTATCCGGCCGACCCGCGGGACGCTCTCCATCGACGGCCATGATGTCGTGAGCAATCCGATCGCGGCCAAGCGCGCGATGGCCTACATCCCCGACGACCCGAAACTGTTCGACGCGCTGACGGTCCGCGAGCACCTCGAGTTCATCGCCGCGACCTATCGGGTCGCCGATTGGCCGGCCAGGGCCGAGGCGCTCCTGGAGCGATTCGAACTCGAGGAAAAACGCGACACGATGGCCCAGGAGCTGTCCCGCGGCATGCGGCAGAAGGTGGCGATCTGCTGCGCCTACTTGCACGAGCCCAAGGCGATCCTGTTCGACGAACCGCTCACCGGCCTCGATCCTTACGCCATCCGCGCCCTCAAGGTCTCGATCGTCGAGCAGGCCGAGACCGGCGCCGCGATCGTGGTCAGCTCGCACCTCCTCTCGCTCGTGGAGGATCTCTGCACCCACCTGCTCATCCTCAACAAAGGACGGTCACTCTTTTACGGAACCCTCGGCGAAGCCCGTTCGCATTATGCGGACTTGCAGGGCGAAGCCTCGCTCGAAGAGGTCTTCTTCCGGGCGACGGAAGCAACGCGCACCTCATGAATCGGGGCGGATCAGCCCTCGTGCCCAGGAGCCATCGAGCCCCTTTGCAAACTCGATTGGAACGTCGATGCATTCCGCCCTCTTCAAACTGCTATTGCTTTCCAACAAGGCCGCGCTCCGCCGGACGTTCCGCGGCGTGAAGTCGGTCCGGGGCGCGCTGCTGCTCCTCTTCACGGTCGGGTTCGTGGCGATGATGATCGTGCCGCAGATCGTCGCCGCGATCGCCATGAGATCGCACCCCGAGGCCCTGAATTTCGCCGACAAGGTGGAACCCTATGCCTCGTTGGCCTTGCTCGCGATGGCGATGCTGTTCGTGTTTACTTCCGCCGGAGAGAAGGCGATCTACTTCAGCCCCGCGGAGGTGGATTTCTTGTTCCCGGCGCCGTTCACACGGCATGAATTGCTCATCTACAAGCTGGTCAAGACGGCAGTCGGGCTGGTGCTGATGTCCCTGTTCTTCTCGTTGATGATGATGGTCTACTTCCGATCGTGGCTATCGTCGCTCGCGGGGATCATGCTCTCGCTGGCCATGCTCCAGCTCGTCGGGATGGCGACGGCGATGGTCGGTCAGATCGTGGCCGAGTCGATCTACACGCGGGCCAGGAGAATTCTCCTCGTCGTGCTGCTGTTGATGTTGTTCGTGGGCTTGGGGCAGATCGGGCGTCGCGTCCAGGCCGGGGGGATCGCCGAACTGGCCGCGGGCCTGCGCGAGTCGCAGACGTTCCGGGTCTTGCTGGCCCCGTTTGAGGTCTTCACCCGCGTGACGTTCGCCGAGGCGATGTCCCCGGCATGGCTCGGCTGGGGAGCGGCGGCCCTCGCGATCGACCTGGGCCTGCTAATCCTCATCTTGAAGCTGGATGCCAACTACCTCGAGTCGGCGGCGGCGATCAGCCAGAAGGTCTACGAGCAGATGCGCCGGGCCAGGATGGGCGGGGGCGTGGCGATGCCGGCCGGCGCGCGTGCGGGGAGATTCCGATTACCCCAACCCCCACGGTTGGCCGGTGCCGGGCCGGTCGCGTGGCGGCAGTTACTCCTTGCCGTCCGAACGTCCCGTCACATGTTTGTCGCTTGCCTGGGGTTCGCCGTGGTGTTCCTCGTGATGAGCCGGGCGATCGCGCCGGGGCTGAATGGCCCGGGCGCCGGGCTCGCCCCGGCCATGGGCATCGCCATGACGATGTACCTGAGCTTCGTCTTCTCGATGCAGCTCCCCTGGGCCTTTCGCGGCGATATCGATCACATCGACTTCCTCAAGACACTCCCGATGCACCCCATGATCCTCGCTCTCGGCGAACTCGGCGGCGGGGTACTGCTCATGACCCTGATCCAACTCGTCATGTTCGCGCTGTTCGCCGCCGCGGCCCCCGCCGGGGTCGCGGTCACGCTGACCGCGATCGCCTTCTCGCTTCCGTTCAACGCGATGCTGTTCTCGATGGGCAACCTGCTCTTCTTGGTTTATCCGGTGCGCTTGGTGTCGGGGACGACCTTCGATTTTCAGACGTTCGGCCGGATGATGCTCTTCTTCATGCTCCAGACGCTGCTGATGTTCCCGCTCTTCGGCATCCCGGCCGCGATGGGCGGCCTTGCCTACCTGTTCAGCGGCTATTCTCCGGCGGCCTTTGCCGCGACCGCGTGGGTCATCCTGGTCGCGGAATTGGTGCCGATCTTGATGCTCGTCGCCTGGGCGTTCCATCGGTTCGACCCGAGCACTCAGACGCCCGCGACATAGTCGGAAGTCGCGAGACTCTTGTCGTACAGAGGGGCGAGACGTAGTTTATTGTTCTTGGCCAGTCCTTCGCCGCCGGGGTCGAGACTTGAGAAGGGTGCGAGCGTGCGGCGGTGCGGGGGATCCGTGTTGTGGACGTTCGGGGCGATCGAGATTGGGAGATTCGCTCAATGACAGAATCAAGACCCAGAAAACCCGGCGGGACGGACGGTCACAGCCGTCGCGACTTCTTGCGGGGTTCGGGCGTGGCCGCGGCCACGGCCGTATTGGCCGGCCAGGCGACCCTGGCGCTCGACGAGGCCCAGGCGGCCCAGGCCGAGCCGAAGGTCCTCTCGGGCACGGTCGAGGTCACCTTGAAGGTGAACGGGCAGGATCGCTCGTGCTCGGTCGAGCCGCGCAGCACGCTACTCGACACGCTCCGCCATCGGCTGGACGTGACGGGCCCCAAGCGGGTCTGCGATCGCGGCAGTTGCGGCGCCTGCACGGCAATCGTCGACGGCGACCCGATCTATTCATGCACGACGCTCGCCGTCTCCTGCCAGGGCAAGACGATCGAGACCCTGGAGAGCTTCGACACGGGCGAGCACAGCGTGCCCCATGCATTCCACCAGAATGACGGGCTGATGTGCGGCTACTGCACGCCCGGTTTCGTCACGGCTTGCAAGGCATTCCTCGACAAGAACCCCGGCGCGACCTCCGAGGAGATCCGGAAGGGCCTCGAGGGGAACATCTGTCGATGCGGCACGTACATCGGTGTCCTGGCGGCGGCCGAGGCCGTAGCCAAAACGATGAAAGGAGCCTGAGCCATGGCCGAGTGGCCCGCAACACCCACCCTGATCGGGAAGAGGATCCCGCGGCTCGACGGCCTGCTCAAGGCATCGGGCAGGGCGAAGTATCCCTCGGACGTACGGCCCGAGGGCACGCTCTTCGGCGTGATGCTCTACAGCCCCTACGCCCACGCCAAGGTCAAGTCGATCGACATCTCGGCCGCCGAGAAGATGCCCGGCGTCAAGGCCGTCGTCGCGATCGCCAAGGCGGGTACGACCCTCCGCTACCACGGCGATGACGTCGCCGCCGTCGCGGCCGAGACCGAGGAACAATCTCGGGACGCCATCCGCGCCATCAAGGTCGAGTACGACGTCCTTCCGCACGTGGCCACCGAGGCGCAGTCGATGGCCGTGGATGCGCCCAAGGTCTTCTCCACCGGCAATGTCCGCAGGGGCCGGGGCGAGACCAAGGGGAAGCCCGAAGAGGCGCTCGCCAAGGCCGATGTGACCGTCGAGGGGACCTACTCCGCCCCGCTGATCACCCACGTCTGCCTCGAGCCCCACGGCCTGACGGTCAAGTGGGATGGCGAAGACAAGATGGTCGCCTGGTCAAGCACGCAGTTCGTGGGCGGCACCGCGAATGAACTGGCCCAGGCCTTCCAGAAGCCCGTGGGCAATGTCACCGTCTACACCGACTACATGGGCGGCGGCTTCGGTTCCAAGTTCGGTGCGGACATCTGGGGCCGGACCGCGGCCGAGCTGTCGAAGAAGGCCGGCGGCCGGCCGGTCAAGATGTTCCTGGATCGCGTCCAGGAACACCTGGCCGCTGGCAACCGTCCCAGCGCAACGGCCCACATCAAGATGGGCGCCAATCGCGACGGCAAGATCGTCGCCTGCATCGCCGAGGCCCACAGCACCGGCGGGGTCAATGCGGGGGCGAACCTGATCCTGCCGTACATCTACCGGGCCGTCCCGAACATCCGGGTGACTCAATCGACGGCCTTCACCAACTTCGGCGGTGCGAGGGCCATGCGGGCCCCGAACCACCCCCAGAGTTGCTTGCTCACCGAAGCGGCGGTCGACGACCTGGCCGATAAGCTGGGGATGGATCCGCTCGATTTCCGCCTGAAGAACCTGGACCCCGGCTCTCCGATGACGCCTTACTACGAGGCGGAGACCAAGATCGGCGCCGAGCTGATCGGCTGGCGGCAGAAGCGTAAGCCTCGCGGGCAGAACGGTACGGGGCCGATCAAGCACGGCCTGGGCATGGCCCTCCATACGTGGGGCGGCGGTGCAGCGCAGGGCCGGCAAGTGTCCTGCACGATCAACCCCGATGGCACGGTCGAGCTCAAGTCGGCCACCCAGGATATCGGCACCGGTGCCCGGACGATCCTGGCGATCATCGCGGCGGAGCTCCTCGGACTCCAGCCGACCGATATCATCAGCAATATCGGCAATTCCACCTTCCCTCCCGGCCAGCCCTCGGGCGGCTCGACCACGACCCCGTCGATGTCACCCGCGTGCTTCGACGCCGTGACCAAGGCTCGCGACGGGCTGTTCAAGAAGATCGCCGGCGGCCTCAACGCCAAGCCCGAAGACATTTCGCTCAAGGGCGGACAGGTCGTGGTCGGGGGAGAGCCGGTCATGTCCTGGAAGGACGCCTGCCGCAAGCTCGGCGTGTCTCCCATCTCCGAACTCGGCTCGTATGTCATGGACAAGGACGGCAACCCGGTCCCCAGCGGCCTGGTCAGTTCGGGCGTCGGCGGGTGCCAATTCGCTGAGGTCGCCGTCGACATCGAGACGGGCATGGTGCGGGTCAAGAAGATCGTCGCCGTTCAGGATTCGGGCCTGATCCTCGATAAACTCACCTGGGAGAGCCAGGTCTACGGCGGCGTGATCATGGGGCTGAACTACGGCCTGTTCGAGGAGCGGGTCGTCGACCCGACCACGGGCCGGATGCTCAACCCGGACATGGAATGGTACAAGCTGGCCGGCGCCGCGGATATCCCCGAGATCATCATCCACGCGTATGAGCCGGACGAGGTGAAGGCCCGGGGCGTCATCGGGATCGGCGAGCCGCCGACGATCTCCACGGCCGCGGCCATCGGCAACGCGGTCACGAATGCCATCGGCGTGCGGGTGTCCGAATGGCCGATGTCCCCCCGCAACGTTCTCAACGCACTGGCTACGGCCTCCAGAGAAGGGAGAGCGTGATCTGATGAAAGCCTTTGAATACGCAGCCCCGGCCACCGTTGCGGACGCGGCCAAGCTCCTCGCCGGCCCGAACGCGGTGGCCCTCGCCGGGGGTACCGACCTGCTCGGCCGGATGAAGGATTACGTGACATCTCCCGATCGCGTGGTCTATCTCAAGGACATCAAGGAGATCGCGGCGATCTCCGGCGACCCGACAGCCGGCGGCCTGACCCTGGGCGCCGGGACTCGGCTCTCGGATATCGTGGCCCACAAGGCGATCCGCGAGTCCTACCCGGCCCTCTGGCAGGCGACCGTCGAGATCGGCTCGCCGCAGATCCGCAACATGAGCACCGTCGGCGGGAACTTGCTCCAGAAGCCCCGGTGCTGGTATTACCGTGCAGGGTTCGGCCTGCTGGCCATGAAGGACGGCAAGAGCCTCGTCCGCGCCGGCGACAACCGGTACCACGCGATCTTCATGACCGACGGCGACGCGCTGTACGTCAATCCCTCTAGCATCGCGGTGGCCCTGATTGCGCTGGAAGGCCAGGCCACCCTCACCGGACCCAAGGGAGAGCGAACGGTCAAGTTGGAAGAACTCTACCAGGTCCCGAAGCGGGAGTCCGACAGCGAGCTGACCATCCGGCCCGATGAAGTCCTCACCAGGGTGACCATCCCGGCCGTCAAGGGAAAGAGCGCCTCTTACGAGGCCCGGGAGAAGCAGGCGCAAGACTGGCCGCTGGTGCTCGCCTCGGTCAACCTGTCGATGGACGGCGAGACCGTCTCCGCCGCCAAGGTCGTCGTCTATGGGGTGGCGCCGATCCCCTGGCGCAGCGAGGCGGCCGAGCGGGCGATCGTCGGCAAACGCGTGACGCACGAGACCGCCGCGGCCGCCGGCGAAGCGGCGATTCTAGGTGCCGCGCCCCTGTCGATGAATGCCTACAAGGTGCCGCTTACTCGGACGGTGGTCCAGCGCGCCTTGCTCCGCACCACCGGCAAGAAGGGCTACTGGGAGGAGGCTTGACCGCCAGAAACCCATGACGAACAGCGAACCGAACGAGCGACCGATCGCCGGATCGAGGGCCTCGACCTGTTGTCACCTACGCTCCAACGGCACCTACATCTTCGGCAGCGAACGGGACGACACGGACGACGATGGTTATAGCTCTTCGTCCTGCTGGTGTGCCAGGACCATGAAGTCGTTCGGCCCGGACGACGAGATGGTCAATCACCGCGATTGCCGGGATGCGACGCGATCTTGCTACGAACCGCTTTGATCCGAATCGATCGGTCAAGAGCGGACGCGGAAATGGCCCGGCAGGACTCCACACGCCTCGAAGCCGTGAATGCGGCTTCGAGGCGTTTTCATTGCGCCGTTATCCTCGCCGTATCGGGGCGGAATCGAACACACCGACCTGAGATGGCCCTGTTCCTCAAGTTGGATCGCCGGAGATCAACGAGGAGTCAACGATAAAAATATGCAGTTTTTTGTTTTTGATATCGCCCGGATTCCCCGGGTGCGGCTTCGCCGCCGCGCGGCGCGGGATGATTCCGTCGAAGGCAGGGCGATCGTCGCGTCGCTCCGGCTCGAGGCGGAGTGCGGCGCGGGAGGGGTTAGGGGTCGCAGCCATGAAAGCATCGTCGTTCTCCAGCCGGAACCCGTCGCCGCGGGGCGGGACGACCGACACAATCGCTAAGAACGATGCGTCTCCCGAGCCGGAACCCTGACCCGGTCTGATGAGAATGTAACGGAGACTAGATTCCTTGAGAATCTCTCTTGAAGATTGCGGATTCTCATGTCATGGTAAGTGTTGTCGTTCTTGTTTTCCGAGAGACGGCGTCCTCTCGGCTTCCGGGCCGGGGTGGATTGAAACGAGAGACGACAGGCTCATTTCCGACTTATCGCCATTTCGGTCCACATTTACGAGGAGAATTGAGCAATGGGCGACGCACGTGACACCGCCAAGAAGAAGAAGGCCGACGAGAAGAAGTCAGCCAAGCCCGCCGCGAAGGCGGCTGCGCCGGCCGCGAAGGCGGCGCCCGCCAAGCCGGAGGCCAAGGGATCGGCGAAATCCACGAAGAAGTAACCGTACCCGCAGCCATTGGGCTGAATCGACCGGACCCGGTCTTGCGGTTCTTCACTTCGAGCCGCCAGCCCGGGTCCTTGCGTTTCGAATCCCCCTGGCGGAAACTTTTCGGCGCATCCGGCCGGGTCGTCACGAGTCCTGCGACTGTCGAGACCCTCGAGGATCGGCGTCGGTCTGGAGCAAGTCCTGGGCGGCTTCGAGGCTTCGGGTCGATAGTGCGATGGTGAAGGGATGTGACGGCACCTCATATTGTTCGTCCGAGAGCTGGCAGGCCAGCACGAACGCCGACCTGGACAGTTCCGATCGTCCGGAGCCCTGCCAAACCCAGGCCATCCACAGCAGCATCCGACGGTACATCTCCAGGCGGTGAATGAGCAGGTGCTCGAACAGATATCGGAAGGCGCCGATATCGCGGTATGGGTCGGGAGTTGACAGGCCCTCGCGCAGGCAGATCTCCTCGGCCAGTTCGAAAGTCAACGCCGATCGATCCAGCCAGGAAGGGCAGGCGTCGAGCACGATATGAGCGTGTGCGGTCATCTCTGACTCCGGCATCCTCGAGGCATCCACATCCGGGACGATTCCGGCGAGTCCCGAGGGCTGGAATCCGGGGCCGAGTATCCCGTCACGCCAGTCCTGGATCGGTCCCGGAACCTCCGTCCTGCAAAGCAAGAGGCAACCACCCAGCAATCGGACCGCCAGCTCCGGGACGTCGCAGGTACAGTCCCCCGCGGTCTGGCTGATCCATTCTTCCACCAGACGACCGGCGGTCGGAGTTTCGGGCTCGACATCGCCCACGACGTCCAGGATTCCCTTTTGAACATCGCACAGGAACGCGGCGGTCCGTCGTTGACCCACCTGGCTGGAAGAGACCACGATCGTGGCTCGCCCGTTCCCATCGACCGAGGTGACCAGGCCCCGGACGATCCGAATTCCCAGGCCGGCGAGGGTCGATGTCTCGCTTCGTTGGGACTGCTTTAGCTCGGCCCCTGGTCGCACCGACGACGTGGGAGCGGTCGCGTCGCCCGAGAGCGACGAACCGCCTCGAATCGCCTCGAGACCCAGGGCGAAGCCCGCGGGGGATGTGCCCTCGACCTCGGGTAAAGCCAGGCGGGCGGCCGATCGTGTTCCCGTGTCGCTCGCCGCGCTCAGGAGCTGGAGCAGGGTCCGGACGCCGGCCTGTGCGCGATGCTCCGACAACTCGGCGATGATCGCTCGACGCATGTCCTCGTCGATGGCGGCGAGACTTTCCATTGCGAGCCAGCATTCGCCCGGGTCATTCTCCAACTGGGCGACGATGTCCCCGATCCAGCCCAGCTCCGCGTCGGACTCACGAGGTTCCGGCCGGGAACGGCGCTCGGATCCGTTGTCATCCTCGGGGGTCGCATCCTGCTGCTCGTTGTCCGACGGACTCATCACATTTCTTCCTGATCCGTGAATCGTCTCCGACGCCATTCTCCCTGCCATCCGGACAATATCGGTCGTATCCCGTTCGTACGACCGCCTGGATCCGTCCGCTTCACCAGGGCAAGGGTTGCCCCGGATTTCTCCAGACACGCCCCAGCACCCTGTCGCCGGCAGCAGGACGGAGTCCCGACCCTGACCCCTCGAGCGAGTAGGTCGGCCCTCCCGATCCATTCGCGTGTTCGACCAGCAGGACCGTGGCCCAACCTCTCGTCGAATGGTCGTCGGGGAGTATGAAAAACAGCGGTTCGGGACCGGCTCCGCCGGGTGGAACGACGTCCGTACCGACACGCAGTGTCAGATGCCCCGCGGCATCGACTTGCTCATAGATCGGCAGGCTCGCGAAGCCCGGCCGGTCCGGCGCGAAAAAGGGAATGCGGACGGACTCCGTCCGCGGCGCCGCCGAGAGTCCGTGCCTCGTAACCAGTCGGACCGATCTGCGGTTCACGGGTACCTCGTAGATCGCCACCGGGAGGGCTAGACGTCGATCGGCCAGGTCGAGTCGGTACATCATCTGGTTGTAATCGTAACGCGGGGTTGGATCGGGGTTCCCCGAGAACGTTGTCGTGTACGTCCCTTCGAAGTAGATGATCCGCCCGTTTTCCTTGTCAAACATGGGGTGCTGTTTCGGGTTGTAGAAGCTGTACTTGTCGTGAGTCACGATCTTGCGCGCGTAGATCCATGGACCGGTCGGGGAGTCGGCCTCGGCGTACCAGACTTCTCCGAGGTAAGACGTGCTGCCGAACGATTCGACGGCAATCATCACCCATCGACCGCGATAGCCATTCCAGTAGACCGAACCCCCGTGAGCCAGGACGGTCTTGCCGAGATCGACATCGCGGAGCTGGAGGAGCGCCTCTTGAGGGCTGATGCGCCCGGCGGAGACCAGCTTGTTCTGCTGGTCTTGCGGCAAGACCTGGGCATTCCGCTTCCAGGCGTAGCGAAGAGTTCCTTCGGCGGTCCGGTCGAGTTGCGCCTGCGCGCGCCTCGTCCCCGGTTTGAGACAGGTGAAGGACTCGAATGCGAGGGGATCCTTGAGCTGTTCGGGATCGGCCGGTACGCGGATCAGCGGATACGGATTGGCGTAGTAGACGTATTCGACGCCTCGGTCCTGGTAGAGGAACGGATGACCGCTCGGATAGTCGCCCGGATGGACGCCCGGGTCGGGAAACTGCATGACTTTCTCGAACCGCCTGGTCTCCGGGTGGAATTCGACGAGGCCGTGCTGGTAGATCTCCAACTGTTTGCGGACCTTGACGTAATTGGCGAACATGCGCTCCCGGCCCTCACGGTCGGTGAGGACGACCAAGCCGGAGAGCCAGGTCGGACCCTCGCCGGGTAGCGGGGCCGTCGGCCGTGCGAATCCCTTGTCGTCGAGGTAGTAGCTGAGGTCGACACCGGCATCCGGGTCGAGGCCCCCCTGCCCTGGTCGTTCTGATGTCGCGCCCGGGACGTGGAAGTTGCCCAGCGGATAGTCCGGGCGGTTCGTGTCGCCCCAGAACCAGTGGATCTTCCCCCGATACACGGCGTCGACGACGCTGTCCTGGCCGAGGACCTGGCCGTTGAGTAACGGCTCGCGAATCGGGGTCCTATCGCCGGTCAGGGTGCTGTCGCGATAGATCCCGGCTCCGGTGATGCGGTAGAGTCGCTCGGCGATATTCAGACGATCGATCTCGATCCGCGCCGATCCCCCTTCGGTGATCTCGAAGGACCGGCCTCGGTAACCGAAATTGTCCTTGGCCGCCTCATAGCCGTGACTTTTCACCGATAAGAATACCCGGTGATTGAACAGGCCGGGCTCGTCGAACGCGACGACGCCATTGCTGTCGGTCACGTATCGGACCTGATTGACCGTCCGGAGCTCGACGAGGGGGACGCCACGACCGGTCGCCTTATCGACGACCTGGATTCGGAAGACCCGTGGTCGGGGGGCCGGCGAAGTCGGACCGGGGGACGGCTGTCCGCGTTCGGCTGTCTGGGCGGAGGCGGCACGAACACCATCCGGGACGATTCCCGGCTGGGTGAAGGTCCAGGCGATGCCCACGAACGTCAGGGACCAACGGCAATGAATTGGCATGACCAGTCCTCCTGTCGGGTCGTCCGTTCGCTGTCGATCAACGGGTCCTTGTCAATCTCGACCGCGGTTCGAAAAACTCGACCACGTGTCACCGGACAGGGCGTCGGTCTCCGATTCGATCTCGGCGCGCTCGAACAGCGCCTCGTCGATCTCGTTGAGGAATCGGCTGGGAGTCGTGAAGACGGTCGGGCCTCGTCCGCGCGGGATGCACAGCGGGTAGGTCAAGGTGAGCTCGTTCATGGCGCGAGAGATGGCCACATAGAAGATCCGTCGCTCCTCCTCCTCGCCTCCGGGCTCGTCGAGCGATCGTCGATGGGGGAAACCCTCCTCGACCAGGCGGAGGACGAACACGTAGGGCCACTCCAGGCCCTTCGCCTGGTGGACTGTGCTGAGGACGACGACCTCCTGAGGCTCCTGGGCCGCCATCGAGTCCATGCCGTAGACGTCGCCGGCCAGGATCATTTCGGCGATCAATCGTTCCAGGCTGTCGTAACGAGCGGCCAGCAGGGCGAACTGTTCGATGTCGGCGATGCGGTTATCCGGCCGCTCGTATTTGAGGCGGACCGTATCCGGATAGCCGCCCTTGAGGATCGCCCCGATCGCGGCGGCCGGGTTCCGTTCCGGGTCCGTGGCGCGAAGCTGCCTGAGGTCGCTCACGAAGCCGGCGAAGAAGCCCTTGCACTTGGCCGGCAAGAGCGACATCGCCTCGGCCGATTCAAGTGCGGCGAGCGGATTATCGCCAAGGGCGATGTGCTCGTAGACCGCGGCGGCCTTGGCAGGCCCGACGCCCGGCAAGAGCAGGAGCAGTCGACGCCAGGAGGCTTCGTCGCGCGGGTTGACGACGATCCGCAGATAAGACAGCACATCCTTGATATGAGCTTGTTCGAAGAAGCGGAGCCCGCTACGAATCGTATAGGGAATCCCCCTTGCCAGCAACTCGCCCTGGAGGAGGATACTATCGTGATGATTGCGATAGAGCACTGCGATCTGCCCGAGCAACAGCCCCTTATCGCGTCCTTCGAGGATCTCCTGGCAGATGAACGCCGCTTCTTCATAGGCATCCTGGGCGGCCACGACGAGGGGGAGCGTCCCGTTCGGCCGCGCGGAGACCAGCTTCTTGGGAAATCCGGTCTTGTTATGGACGATCGAGGCCCTGGTGAAGGCGACAATCTGGGGCGTCGATCGGTAATTCACATCGAGGTGGAAAAGCTTGGCCCCGGGATGCCGTTCGGGGAATCGCAGGATATTGTCGTAGTCGGCGCCGCGGAACCGGTAGATTGACTGGGCATCGTCGCCGACGGCCGTGAGGTTGCCGGGTCCCGCGGCGGCGATGGTCTCAACCACGCCCACCTGGACGGCGTTGGTATCCTGCATCTCGTCGATGAGGATGTGGCGAAACATCTTCCCGTGGATCGCGCGCTGTTCGGGGAAGTCCCGGAGGAGCCGGCCCCATTGGAGGAGCAGGTCGTCGTAGTCCATGCTGTTGGACGCCTGCTTGCGACGCGTATAGGCGGCGGCGACCGTGTCCATCTGCGATTGCCATTCGACCAATTCGGGGGCGCGCTCGGCGATAACGTTGGCGACCGGCCGGTTGACGTTGGCGCTGAAGCTGATCCAATGTTGTACGGCGGCGGCCTTGGGAGTGAGTCGGCCTGTGCCGGTCAATTCGGCGTCGTCCATGGCCAGTCGCATCAGGTCAAGCTGGTCCTCGCTGTCGAGGATGGTGAAATTCGATTGATAGCCAAGGATGGGCGCGACCCGACGGAGCACGCGGTTGCCGATGTGGTGGAAGGTACCGGCCCAGACCTGGTTCCCTTGCTCGCCGATCAGCGATTCGAGGCGACGGACCATCTCCCGCGCCGCGCGTCGTGTGAAGGTGACCAGCATGATCGAGCCCGCCGGTACGCCCGAGGCGATCAAGTAGGCAACCCGGTAGGTAATGACCCGGGTCTTGCCCGAGCCGGGTCCGGCCAGGATGAGGTTGTAGCCGTCTGGGGCCGTCACCGCGGCGTGCTGCGATTCATTCAACTCGGCACGAAAGCGCTCGGAGAGCCGGGTGGCCAACGTCGATTTGAGGCGAATTTTCCGCATGCCAACGCTCGAGTGCGAGGTGCCGGCCCTGGACGATACGTCTCTTCGGGAAAAGGGTATTATAACAATGTCGTACCACGTTTGCCGACGGTGACGTCCTTCATGCCTCGAACCCTTTCGAGGAACCAGATCAATGGCCAGGAAAGTCAAGAAGCCCGCTGAGGAATTCGCGGGGTTCAAGTACCACTCGCCGAACATCCCCTTGTCGGCGATCCGGCGATATGCCCGGCAGGTCGCGGAGAAGTTCCAGCCGGACAAGATCATCCTGTTCGGTTCGTACGCTTATGGCCAGCCTCATGAAGAAAGCGATGTCGACCTATTGGTGGTGATGCCCGCGTACGACGAGACGACCAAGGGCATCCGGATTATCAATACTATTCAGGCACCTTTCTCGTTGGACTTGATCGTCCGAACTCCGAAGCGACTCCAACGTGACTTGGAGGACGGGGATTGGTTCGTGAGGGAGGTTATGGCCAAGGGGAAGACGGTCTATGAAAAGGCTGACGGCGAAGTGGGTGCGCAAGGCCGAAGACGATCTGGGCGGAGCGAAGAGGCTGGAGCGAGATGACCCACCTTATCATGACCTGGTCTGCTTCCATCGCCAGCAATCGGCCGAGAAGTATCTGAAGGCCGTGCTCCAGGAATGGGAGCCTGTCCCTCCTCGCACTCATGACCTGGTTCGTCTCCTGGATCTCCTCCTCCCTCGTGACCCAGACCTGGGCCGACTTCGCCGTCGTCTGAATTCACTGACCTTGTATGCCCTTGATATTCGTTATCCCATTAAACGGGCAAGCCGAAGAAACGCTCAGGCGGCCCTCCGCCACGTGGAGAGAATACGGCAGGAGATCCGCACGCGGCTCGGTCTGACTTCGGAATGATCCATCGGAGATCCTGGGCGGAGCGATCAATCTCGACGTTCGTAAACCTCATACCTCGAGTTGAATCGATTGCGTTCATCAGCTGGGCAGGATTCCTGATGGACGCTCGCCCACTTCGACGATTCCAGGATACTCAGGGGGAAGTAGGTATCCCCCTCGAACTCCCCTTCCACGACGGTCAGATGGATCCGCTCGCAGTCCGGAAGGAATGCCTCGAAGATTTCACGGCCTCCGATGATGACGGCTTCTCGTGCCTTCTCCCCCTCCGCGATGGCTCGCGCCTCGTCCGGCGAATGGGCGACCAGGCAGCCTGTTGCATGAAAATCGGGCTGCCGGGTCAGGATGATACTGGTCCGTCCGGCTAGCGCCCGGCCCAGCGACTCATAGGTCTTCCGGCCCATGATGATCGGCTTGCCCCAGGTAATCGCCCGGAACCGCTTCAAGTCACCGGGTAGGGACCAGGGGAGTTTGCCGTCGCGCCCGATCACCCCATTTGTTCCCATCGCCGCTATAAAAGAAATGATCACGGCACCTGCCCCTCTTTACACGGCCACTTCACCCTGCAGGGGCGGATGAGAACGATACCCGATCAGCCGGATGTGCTCCCGCGCGAGAGCGGCCAGATCGTGCACCTGAGGGTCGATCTCGAGTCTGGGCAGGGGTAACGGCTCACGCCCGAGTTGCTCATCGACCTGAGAGAGATGGTTCGAGTAAATATGGGCGTCGCCGAAGGTATGGATGAATTCGCCGACGGTCAGGTCGGTCAGATGCGCGACTACGTGAGTTAACAGGGCGTAACTCGCGATATTGAAAGGGACGCCGAGGAAGAGATCGGCCGAACGCTGGTAGAGCTGGCAAGAGAGACGCCCGTCTGTCACATCGAACTGGAAGAGCGTATGGCATGGGGGAAGGGCCATCTCGGAGATGTCGGCCGGATTCCAAGCGGAGACGATCAGCCGACGTCCTACGGAAGCGGTCGGATCCGCCTTCAGGGCCTTGATGCCCTGGATCACATAATCGATCTGATCGACCGGCCGGCCATCCGGAGCCGTCCAGGAACGCCACTGCTTGCCGTAGACCGGCCCGAGTTCTCCGTTCGCGTCCGCCCATTCGTCCCAGATCGAGACCCCGTGTTCCTTGAGGTAGCGAATGTTTGTCGAACCCCGAAGGAACCAGATCAGCTCATGGACGATTGCGTTGAATGCAACCTTCTTCGTCGTGACCAGGGGAAACCCATCGGTCAGGTCGAACCGGATCTGTCTCCCGAACACGCTTAGTGCATCGATTTTCTTGCCGGTCGAGCGGAGGACGGCTCGCGTCGGTTTGCGGTCGCCGTGGAGGTGAACCTCACGCAGAAGATCCAGATACTGCCTCATACGAACCTTTCCGACACTTGGGCGATCTTTCCTCGGTGGGGCGGAAATCCTCCGGATGTCACACAAGAGTTTACCATGGAGATCCCCTCGGTTTGAGGGTGTCCGAGTCGCCGAATGGAAACTCGCCTCCGGCGAGCTCCTGGTTTCCGGAACGTATGAGACCAGTCGATCACCCGAACTCGGAAGACTATAGCCTGGAGGTTGCGACCAGGCTACACTCTTACGTCGTGTCGGTTTGCAGGTGGTTGGGGTCAGGAGACCCGTGCCCAGTGTTGTGCCACCACCTGGCCTCTCGGGGTTGCAATGATTCGTCGCGCGGGCGTCGCTTGTGTAATCTAACGAGGCGTCTGTGCTTGATCGTGTCCGAGCACTCGCTCTGTCGAGGGGTACCCTGTCCGGCCCTATCCGAAATGAGCGTGATGTGTGCCCGTTTTATCATGTCGCCATCATGCGTGGACTCACCATCAGCGATCAGCCGGTCCGCAGCTCCCGCACTATCTCCGAAGGAACAAAGAGACACCCTGAAATGAAACGAACTCACTCAACTCTGCTCGGAATAATGCTCGCGATCGCATCGGTCTGCGAAGCAAATGGCATGCAGCCTCCGGGCTCCCGGGGCGCCAACGGGAACGCGCCGACCGTCGCGCCTGCAAATCACGCCGAGGAAGAGAGGGCCATCCGAGCGAGCGATGAGGCATTCGCCGAGGCGTTCCGGAAGAAAGACGCGAAGGCGATTGCCGATCTCTACACCGACGACGGCGAGGCGGTCGGCCTCGACGGCACCACCATCCAAGGCCGCGCCGCGCTCGAGGAGCACTACGCCGCTCGTTTCGCGGAGACGCCCGATGAGAAGCTCGAATCCACGATCGAGTCGATCAAGTTCCTGGCCCCGGGGATCGCCCGCGAGACCGGTCGCACGCGGAGCGTTACCACCGACGGAGGGACCGCGACCACCGGACGATACACGGTCATCCGGATCAAGCGCGACGGCCGATGGCTCATCGCCGGCGTTCGTGAACTTGCTGACACGGAGATTAGCCATTACGAACGCCTCAAGGAACTCGAATGGCTGGTCGGTGACTGGGTTGAGGAGACGGAAGAGGCGCTGGTTTTCACCTCGGTCGCGTGGGCCGATGACAAGAACTTCCTGCTCCGTACTTTCGATGTCCGGGTCAAGGGTAAGCCCGCCTTGACGGGCACCCAGCGGATCGGCTGGGATCCTCTCACGAAGCAGATCAAGTCCTGGGTCTTCGACTCCCGCGGCGGATATGGCGATGGCCTTTGGATGCGATCCGGTAACCAGTGGGTCGTCAAGGCGACCGGTGTTCGTCCCGATGGCCGTACCGCCACGGCGACCCAGGTCCTCACCTATGTCAACAAAGACACCCTGCGCTGGAAATCGATCGATCGCACGGTCGGCGACGAGATCGTCGGGGAAATCGACGAGGTGGTCATGGTCCGTAAACCGCCTCAGCCGAAATGACTTCAATCACATCCGACGAATCGAGATCCGAGTCTCACGATGCGCGTCGAGGAACCCATGACCAAGATTCCCCAGAGCACTCTTCTGTTCTCGATCCTGACGTTCATCGCGTCTCATGGCGTTGCCGAAGCGCAGCACGGAGGTCGCGGCGGTGGAATGGTGGGCAATCGAGGTGGCGCGACACGGCCGGGCCGGGGCGGCTCTCCCTCGTTCAGCACGCCAACCGCGAGGCCATCACCGGCTCCCGCGATACGCCCCGCTCCCAGCAATCCCGGCCGTCCCAGTACACTCCCAGCTGGCGGGATGAACCGGCCCGGTCCCATTGGGAATCCTGGCGCGTCCACGCGCCCGTCGCCCGCTAATCCGGGCAATCGCCCGAATCCGGGACCCAAACCCGGGAATCGTCCCAATCCGGGACCCAACCCCGGGAATCGTCCCAATCCGGGCGATCGACCGGGTGGTGGGATCGGAGGACAACCCGGAGGTGGCATCGGTGGGAATCGCCCTGGCGGGATCGGTGGGGGAAACCGGCCGGGCGAGGGGAACCGGCCGGGTGGAGGAATCGGTGATCGTCCACCCTTTGGTGGGATCGGTGGGGGCGATCGCCCCGTCGGTCCCGGCGCCGGACAACGCCCTCCCCTTCCTGGGAGTGGCGGGAGTCATCGCCCGGGCGGGCCCGATGCCGGACAACGTCCGCCCGTCCCTGGGATCGGCGGTAATCGCCCCGGCGGTCCCGGCTCCGGTCAACGTCCTCCCATCGCGGAGGGCGGAGGCAATCGCCCCGGTGGGGGATTGGTGGGTAACCGCCCATCCTTCGATCATAACCGTCCAAACCTGGGCGATAACCTCGGTATCGTCAACCGGCCGAATAGCGGCAACACCGTCGTGAATCGGCCGAATAGCGGCAACACCGTCGTGAATCGGCCGAATAATATCAATACAAATATCATCAATAACAACGTAACCAATCTATCTTCGACGAATGTCACCAACGTCGCGAATGTGAACCGTGGCGGCTATGGGGGCGGTTATGGCGGGGGCTGGGGCAGTGGCTACGGCGGCGGATATCGGCCTAACCCCTACGGAGCGTACCACCAAGGCTGGGTCAACGGTTACTGGAATGCGAACTATAGCAGGGGATGGGGATGGAATAGCTTCGGCAGTAGCGCCCTCGGATGGGGTGTCGGGGTCGGCGTCGCCGCCTGGGGGATCGGCTCCATGTGGAATAGCTGGGGGTATTCCAGCTACATGAATCCCTACTACGCGCCCTCTACCATGGTCGTTCAGCAACCGACCGTCGTCGTGCAGCAGCAGCCGATCGTGTATGACTACTCTCGGCCCCTCGACTTGACCAGCCAACCCCCGGCGCAATCGGTGATCGAAGAAGCCGGCGCGAGCTTCGAATCGGCGCGATCGTCCTTCACCGCCGGCGATTACGGCCAGGCCCTCAAGCTCGTCGATCAAGCACTCTTGAAGACGCCGAACGATCCGATACTCCACGAATTCCGAGCGATGTCTCTCTTCGCCCTCGGCCAATATGACGAAGCCGCCGTGCCGATGTACACCGTGCTCTCGAACGGCCCCGGCTGGGACTGGACAACACTCGCCGGCCTCTACCCGAGTGTGGACGTCTACACGCAACAACTCCGCGCGCTTGAGAGCTATTGCAATGCGACGCCCGGCGCCGCGGCCGCCCGGTTCCTCCTGGCGTCGCTCTACATGACCCAGGGCAGTTTCGATAACGCCACCGAGATCCTCAAGCAGGTTGTGGCGATCCAGCCTCGCGACAAGTTGGCGGCGCAGCTCCTTGAAAGCCTGACGCCCAAGCCGGAACAGGCGGACGCGGCCCAGCCGACCAATCCGCCGCGAGGGGCACCTCCCCAGACCATCCCCGCCCCTCCGGCCGTCGGAGAAACGAACCCCGCTCCGACTCAGCAGCCAGGGGCCGTCCAGCCTCCGCCGGCTCCTTCTCTTCCGACCAGCCCTGTTCCCGCCAAATTCGTCGGAGCCTGGAATGCAAGCCCCGCCAAGGATGTGTCGATTAACCTGACGATCGACAACAACAACGGGTTTATCTGGAAGGTGACCGACCGGGGTCAAGCGCGTGAATTTCGAGGTACGGCCGCGTTCGACAACGATGTTCTCGCACTGATGCCACCGGACCAGCCTCCGATGGCTGGCAAAGTCACCTGGAAAGACGATCAACACTTCCAGTTTCGCGCCATCGGCGCGCCACCCGATGATCCGGGCCTCAACTTCGCCCGGTAAGAGCCGGCGACGCAATGCCGTCGTGCCCATGTCGTTCGCAGGCTCTTCCGACAGACCCGATCCGGAGATCCGCCACCGCCCGCGCCAGGGACGCGCGGGCGGGGCGGCTCGAATCAGGCGGCTTTCTTACTGCCGGTCGCCGCGGGCGGATTGAGGTGCAATTCCTTGACGCGACGCCCGCCGGGGTGTACAAAGACGGTCAACGGAGCGCCCGCCTTGATCGCGGGATCCTTCAGACCCAGCTTGCTCGTCGTCCCCTTGACAAGGACTTTCACCTCGCTGGAGAGGAAGAACGAGCGGCTCTTGCCGTTCAGGAGAGTGACCACAAGGACGGGGGTGCGTCCCAACGTGTCGTAGGACTTCACCTTCGCTGGGATCTCATCGTCTTCGTCTTCCTCCTCCCCGGGAGTTGAGACCTTGGTCGCCCCTTTCGCTGCGACCTTTCCGGTCTCGGTCGCGTCTCGCTTCTTGGCGATCTCGGCCGCGAGTTCCTCACGCTTTCTCCGCGTCAGGCCCGGGACTTTCTTGGTCGCAACTTTCGGCTGGTCCTTCGCGTCTTCAGTCTGGCGACGGTTATACCCCAGATGGACCTCCTTGGCCGTCGTCCCGTCCGCCACGATGATGACTTCCAGGCCCTCATGGAAGCGAGGATCGTTCAGGTGCCGTCGAACCTTACCCCCTCGCGGTCCGACCATGAGGGTATCCTCGGTGATCGCGAAGACACGCTCCTTGGCTCCCGTGCCGATGATGGTCAGGGTTTTCTTGTCATGATCCACGCTCTTCACATGACCCTCAATCCCGCCGGGGATCTCGGGTTTTTCGCTCGTCTTCGGTTCCTGTGCGGCGACCGAGAGCAGGCCGACGACGCAGAGCGTCAATCCGACTATGAAGCTCAGAAATTTACGCATGATGATGATATGCTCCGAGGAAAGGGATCAACCAATATTTGTTGAAGATGCCTTGAAGTAACCCCGAGCGTTTCGCAAGCGGTGATGCCCGATCGAGGTCCCCGAAGGCTGCAACCCGCTACAGGCGGCGACTATCGGCACGGACTCGCGAGAACGCGATATCATTACCTCGTGCGTGGAGAGCAAGCCTGGAACGGCATGGGACGCGCGTTGGCCCGGAATCGGGCCCGGTCGATCCGCCGGGGGTTTCAAGTGGTGCGATTCCACGTAAGAACCTATCCTTCAGCCCAGACGACAGACAAGAGGCAATCTCCTTTTCTTCTCGAATTGCGAGATGCGAGCACATGGCGTCATCGTGCAGGTCTATATAGCCTCTGATCGACGGTGATTCTGTAGCCCCCCTCATTCGGCATCGCACGGGCCATGGTGAGACTTGCGGTCGATGCGTCCGGAATACGAGCCAGCCGTGATCGGGGTCAACCCCGAGCCAATTCGTTCGTTCTTACCAAAAGCCCCCGAGAGGATCAGAGGCTCCTTGACGCCAGACTAAGCTGGGAATGGTGCTCTCCCGGATGCCTGCACTCGTCAATTTGATCACATCCAGTATTCGTGGGATGCCCCGGAGGTCTGCCGTGCGGCGAAGGCGTGAATGCTTCTCTGTAGCTTACTGTCGCGGATCGGATTAACCTGGGAGAGACCTACCCAGACTCGTGACGTCGGCGCAGCTGCGCCCGGAGCGAGCCGGATATCCCCCGAGCCGTGCCGCATCCGGGCCGCATGCCCGAGCGGATGGCGAAACAGACCTTGGATTTGACCTACCTACGGAAAGCAGGAGTGGGAAAGCACCTCATGACTGACCGCATTCTGACAGCCACTTTCTCGTTTCTCCTCACGGCGGCCTTGGTCCCGGCCACCGCCACCGCGAGGGCTGGCGAGGCCGACAACGTCGCCTCCGCCGCGGTTCACGTCCTGACGGGCCAGGAAGCCCTCGGCGATTGGACCACCGACGCCCCGGGCGTCCGTCGTCGGATCACGGTCGCCGAACTGGCCGCCCCCTTCGACACCCCTTCGGCGAATAACCATCCCAGGCTCGTTCGCAGGCGCTCGGGCGCCATGCCCCGCGCCCCGAAGGGTTTTCAGGTGTCGGAGTTTGCCACCGGCTTGAACAATCCGCGAAAGATCGTGACGGCGCCCAATGGTGACATCTTCGTCGCCGAGAGCGGGCCGGGACGAATCAAACTGCTCCGCGACTCCGACGGGGATGGGAAGGCCGAGGAGGTCAGCGTCTTCGCCAGCGGGCTCAGGCGTCCATTCGGCATTGCCTTCTACCCCCCTGGGCCAAATCCCACCTACGTCTACGTGGCCAATACCGACTCGGTCGCCCGATTCGCCTACAAGAACGGTGATGTCAAGGCCACCGGGCAGCCCGAGGTTCTCATCAAAGATATCCCCAGCGGACGCGAGCAGGTCGGCGGCGGCGGCCACTGGACCCGCGACGTCGAGTTCTCCAAGGACGGCAAGACCCTGTTCGTCTCGGTCGGCTCCCGGTCGAATGTGAGCGATGATAGTACCGAGAAGCGGCGTGCCGACATCCTGGCCTTCGATCCCGACGGCAAGAACGAGCGGGTCTACGCCTGGGGCATCCGCAACCCGGTCGGCGTAGCGATCCATCCCGAAACCGGCCAGGTCTGGACCTCCGTCAACGAGCGCGACCAACTGGGGGACCACCTGGTGCCGGACTACGTGACCCACGTCGAGGAAGGGGGATTCTACGGCTGGCCCTGGTATTACATCGGCGGACACCAGGATCCTCGGCACAAGGGGAAGCATCCCGAGTTGAAGGACAAGGTCATCATCCCCGACGTCCTGGTCCAGTCGCATTCGGCGTCGCTCGCCATGACCTTCTACACCGGCCAATCATTCCCGAAGGAATATCGGTTGGATGCATTTGCCGCCGAGCACGGCTCTTGGAATCGTGCCCGACGCACCGGCTATAAGGTTATCCGCATCCCGATGAAGGATGGCAAGGCGACCGGTGAATATGAAGATTTCCTCGTCGGGTTTGTCACCGAGGAGGGCAATGTCTGGGGCCGTCCGGTGGGCGTCACGGTTGCCAAGGACGGCGCTCTGCTCGTGACCGACGATGGATCGAACATCGTATGGCGCGTCGGGGTGGCCGGAGCAAAGTAGCGACGTGTCTCGGGCGAAGTGAGTTCGGCAGTTCTCCGTAAGGTATCGCGAAAGATGCCCGGGTCACGGAATCATGATCCGTGACCCGGGCATCGCGCGTTGTATTGAGTCGTGATACAAGGGCATTCAGGGAATGTTGAGGAGCCTATGGAGGTGTGTCTGGGGACGGGCGTAGATGGGGACCCAGTAGGTTACCGCCTGGATGCCGGCACCGCTGGGGGAAGCACCGAACGTCGGCCCTCCTACGGACGGGGCATGCCCCGGAGTTCCCAAGGGGGCGTAATAGGTCGGCTGGGCCCCGCCTGATCCGCCAGTGATAACCCAGTCTACCAGGTTGTTCACATCTTGCACTTCGGCCGCGTTAAGTTCCTGGTCGTCTCCGTCGATGAGGTCCTGGTATTCCTGGCGAGCACGGTCGCGGACAGCCTTGATCTTATCGATGCGGGTGTCACCGCTATCCGCCCCTTGGTAGAAAGCGACGAGATCGGCATGGAGGGCGACGCGGATGGCGGTGCTGATCCGGACGCCTGTCGCGGCGGCCGGGGCATTCGCCGTGCCGGGAGCCGCGCTCGTGGTCGGAGCATTGGCGACCGGCGCCGCGCCGGTCGACGTGACGTAGGTGACGGGTGCCTGCGCGGTATATGTGGCCGGTGCTTGAGCGGCGTAGAGGACTGAGGTACGATGATAGTGCTTGACCGGTGCCAGCCCGGTATAAGCGATGGACGCCGGGGTCGTGTATAAAACGGGGGCTTGCGCCGTGGTAGTGGTAGGGGCCTGGGCGACGTAGATGACCTGCTTCTTGAAATGCGGTCCACCGGCATGCGCCTGCCCATCGACCAAGGTCAGACCGAGCAGGGCCACCCAGAATGGGGACGTGCTCGTCGTCCAACGTCTTATGATTGACATGTTGAGAGGTTCCCCATTCATGATTGGCAACTCCGTTCGAAGCAGGGCGAGCGTGTTCCTCTCGACTCCATCAAGTCGTTCGCGATGAGGAAAGCGTTCAAACGCCGAGGCGGCTAACGACCACCTCGACGCGGTGGGACTTCTCAAACTCCGTCTGGCTCGATGCAACCATCCCGAATGCCCACCCTCGCTAGCACTAAGTATACACGGTATTCTCTCTCGGTTCCTCGAATCTCCCTCTCCGACATAAGAGAACGCTGGTTGGGAAGTTTGGGTAATCCGGGGAGTTTGTCCTGGACATCTCGGCGATTCATGCTGCATACTTGAGAGAATTCCGGATCTTCTCGGGGACACGCCGCGATTTCGCGTCATCTCGCATGATCTCCCCCCTGAACGGGCTGGCTTTCCAATCCATCGACAGTGACACATGCTTCGATTAAGGCTCCGTGCGGAGGTATCTCAACGATGAGTCGAGCACTTCGGATCGCGATCTTCCTGGGCGCCGGCCTCATCTCGGCCGGCGTCCTTATCGTCGGCGTTTCGCTGGGGGGGCCGGCCTCTTACGACAAGGAATCCAAGTCGTTCCGGTTCAAATACACCTTCGCGAACCTGCCGGCGGGGGTCCAGTCGGTCGTCGGAGCGATCGATGTCAAGCCGAGTCAGGATCAGGAGGCGACTGTCCGGGGGCTCGTCAGCCTCGTCAGCGAGGTTCTGAATCAGGTGACACAGGGACGCGGCAAGATCGGCTCGGCCGATTATGTCGATGATATCAAGGACGCCGACCTGGTCGTGTCTCTGGTCGGGGCCCCTTCGAGTCCGGGATGGTCGACCATGAAGGGGAGTGACGGCAAGCCGGGCCAGATGGTTCTTTATTATCAAACGCTCGCCACCACGACCAAGCAAGACGTCGTTTTTACGGCCGCCCACGAGATGTGCCATTACTTGT
>JBKQHM010000324.1:0-21389 GCA_052148775.1 Isosphaeraceae bacterium | reverse complement strand
GAAGTCCTCGCGACGATCCGGATCCGGATACCGCCCCAATTCCTCGATCACCTCGCGGTCAGACACCAACAGCTCGATGCGCAACCCAGCCTCGTCAGCCACGTGACCATTCAAGACTTCCACAACCATTGGTTTGTTCTCCCATCCCGATCTTTTCGTCCACCCAAAACCCGTTCGGCGACGACTCCAATACCGAATGGCATGCCAAACGGCTCAGATTGTTTCAATTTCACCCATTCGATTCGCTTAAGTACCTGAAGCATCAGGGTTAGCAGATTCCTTTTCGAAACCTGGCGGAGCGTGGTGGCCGACCTCCGGCGAATGTGTGTTACAATCCCATTTGTGCCGCCACAAAAGGGACTCTACTCATGACACGCGATCGAATCCTGGTCTCCTGGATTGGCCACGCCGACCTCTGGGCAATGGCGGATGACCAGGATGAGCCTCAGCGCTCCCACTGGAAAGACCTGGCACGGATTCGGAACAAGTACGGCGAGAAACCCGGACCATTGAAGACGGCGGTCGTTCAAGAGACGTTCAAGGAGGTCCACCTGTTGAGCGACTACAACCCGGAATTACATCGTCCCTTCGCGAAGTGGCTGGGTTCTCCCGCCACGATCCACCCGATAACTTTGTCCGACCCATCCGATTACGCGGACATCTTCCGTGCAGCAGACCGCGTCTTGAGCGAAGTGACGGCCGGGGCGAGAAGGAGTCCGACCGAGCTCTGCATCCACCTGAGCCCGGGGACGCCCGCGATGACGGCCATCTGGGTCCTGCTGGGTAAGAGCCGCTATCCGGCGACCTTCTACCAGACCCATAAGGGCCGCCTGATCCCGACTCATATCCCTTATGATCTCGTCGACGATTTCGTGCCCCAACTCCTGCGGGAGCCGGACCACAACTTGCAACGGCTGGCGGCCAAGAGCCCGGCTGAGGTTGACGGCTTTGGAGACATCATTGGCGAGAGCAAGCCCATTCGTCTCGCCGCCGGCCTGGCCCAGCGCGCCGCGATCCGAGACATCCCGGTCCTGATCCTCGGCGAGAGTGGAACAGGTAAGGAGATGTTCGCAAGGGCGATCCACGCCGCCAGTCACCGCAAGAACGCCCCATTTGAGCCGATCAACTGTGCCGCCATCCCACGTGAACTCCTGGAGTCCGAGCTATTCGGCTCCGTGAGAGGGGGTTACACCGGGGCCGCGGATCGCGCGGGCGCATTCCAACGCGCGGATGGCGGGACCCTCTTCCTGGATGAACTGGGCGAATGCGATCCGCCGATGCAGACCAAGCTCCTGCGAGTGCTCCAACCTCCCCCGGGACGCGGACCTTGTACCCGAGAGTTTTACGCCGTCGGTGGCTCCAAACCGACGACCTGCGATGTTCGGGTCATTGCGGCAACGAACTCCGACCTCGTCGAGGCGATCAACCAACGGCGATTCCGCGAGGATCTCTACTACCGCCTCGCCGCCGTCACCCTCCAACTTCCTCCTCTCCGCGAGCGTAAGACGGATATCCCCCTGATCGCGGAGGCGTTGCTCAAGAAGATCAACGCCGACTTCCGCCACCCCGCGGAACCCGGCTACCAGGACAAACGGATTTCTGACGCCGCAAAAAAAATTCTGCGCGAATACTCCTGGCCGGGGAACATCCGTCAACTTCATAACGCCCTGGTCCAGGCTGCCGCATTTGCTGAGGGAGATGCCCTGGAGCCACGCGACTTCGCCGGTGTGCTCGTCAACGCGCCGGGGCGCAATCGGCTCGATCCCTACAATCGGCCGCTCGGGGACGATTTCAACCTGCAACAACTCCTGGAGGAGATCCAAAGTCATTACCTGAAACGCGCTATGGAAGAAGCCGATGGGGTAAAGACCCGGGCTGCCGCGTTGCTCGGCATACCCAATTACCAGACCCTGGACGCCCAGCTCAAGCGCTTCAAAATCTCCCTTCCGCGGACCCGCGGCCGGGGATGAGCAGGCCGCTAACGGAGAAACGAAATTCCATTCGAGGCAAGAAAAATGTAAGATGGCATGTCCCTTGCTTTTGGCTCCCGCTGAATCAAACGAAACCGGAAAGAACGACGGCGGGAAACCGATGAACGCCTACCCAGAGCCTGGGATCGGAACGCTTCCCTCTCGGAGGCCGATCGTGGGATCGCCAAATTTCGAGCACCTCCGACCCGACTGGCCCGAGCTGGCCGTGTTGGGCGCATTCGCCGACGAGTACGCCTATAGCGATCCCAAGAGCGCCCTGGTCAAGCTGCGCAGTTTCGCCGAGCGGATTGTCGAGTTCCTCTATTACCACCATGGTCTGAGCCGCCCGTATCAGGCAAACTTGATGGACCTACTCAACGAGCATGCTTTCCGCCAGGCTGTGCCCGATGTGATCCAGAGCAAGCTCCATCAGCTCCGGATCAAGGGGAATCGAGCGGCCCACGACGATCACGTCGACGCGCAGGTGGCGTGCCAGATGGTCCGAGTGGGCTATGACCTGGGAAAATGGCTCTTCTTGACGTGCGGAAGCAGGAACGCCACGAGCCTCCCCCAGTTCCGCGAGCCATCCCCTTCCGGCGGACTCGAGTCTCGTAACAAGCTTCAGCGCGAGAAGAAGGCCGTCCTCGAGCAATTCGCGGCGCTCGAAGCCAAGTACCAGCAGTTATTGCAGGAAGTCGAGGCGAAGCGGGCCCAGTCGCCGCGCCCCGCGGCCACGCCGGAGCAGCTCGAAACCGCGAAAGTATCCGGAGGGGAAACCGCCGACACACTCGGATTCGACGAGGAAACGACCCGGAGCCAGCTCATCGACGCCTTGCTCATGGCAGCCGGGTGGGATCCCGCGGACCCGAGCCAGGTCGGCAAGGAAGTCCGCGTCCGGAACCAGCCGACCCCCACGGGCGAGGGCTTGGTCGATTACGTCCTCTGGGGCGAGAACGGCAAGCCGCTCGGGGTCATCGAGGCCAAGCGAACCTCGAAGGACCCGGCGGAAGGCCGAACCCAGGCCGAGCTCTATGCCGAAGCCCTGAGGGCCCAGTTCGGCCAGCGGCCGATCATCTTCTGCACGAACGGCTTCGAGATCTCGATCTGGGATCGGGGCCAGGACGATAGCGGCCAGTACGATCCGGTGCGCCGGATCTACGGGTTCCATTCCAGGGACAGCCTCGAATACCTCGTCTTCCAGGCCCGGTATCGCCTCGGCGTCAAGTCATTCGGCCCCGATACCGACATCGTCGACCGCCCCTACCAGGCCCTCGCGGTCAGACAGGTCCTCGAGCGGTTCGCAGCCCGACGCCGCAAGGCCCTGATCGTCCAGGCCACGGGCACGGGGAAGACCTGGGTCGCCATCGCACTCTGCGAAGCCTTGATCCGTGCCAGGTGGGCGCGACGCATCCTGTTCCTCTGCGATCGTCGCGAGCTGAGAAAGCAGGCCGACGACGCCTTCCAGCAATTGCTACCCGGCGAACCCCGAACGTTCGTCAACGCGGGTACTTTCAAGGATCGCGAGCACCGCATCTACCTGGCAACCTACCCTGCGATGATGAAGGTTTACGAGTCCTTCGACGTCGGCTTCTTCGACCTGGTGATTGCCGACGAATCGCACCGATCGATCTATAACCGTTATCGCGAGCTACTCGACTATTTCGACGCTCTGCAAGTTGGGCTGACCGCCACGCCCGTCCAGTTCATCAGCCGCAATACATTCAAGCTTCTCGATTGCGAGGAAGGCAAGCCAACCGCCTCGTACTCGCTCAAGGAGGCCGTCGAGGCCGACTATCTCGTCCCGCCCAAGGTTATCGACCATACCACGGCCTTCCTCCGCGAGGGGATCAAGTATGAGAACCTCACCGGAGCGCAGAGGCGACAACTCGAAGAGGAGGAAATCGAGCCCGACACGGTCAGGTATGAGGCTGAGGAGCTCGACAAGCGAATCTTCAACAAGGATACCAACCGCAAGATCCTCCAGAACCTCATGGAGGAGGGAATCCGTGACGCCTCAGGCTCCCTGGTCGGAAAGACGATCATCTTCGCCCGCAACCATAACCACGCGGTGCTCTTGGAAAAGCTCTTCGACGAGCTCTATCCGCAGTATGGCAGCAAGGTTTGCCGGATCATCGACAACTACGATCCCCGCGCCCAGGATCTGATCGACGCGTTCAAGGACCCGAAGTCGCTGCTCCGTGTCGCCATCTCGGTCGACATGCTGGACACCGGCATCGACGTCCCCGAGGTGGTCAACCTCGTCTTTGCCAGGCCGGTCTTTTCCTACGTGAAGTTCCGCCAGATGATCGGCCGGGGCACGCGGCTGTGTCCACACCTCTTCGGCCCGAACGAGCGGAAGACTCATTTTCTGATCTTCGACCACTGGGGCAACTTCGCCCGGTTCGAAGGACTCGACGAGGAGGATTTCGCCGAAGCCGAGCCCAGCCAATCGAAGTCCCTCCTGCAACGTCTCTTCGAATCCCGGATCGACCTGGCCGAGGCTGCGAAAGAGCGAGGCGACCATCCGGCGTTCGAGCGGGCCGTGGACCTGCTTACGCGGGATATCAACGACCTGCCCGAGGCGACCATCCGCGTCCGAGAGAAGTGGAAGCAGCTCCAGGCCGCCAGGGACCCGCAACGACTCAAACAGCTCGATCCGGGCATCAAGGCCATCCTGACGCAGGACGTCGCCCCGCTCATGCAATGGCGAGACCTGAAGGGCGACCATGCCGCCTTCGAGTTCGACTTGCTCGTGAGCCGGCTTCAGACCGAGCTCGTCAAGGAATCGGACCAGGTCGAAGGGCTGAAGGACGACCTCCTGGCGCGACTGGACGAACTGCCCCCATCGCTCAACCAGGTCCGGGCGCGCGCCGAGACGATCGGCCAGGTCCGCTCGCCGGCTTTCTGGGACGGCGTCTCTTCCGAGGCGCTGGAAGACGTCCGGAACCAGCTCCGGAGCACGATGCAGTACCGGACCCGCCAGCGCCGAGCTGCGATCGCGCCCAGGGTGATCGATATCCGCGAAGAAACGGACCTGATCGAGACGCGGGTCCGCAAGGTCACGCTCGATGATCTCGACAAGGCGGCGTACCGTTCGCGCGTCCGCGACGCCCTCGAGATCCTCTTCGACGAGAACGAGACGCTCCAGAAGATCAAGGCCGGCCAGCCGGTCACCCCGCAGGATCTCCAGGCCCTGACCTCCCTGGTGCTGACCCAGGAGCCCGACCTCGACCTCAACGATCTGGTGGATTATTATCCCGAGACGGCCGGCCAGCTCGACCTGGCCATCCGTCGCATCATCGGTCTGGATGCCGCGACGGTCCGGACGACCTTTGAGCGGTTCATTCGGAAGCACCCGACCCTGACCTCGACGCAAATCCAGTTCCTCGACATGCTTCAGAACTACATCGCGAAGTACGGCTCGATCGCGCTGGAGAAGCTTTATGAGGAACCCTTTACCTCGATCAACGCTGGGGGGGTGGACAATGTCTTCGGTGCCGACGAGATCGACGACCTGATCGCCATCATCGAAGCATTCCAGGCACCTGGGCCGCAGGGAGGCAAGGAATCCTAGCATGGTTACCATACCAGCCCGACGCGCCAGCGAGGGTCTCATTCCAGCCAGCCGGACCGCAGGGAGGCAAGGAATCCTAACATGGTTACCATACCAGCCCGACGCGCCAGCGAGGGTCTCATTCCAGCCAGCAAGGCATAATAACTCGACTCGACTCGACTCACTCGACTCACTCGACTCACGAGCGAGATAAGCCCGTTTCGATGGTTGGGCTGGGTTGAACAGGAGATCGCGATGAGCTTCGGTCACCGGAAGAAGACAGGACGCGAGTGTGAACCTCCGATGCCGGAACCGCTCGCCTACTTCTTGACGTGGACGACTTATGGGACATGGCTGCCCGGCGACGAGCGAGGATGGGTCCAGTATCGGCACGGAATGCGTCCCCCTGATCCGATCGTGGAGCGGGAGATGGCAGTTCGCATGACCGAGGATGCCTGCCGCCTCGACCATGAACAGCGCCAACTCGTTGAAACGACCGTCGCCGACCATTGCCGGATTCGCGGTTGGACTCTCTACGCGGTCAATTGCCGCTCGAATCATGTGCATGTCGTCGTCGCGGCCAACCGAGACCCAGACGAGATCCGTGAGCAGTTCAAAGCGTGGTGCACGCGGCGACTGAAATCCCTGGAACGAGAGCGGCGCGGCCCGACTTCTGTGAATCCCGCACGCAACGAGAGTATTCGTGAGAACTGGTGGACCGAACGCGGAAGCGGAGTCTACATCAATGACGAGGAAGGTCTTGAAGCGGTCATCCACTATGTGTGCGAGGCGCAAGATCGTCCACGTGAGCCACGCTAGCCCGAATCGCTGGCTGGCTGGTCTGAGACCCTCGCTGGCGCGTCGGGCTGGTATGATTCCGCACTGTCGCGTCGGGTCGGGCATACTCGGAGGAATCCCGAAATGATCACGGGCGCTCTCAAGAACCAGGTTGATAAGCTCTGGCAAGAGTTCTGGCAGGGCGGGATTTCCAACCCGCTCTCGGTCATCGAGCAGATCACCTTCTTGATGTTCCTCCGGCTGTTCGACATCGCCGAGACTCGCGAGGAGAATAAATCTGCACGCCTGAACAGGCCGTTCAAGCGCCACTTCCGCCCGGACCAGGAGCACCTGCGCTGGAAGAACCTCTTGAAGAACGGGGGCGATGCCCTGCTGAAGACGGTCCGGGACGAGGTCTTTCCCCACATGAGGGAGATCGCCGGCTCCGGCTCGACGTTCGGCCGCTACATGGCCGACGCCCAGCTCTTGATCCAGAAGGCCAGCCTGCTGGTCAAGGCGATGGAGCTCATCGACAAGCTTCCCATCGACCGAGGCGACCTCAAGGGCGACATTTACGAGTACATGCTCAGCAAGCTCAACATCGCCGGGCAGAACGGCCAGTTCCGCACGCCGCCTCATATCCGGCGCCTGATGGTCGAGCTGCTCGAGCCGAAGCCCGAAGAAACCATCGGTGACCCTGCGTGCGGCACGGCCGGGTTCCTGGTCGCGACGATGGAGTATCTTCAGGAGACCTACACCTCGCCCCAGGGCATCCTCACCGAGGAGCGCGACGGCGAGACGATCCAGGTTTTCACCGGCGACCTGCTCGAACCCTACCGCTCGCACATCCGCAGCGACATGTTCTACGGCTTCGACTTCGACGTGACAATGCTGCGGATCGCAGCGATGAATATGATGCTGCACGGGGTCGAGAACCCCCACATCGACTACATGGATACGCTGAGCGAGCGGTTCGTCAAGGAGATGCCCGAGATCGCCAAGGAAAAGTTCAACGTGATCCTGGCCAACCCACCCTTCAAGGGGAGCCTGGACGAGGAAGCCGTTGACGTCTCCCTGCGTCGGCACATCAAGACCCGGAAGACCGAGCTGCTCTTCCCGATGCTCATGCTCCGTATGCTCAAGCCCGGCGGCCGCTGCGCCGTGATCGTGCCCGATGGCGTCCTGTTCGGCTCTTCGACGGCTCATGTCGCCCTGCGCCGAATCCTCGTCGAGGATAATCAGCTTGAGGGCGTCATCAAGTTACCTGCCGGCGCGTTCAAGCCTTACGCTGGCGTCTCGACCGCCATTCTGGTTTTCATCAAGGATGGTCGGACGACGGACGTCTTCTATTACGACGTCCAGGCCGATGGTTTCAGTTTGGATGACAAGCGGCTGCCCGTCGATGAGAAGGAGAACGACATTCCCGACCTGCTCAAGCGGTGGAAGACGAAGAACCCGAAAGTAGATACTGATCGGATCGACAAGGCTTTCATGGTCCCGAAGAAGGAGATCGTTGCCACCAACTTCGATCTATCACTCAACCGATACTGGAAGAAAATCCAAGATGCAGCGGAGTACGAACCTCCCAAAGTGATCCTAGACCGGCTCCAGAACTTGGAGCGAGAGATCGCCGCGCATCTCCAGGAGCTGGAGGTGATGTTGGGATGACGACAATACGAAAGGACTGGCAAACGCGGCCACTTGCAAAGTGTGGGGTCTGGGTATCAGGTGGTACGCCGAGTAAGTCTGTCGCCTCTTACTGGAACGGGAACATTCCTTGGATCAGTTCCAAGAGTTTGAAATCGTTCGATCTGAGCGATTCGGAGGACCGACTCACCGACGAGGCCGTGCGGAACGGAACGGGCCTTGTACCGGTGGGCACAGTTATCTTCGTAGTTCGAGGGATGAGCCTCGCCAACGAGTTTCGAGTCGGTGTTACCAATCGGCCGGTGACTTTCAACCAAGACCTTCGAGCAATCATACCGGCGAAAGATATCGATGGTCGATACCTGGCCCGATTCCTCAAGGCCAGCGAGCCGGTCATTCTGGGCCTGGTGAATAACGCTTCCCATGGTACCAAGCGATTACCGACGGAACTCTTGGAGTTGGTCAACGTTCCCGTTCCATTGTTACCTGAACAACAGAGGATCGTCGCGATCCTCGACAAGTCCGACGCCATCCGGCAGAAAAGGGAGGAAGCACTTGCTAGTTTGGCTCAATTCGAAAGTTCACTCTTTTATTCGTTCTTCGCCGAATTATTTGATGACGATAAGGAATCGGGTTTGGTTCCCGTCAAGAGCTTTGTAGAAAGGTTCGAGAGTGGGCTCAGCCTGGCGACCCCTGACACGCCATCTCTGGAAACTCGTTATTACATCCTCAAGGTTAGTTCAGTGACATGGCGAGATTACCGGCCAGAAGAGTGCAAGCCCCTGCCTCGAGACTACGAACCCCCTGAGGACCATTTTGTGAGAAAAGGGGATCTTCTGTTTAGTCGTGCGAATACGACGGAATTGGTGGGCGCGACCGTCTACGTCGATGAGACCCCCACGAATCGCGTACTTCCTGACAAGATCTGGAGATTCGTGTGGAGAAATCCGAACGAGGTTGAGCCCCTGTTTGTTCACGCATTGATGAATCACCCGGCCGTCCGCTTTGAGATCGGGCGAAGAGCCACTGGAACTAGCGGGTCCATGAAAAACATATCTATGGAGAAAGTCCTTTCAATGCGCGTACCCTCCCCTCCAATCGGACTTCAGCGGCGCTTTGCACGAGCGATAATGGAGGCTCGCGCAATCATATCGAGGATGGGGACTCAGCGAAACGATTGCAAAATACTCTTCGATTCATTGTCTCAGCGAGCCTTCCGGGGTGAACTTTGAGTTCATCGGAGGATTTGCGAGGGCAGACGAAGGGCGATATTGCAAACTGCCCACCTTGACGATCGGAACTGTTGGACGCGCTGGCGTCGAGGGCGAGATGGATATGAGCACTGCTTCGCCAGCCTGGGAACCCAGAAACCTCGCGCATCACCATCAAAAACGACTCCGAGAGAATCCGGGCTGCTTTGAAGATCTCATGCAGATCAGCGGTCGCACGATGACCGAGGAGGAGTTTCGAGACCGCTCCGTCCAGACCGTTACGACCGCTTGGTGCGAGTTCGAGGCCGAGGGGCGCGATCTGGTCCTCAACGGATATCTCCCAGCGCGAGTATACTTTGTCGACGACGAGCTCGTCGTGGCCATCACCGACACGCCGAGATCCCTGTTCGTGACTTGTTTCCACGAGCATTTCGACAGTCGGCGACCTTTGCATGGGAGGTATCCGGACAACAACGCCTCGGTCGCACAGCGCCGCCTCCGTTATCGCGAGGATCTGCGGCGTAAAGCCCAGGGCCGGCTCATCATCAACCTCAAGGTCGTTCGTGATGTCGGGATTTAGGCGCGAGTTACGATCGCGTTACGACGAGCTCCGTCGCCTCTACAGGGACCTGGGGGACACATTCTTCGCGCGCCAGGACTGGAACGCTGAGGTCACGGCCAGACAGACGCTCCGTTCGGATGACCGGATCGAGCACTGGTACCTCGCCGAGCATTTCCTGGTAGCATGGAGCAACTGGAGCGGTCTCCTGGAGCGCTATCACCGATACTTTGGCCAACCTGACGACGCCTTCCCCGAGACCTGGTCCCGTCTTGCGGAAAAGTGCGACGTGTTGGTCTATCAACTCGCTCGGGAGCCGGAACTCGACGAGATCATCGCACGCTCGTGGCTCGATCATGATCGTGGCACAGAAGAGGCCGGAGGTGACACTCACTACGACGTTAGCGGCATCTACATTCAGCTTACGAGAGACCACGAGCGCGCCGATCTCGTGGAACGCGCCGAGAATATTCGGATCGTCCCCCAAGAAGAGAAACTATCCTTCCTTTTGAAGTTTGCGAAACGTGAGGTCTTACCCACGCTGAGCAAGATCGTCGAACGAAGCAACCAGGTCGCGCTCGACCGATGGACACGGCTACCGCGACGGGTTCGTCACCAAGTTCGGATGCACCTACGTCATTACCTCCATTCCGTTCTGGGCGTTTCCTGGCTCCGAGAATCGCTCCCCGATCGCTCGGCGCTGCTTCGTATCTGCTGGAGGAGACCACCGATGGCTGTTTCTCTCGAAGATTATCTCGACGCCGACACATCCACCCTGTCGGTCTCTCGATCTCTCGAACAACTCCTGGAACGCCTATCGATCGCGATTGCTGACCTGGCTTACGACGCGATCCTGGAAGACATCGTGTCGGGCGATCTGATCGGGGGCGACGATTCGCTCTTAGGCTCGGACGAGGTGACCCTGATCCCCGGCGATCATCGCGACTCCTCGCGGCCGATCTTACTCGCCGCGACGCGCGGCTGGGACGGCCGCGATCCGCTTTCGTTCACCAAGATAATGCGGCAAGTCAGGACTCGCCTCACCGAAGCCGCCGGCGCGATCCAGTTCGTCGTGATCTTGTGCAATTGTTGGAATTCAGACGCCTTCGACGAGGAGTTCCGCGAGGAGCTTGGCGCCTTCGAGGAGAAGGGAGTCCGGTTCGCGTTCGTGCTGGTCGGGGTTCCCGACCGGGTCTTCGTCCCCATCCCGGTCAAATTCGACCGATCATCGATCTGAGCACCCGGAGGCGACTACCCAACATGCCCGCCGACCTCTCCAAGAGCCTGGTCATCGGAATCTCCTCAAGGGCGCTTTTCGATCTTGAGGAGGCCAACGCCGTCTTCGAGAAAGATGGCGAGGAGGCTTATGCCGAATATCAGCACGAGCATGAAAACGAAGTCCTTGCACCCGGTACAGGATTCCGTCTCATTGAAGCGATATTGGCGCTCAATGATAAGGTTCGAGGTAACAGGAGAGCCGAAGTAGTCATAATGTCGAGAAACAGCCCAGCCACATGTATGAGATTATTCAATTCTGTTACACATTACGGTCTCGATATCCAAAGAGCCAGCCTTACCGGCGGTACTCCGGTCGCCCGATACCTCAAGCCGTTCTGCGTTGATCTGTATTTGTCCGCCTACGAGAACGACGTTCAGGATGCCCTTGAATCTGGGATTGCGGCCGCGGTGATCTACGGAACTCCCAAGGAGCAGATAGACCCCTGCGAAGAACTTCGAATTGCCTTTGATGGCGACAACGTTCTATTCGGCGGCGAGTCCGAGGAGGTGTTCCAGCAGCAAGGGCTTGAAGGGTTCGTGGAACACGAAAGAAGGCACGAGACGTGGCCGTTGGCAGACGGTCCGTTCGCTAAGTTCCTACGGACTTTGGCCGTGATCCAAAAGGACTGGAGCTTTGAGAAACCGCCCTTTCGCACGGCGCTCATTACCGCCCGCAGTATGCCGACCCATTTACGTGTTCTGAACACGTTTCGGGCCTGGGGTATCAATGTCGACGAAGCCTTTTTCATGGGAGGCGTGCCGAAGACAGGAATCCTCGAAGCATTCCGCCCGCACATCTTTTTCGATGACCAAGAAGCCCATTGCCGGCCAGCCTCAATGATTGTTCCAACTGCTCGCGTCCCGGTCGCATTTGAGACTCAACGGATCGACGTTGCGGCCCCTGCCGAACCCGATCTCGCCTCCGAGTCCGCAACTGAGGTTCCAGAGTCGATATTGCCGACGACAACCGCGATTGCCGCGGACGGCCTCAAGCAGAATTGGATACCAAACTATGATCACTCGAATTGAGATCGAGAACTTCAAGGGCGTCGGTGAGCGCATCCGGATCGATCTCAAGCCGATCACCCTCTTCTTCGGCCCGAACAGTGCCGGAAAGAGCACCGTGACCCATGCGCTCCACTATGCGCGCGAGATCCTCGAACGACGGAACTACGACGCGGACAAGACAATCTCCGGGGGTAGCCTCGTCGATCTAGGTGGATTCCATAAATTTGTACATCTTCATAATGTGAGTCGCGTTGTCAAGTTGAAGTTCGCCTTGGATCTCAGGGACGTTCGCTTTCCGGTTTATTTCCCAGAAATTGGACACCTGTACTTTGATGAATACATCCTCCCTCAAATCAGCGCGAATGTCCAAACTGCCGCAGTCGAGCTTTCCGTATCTTATTGCCAATATCGAAAGAGACCATATGTAAGCCGATACTCAGTCGAGATCAATGGGGAGTTCTTTGCAGCCATTCAATCGACCTACGAGCGTTTCTACTCGGACGATCGTGTCGAGAAGTATCGGCACCAAAATGAACTCGTCGAGCTCAATCATACTCACCCAATCTCCGATATCGCATTCCAGAACCTTACGCAGGAACCCCTGGTTTACCCACTCCTCAGGTCCGTGTTCCTGCTCCCCGCGATTCCCCTGGAGAAACTCGAAGACGCCCTTCCCGCATGGGGTAAGCCTCTTAGGATCGACACATACCTTCCAACGATCGAGGACCCTCGATTTGAGCAACACGAGCAGACGATGCGAAAAGGGCTCGACCGGTGGTGCGCGGTTGTCAGTCAGTTAATGGTTGGGCCCGGAGAGTTATTGAGTCAAGAACTCAGCCATTTTCGCCATCTTGGACCTGTTCGAGAGACGATCCCTCGCGGCTACAGTCCTCCTCGGTCGCCGGACGAGTCGCGATGGATTACTGGTATGGCAGCCTGGGATCTTCTGAGCAGCCGTGATCGTAGTTTCATCGACCAAGTTAGCAAGTGGCTTTCAAGTGGCAATCTCGATACAGGTTATTCGCTGAGGGTCCAACGTTACAAAGAGATCCCGCTTGACAGTATGGCGTATCAACTCTTGAGGGGGCCTCTGGAGTTCGACAGGGTCTTGGATGACCTGCCTCTGATCTGGGATTCGATCAAGGAGCAGGAAACCAAGACTAGACTGATCATGCAAGATGAAAACCTAGGCCTTGATCTCAGCCCTCACGACCTCGGCGTGGGGATCTCTCATCTTGTGCCGATTGTTGTGCTCGCCAATGACCCGGACACGAAGACCGCTGTCATCGAACAGCCCGAGCTCCACGTTCATCCACGGTTGCAAGCCGAGCTGGGAGATCTCTTCATTCATTTTGGCGTCGGAGAAAACAAGCTATTCATCATCGAGACCCACAGCGAGCACCTCATTCTTCGGATCCAAAGGAGAATCCGTGAATTTGCTGAAGGATCATTGAGTCCGACCAGCAAACTTACTGCCGATGATGTCGCCATCTATTACTTCAATCCGAGATCGGAAATTGCGAGATTCGAGAGGATCGAATTAGATCGCAAGGGCGAATTCATCCAGCCATGGCCAGACGATTTCTTCGAGATCGACTTTTACGAAAGATTCGGGTATGCTCACTGAATTTGCTTTTACCCCTTCGGTTTTTGATCAGGAATTCCACAATGATCGGACTCAGTGGGAGGCTCAACTCGATCGGCTCGCCGAAAGAATGCTTCCCCACGGATATCCCTGGTCGATCATTGTTGCAGATCTTTATGATGGCGGTTGGAAGCAGGAAGCTGTCCAAACTATCAGAAGGATCACTGATTCTCGCATTCGTCAAAAAGCAATGTGCTTGTTTAGAGAGCTCGAGAAGTTGTTAGTTCGACGCCCCATTGTACTCAATTGGCCGGAAGATCAAGTCGGCTGGTGCAATGAGGCTATCCAATCCGGCCTGAAATCTGAACGGATAGACAGAATTGTGGCCTGTAGGTTTGCAATCGACGAGTCCAATCCTGTCATGCAGCATGTTCGTTGTATCTCTGAGGTCACTGGGAACGGCTTTTGGAGCGGGATTCCCATGGATGACTCACCGGCGATGGAAATCCCGCGGCAGATCGAGATTCTGAAGACACTGTGTGTGCATTCTCGCTTCGTCGCATTCATAACACCGCACATTAATGGAGGCGAGGATGATGAGTCGGATTTTGCAGTGGAACTGATCAGGCAGATGAATCGAAAACCGCACGGGTTTCCGAGTAGCATTATCGAGATCCATACGGAAGGACCGCGAAATGCAAGGCCAGGTGATCCTGCCTTTAATAATTACATTTCTGCGATAATTAAGAAAATGAAGCGCGATCTCGGGCCTGGTTTTGAATTTACACTGGTAATCTGGCCCCATTTCATAGATCGCCTCCTGATTGCAGGTGACTTGTCCGAGGATACGGCGTCAAATAGCGTCAAGAAAGCCCGATGGGCTATCTCAATGAACCATGTGGCTAGGAAGGCGGACACGAATAAGAGTCTACCCAATACCGAATGGAAGCTGCTGAAAAACGATCGAGTGAGTTACTGGACAAGGAGGTATTGCAGCAGGCAACTGTCCGGATTTCTGAGTTCAAATGTTGTGAGTACGTGAAAGTCGAAGGAATCGGAATCGAATCAGTCACAAGGAGCCGGGCAGGGACATGACCGAGATCGATAACTGACGCGATTCTTCGATCGGTGTTTACACCCGATGTCCGCGATTCCGGCCAACGGCCGCGACACGTCATCGACGCTGGCTACCCCGCCCCAGGATCATGACCGACGAGATCCAGTGTCTTCTCATCGCGCTCGCCCTGAAAGTACCGATCGAGCAGCCGGTGGAAGACCGAGCCCTCCGGCGATACCAAGGCGAACAGGGTCGCGGAGGATTTCAGCTTCAGATCGTCGGGCGAGCCGAAGACCTGGTTCGCGGTTTTCCCCTCGACGCCCAGGGTCGCCTCGGCACACGCGACCAGCCGCGGCCCGAGGACGGGATGGGCAAGGTACGCCTCGGCCTCGGCCAGGCTCTTGATCGCGTACTGTTTGGACGTCGAGCTGAAGCCCAGGCCGTCGAACTGCGGGAAGATGTACCACATCCAGTGCGAGCGCTTGCGGCCGCTGCGGATCTCGGAGAGCGCCCGTTCGTAATCGCTCGCCTGCGCCCGGACGAAACGGTCGAGATCGTGAGGGTCGCCAGGATCTGACATGACTCAATCTCCGTAAGGGTAACCGTTTCGGATCAGGTTCCGGTTTTTTCGCGCGAAAATCCCGGAACGTCGTCTGACCCTGTCGCCTCGCGACATAGCCCGCCACATCGAGAGCGGGAGACCTCGGGGTATGGTTTGGCTCAACGTCATTCTACGCCTCGTTCGCCGGGGCGGTCGAGCATCTTTGATCGATGAATCGCTCGGTCGTGAAGACGAATTTGGTGATTTGCTGCGCGCAGATTTCTTTTTTTTCCAAATTTCGTATCTGCTTTTGAGGCTGATAGTTCGGTAGAAAAAAGGCGGAAATCCACGACGGATGCGTTTAAGAAAACTGCAAACGGCGCCATAGTAATAGTAGGCGAACGTGCGCGCCGGCTTGAGACAGAGGAAGCGACTCGTGATCAGCCAGCTATCAGGATATCAACCGGGCCGGTTGAGCCGTTACCGGAGAACGGCTGCGCGGACGGTGCCCGTCTCGCAGGCGACCGAATCGGCCCGACCCGTCGCGACACGCAGCGCCAACTCATTTCTGGACCACAAGATCGGGAACGGTGACCCGGCGAAATGTCGCCAAAGAGTGCAAACCAGCGCAACGATTTCGCTCACCGCCCCTCGCGCCCTGTTCAAGGTGTGACGAGCGACCCGCACGTTCGAATCGATCACAGTCCTCATGAGATCAATCTCGAAGAATACCCCTCGACGCGCGATTGGAGTCGCCGCCGGGTCCCGCGTAGAATCGGTGGTCGAGGGATCGTTGCACGCGTCCGTCCGACCCGAGGCGAGGGCGTCGTCGCGAGCCGTCGCGGCTCCGCGGATGCCCGGCCCTCCCGCGTCGGCGATCCCCCGAAAGGAACTTGCGATGCACGTGCGGACCCCCTTGCGATGCCGGATCGGGCTCGTCGTCTTGCTGATGTCAACGGCCCTGGTCGTGCCGGCGGGCGCCCAGCCCCGGGGCGCGGAGCGGCCCGCCAACCGGCTCGGTCGCGAGACGAGCCCCTACCTGCTCCTGCACGCCCATAACCCGGTGGACTGGTATCCCTGGGGACCCGAGGCGTTCGCCAGGGCCAAGGTCGAGAAGAAGCCGATCTTCCTCTCGATCGGCTATAGCTCGTGCTACTGGTGCCACGTCATGGAGCGCGAGAGCTTCGAGGATGCCGAGATCGCCAAGTTCCTCAACGCCCATTTCGTCTGCATCAAGGTCGATCGCGAGGAGCGTCCGGACGTCGACCAGGTCTACATGGCCGCGCTCCAGGCACTCGGGCCGGGCGGATGGCCGATGTCGATGTTCCTGACGCCCGACGGCCGTCCCTTCTTCGGCGGGACCTATTTCCCCCCACGCGCCCGAGAGGGCTCCTCGGGGTTCCTCCGGCTGGTGGAGGTGGTCTCGGAGGCCTGGCGCGATCAGCGGGCCGAGCTGGAGAAATCGGCCGACGCCCTGACCGATGCGGCGCGGAGGCAGCTCCGGGCCGCGGGCGGTCCGCGTCAATTGACGCTGTCTCGCTCCTGGGCGTCGGCGGGTCAGGCCGAGCTCGCGCGGCAGTTCGACCCCGAGTTCGGCGGGTTCGGCTTCAACCCACGCAACCCGCGCCGGCCCAAGTTCCCCGAACCGGTCAACCTGGTGTTCCTCCTCGATCGACACATCCGCCGCGCCGCTCAGAAAGAACCCGCGGCCCAGCCCGGCCGGCCCGAGCTCGAGCCCCTGGCGATGGTCCAGATGACGCTCGACCGCATGGCCCGGGGCGGGATTCGCGATCACCTCGGCGGCGGTTATCACCGATATTCGACCGACCGGGCCTGGACCGTCCCCCACTTCGAAAAGATGCTCTACGACAACGCCCAGCTCGCCTCCGCGCACCTGCTCGCGTTCACGGTCACGAAAGACCCGCGATGGCGTGAAGAGGCCGAGGCGACCTTTGCCTATGTCGAGCGGAGCATGACCGCGCCGGAGGGCGGGTTCTACTCGGCCCTCGACGCCGAGACCAACCGCGAGGAAGGGGCCTATTACGTCTGGACCCGGGACGAGGTCAAGGCCGTGCTGGGCGAGGGCCCGGACGCCCTCGCCTTCGCCCGGGTCTATGGCCTGACCGGCGATCCCAATTTCGAGGGCGGTCGCCACGTCCTCCTGGAGCCGAAGACCCGCGCCGAGCAGGCCGAGGCGATCAAGACGACCCCGAAAGACCTGGAGGCCCGGCTGGCGCCGCTCCGCGCCCGATTGCTGGCGGTCCGGGAAAAGCGTCCCTCGCCGTTGCGCGATGACAAGGTCCTCACCAGTTGGAACGGGCTGATGATCGCCGCTTATGCCGACGGTTACCGGGTACTCCGCGTCGAGAAGTACCGTCAAGCCGCCGAGCGTGCCGCCGGCTTCCTGCTCGCCAAGCTCCGATCGCCCGACGGCCGGCTGCTGCGCACCTATCGACTGGGCCAGGCCAAGCTCCCGGCCTACCTCGAGGATTACGCCTTCCTGGCCCATGGATTGCTCCAGCTCCACGCCGCGACCGGCGACGCCCGATGGCTGCGGGAGGCTCGGGGGCTCGCAGACCGGATGATCGCCGACTTCGAGGATCGCGAGTCCGGCGGGTTCTTCTTCACCGCCGACGGCCACGAGAGCCTGCTGGCGCGCCCCAAGGATCCGTTCGACAACGCCCTGCCCGGCGGCAACAGCGTGGCGATCCTCGACCTGCTGGCGCTCCACCGCGCCACCGGCGAATCGTCCTACCGGGACCACGCGGCCCGGGCGCTGGCCGCCTTCAGCACGACCATGTCCGAACGAGCCTTCGCGATGCCGTTGATGCTCGTGGCCCTGGAGCGCTACCTCGACCAGGCACCCGACGCGAGCAAGGCCGGGGCACCGATCGCCGAGGCGACCCATCCCGCGAAGCCCGGCGTGATCGGCGCCTCGGCCGCGATTCGTACGGCCGGCGCGATCGCCCCCGGCGGCGCGTTCGACGCCACGGTCTCGGTCACGATCCGGGAGGGTTGGCACATCTACGCCAACCCCACCGGAGCCCTCGAGTTGAAGCCCACGACCCTGAAGCTCGACCCGGCCTCGGAGCGATCCGCATCCCTGGTCGATGTCCAGTATCCCGCCGGTGAGGCCCAGGTCCTCGGGTCGATCGGCACCGAGAAGGTCCCGCTCTACGAGGGGAAGGTCGCGATCGCCGTCAGGCTCCGCCTCGCGGCCGATGCCAGGCCCGGCTCGATCCGGCTGAAGCTCGGGTTGAGCTATCAGGCCTGCAACGACCGCCTCTGCCTGGCCCCGGCCACCCTGGAAATCCCGGTCGATATCACGGTCGGACGCTGAAAACCCCGGAACGCGAGGAAACCGATGGGCAAGACGTTGATCAAGATCGGCCCGGAAGACCGCGGCCGGCGGATGAGCCTCGAGGACTTCGAGCACGCCAAGGTGCAGCCGGGGTATCGCTATGAACTCAGCCGGGGGATCATCACGGTGTCCGACGTACCGAACAGACTGCATGTGCTCCTGGTGTTCGCGATCAGCCGCCAACTTTTTGTTTACGATGCATTTCATCCCGGTCGGGTCCACATGATCGCCACCGGAAGCGAATGCAAGTTATTGATCCCCACCCTGGACTCCGAACGTCATCCCGACCTGGCCATCTACCTGACCCCGTCACCGCGGATCGAGGATGCAAACCTGTGGCGGAATTGGTTCCCCGAGGTTGTCATTGAAGTCGTTTCGCCGGGCTCGCGCAAACGAGACTACAAAGAGAAGCCGGCCGAATACCTGCAAATGGGCGCCAAGGAGTATTGGATCGTGGACCCCCGCAAGCGCGCGATGGTCGTGATGCGACGGGTGCGGAATCGGTGGGTCGAGAGCGTCGTGGAGCCCCCGGACCTCTACCGGACGCGACTGCTCCCGGGGCTGGAATTCTCCTGCGCCGCCGTCTTCGAAGCCGCCGGGTTGGAGTGAGCCGTGAATCCCGAAATGCCCCCGATCATGCAATTGAGTGCAACACCGCGGTCGAAGCGGATCGTCGCGGGATTGCGCCTGCTGGCGATCGCGGTGCCGATCGCCGTGCTGGCGACGGCCGCGACCGTGCTCCCGGGTTGGATTCCCGTCTTGCCGCGCGCCGTGCGACGGGGGATCGTCGAGGCCGCCTTGCGCGGCGTGCTGATCGGGTACAGCGGGCTGGTGCTGGCGGCATTGATCGGGACGCCGATGATGGTGTGGCTGGCGTCGCGATCGCGACGGCAGGGGCGGATTCGCCCAGCGATCCTCCGCGGATTCGCGGCCTGCCTGGTGTGCCTGGTCTCGCTGGTCGTGCTCGAAGTCGGCTCGGCCGCCTGGCGCGGATGGATGCACCGGTTCCCGGCCCTGCCGACGACCTTCGAAGCCTCGACGACCGAGGAATACCGGATCGTGGTCCTCGGCGGCTCCAGCGCGCTGGGCGAGCCCTATCGTCCCTGGCTCTCCGTGGGCCAGATCGTCGCCTGGCAGCTCCAGCGAGCGGTTCCGAAACGCCGGTTCGATTGCGAGATCCTGGCCTGGCTCGGCGATTCGCTGGAGAAGCAACATCACAAGCTGGCCGGCCTGAAACACCGGCCGGATGCCGTGATCATCTATTCCGGGCACAACGAATTCGCGGCCCGGTTCGAGGAGGAGCGCGACTCCTGGGACGTCGAGGAGCCCGGCGATCGGATCCTCCGGGGGGTGTATCAAATCACCCTGGTCTCTCCGTTCTGCCGGCTAGCCTACGAGATGATCAGCAAGAATCGGCTGGATAGCCCGCCGCTCACCGGCCGACACCAGCTCATCGATCCGCCCCTGTGCAGCCCGTCGGAATCGGCCGACATCCTGGCCGATTTCCGCGGACGGCTGGAGGCGATCGTCGGATACTGCGACCGGATCAGGGCTCTGCCGATCTTGATCGTGCCGCCGGCCAATGAGGCGGGATACGAGCCCAGCCGGTCCACGCTCCCCGCATCGGTGCCGATGGCCGAACGTCGGCGGCTGGTCGTCGAGTTCGAGCGAGCCCGCGCCGAGGAGTTGAGCGAGCCGGCCCTAGCCGCGGCCGGTTACGCCGCCATCCTCGCCCGACACCCGGGCTTCGCCGAGGCCCACTTCCGACTCGCCCGGCTCCTGGAACGCGCCGGCGACCCGGCCGAGGCGGGCCGGCACTACCTCGCCGCCCTGGATCTCGACGGCCTGCCGATCCGTTGCCCGGCGCCCTTCCGCGCCGCTTATGAAGAGGTCGCCCGCCGTCATCCCCGATCCATCCTCATCGACGGCCGCCGCGAGCTCGCCGCCGTCAGCCCGAACGGCCTGATCGGCGACCGTGTCATCCAGGATACGCACCACCCGACCCTGCTCGGCTACCTCGCTCTGGCCGGGGCGGTCATCCGCGAATTGCAAGCCCGGACCACCTTTCCCGACGCTCAGCCCGTCGCGATCCCGATCGATCCGGCCGATTGCATCAGGCACTTCTCGCTGGATTCCGATAAGTGGGCGATCATGTGCGACCGCACTCGCGTGCACTACCAACGTGTGGCGGGATATCGTTATGATCCGACGGAACGCCTGGAGAAATCGCGGAATTATGCCGAAGCGGCGCTGCGGATTCGGGACGGGAAAGATTGGTCATTGGTCATTGGTCATTAGCTATGAGTCATTGGTCATTGGAGGCTAAGGTGAAGCTGCGAGGAAGTCCAGGAGACAGAAGGCTGGCGCGCGATTCCGAGGACGGGTGGCAAGGCTCGATGTCGGCCGTCGGGCGACGAATGACGAACGACCAACAACCAATGACCAATAACTAATGACTAACCTGCTCAACCTGCCAGTTCTCCAGGTCGACCGTGGCGCCGCGGCCGAGGAAGTTGACCACGGCGACGAATTGATCGCGATTCCCGCGACGGATCACGGTCCCGATGATCCCGGTCAACGGCCCGGTCAGGATCCGGACCTTCGCGCCGACGGGTATCGCCGCTTCGGACGAGATCGAGAGGCCCGAGTTCAGCATCTTATAGACTTGTCGGAGGTCGCGGACCAACCCCTCCTGGTCGACGACCTCCAGCACATTCACCAGCCGGGCGCCGCGGAACGCCGCCAGCCGGTCGTTCGGATCGCCGTGGAGGAACAGGTACCCCGCGAACAGCGGCACAATCGATTGGATTTTCCGTCCCTGGGAAGTCCGGCTCTCCTTGAG
>JBKQHM010000323.1:0-5593 GCA_052148775.1 Isosphaeraceae bacterium | reverse complement strand
CGCTCGCCCAGGAACCCGGCGGTGCCGGGCGCCATGCTCCTGCCCTCCGTCGGCGAGTAGAACGTGACGTAGTCGGGCACGCGGCTGTGCGCCTGCCCCAGCTCCCGCGCCAGCACGGCGCCCAGGTCGGGATATCGCACGCTGGGATCGTCGCGACGCCCCTGCATCATGAGCCTGGCGCCGCCGCCGTGGTCGCCGTTCTTGGTGTTGAGCGAGCGGATGATGCAGGTGTGGTGCATCCGCGCGGCCATTTCGGGCATCAGCTCGGAGATGTGGATGCCGGGGACCGAGGTCGGGATCGACCGGAACGGGCCGCCGGTGGGCGTGCCCGGCTTGGGGTCCCAGGTCTCGAGCTGGCTGGAGCCGCCGGCCAGCCAGAGGAGGATAACGTGCTTCTCATTCCGCTTCAGCTCGTCGGCCAATATGGGCGAGCTGAGGACATTCAGCGCCGTCATGTCCGCGGCCATCGCCGCGCCGCCGATGGCGAGCGAGCCGAGGAAGCCGCGGCGGTTGAGGGCATGCTCCGGCGAACCGCAGAAAGTCTTGCGACGCGTCTCGGCCATGAGTTTCGCTCCGGCGTTTCCCGACGGGCAGGTCGGTGGTTTCGAGGTCGGATCGAGGAATCAGTCAGTCAATGGTTGAAGCGGAATTCCGCGCAGGTCAGCAGGGCCCAGACGAGTTGCCGGCAGGCTTCCGCCGGGCGGTCGGAGCGCTCGGATAAGTAACCGGCCAGCATGCGGCGCTCGTCGTCGTCGGGAGTGCGGGAGAGCACGTTGCGGACGGCCGTCTCGATCTGGTCGGCCGGCGCGGCGATCTTCTCGAGGCGTCCGACCAGCCGGCCGTCGTCTTCGGAGAGGAATTCCCGCGCGATGCGTTTGCCGTTGCTGAAGAGGAGGGCCTCGGCCACGCCGATCTGGGTGTCGCTCGCGGAGGAACCGAAGGCGTCGGCCATCGACCGGGCGGCATCTTCCAGGCTGGCGATCCGCTTATCGAGCACCTCGGACTTCTCGCCTGCCGCGAGGCTGGCCGGGTCGGCAGTCGCAATCCGGAGGGAGGCCGCCAGTTGCATCGGCGTGAGGGGCCGGGCGAGGGCCACCGCGAACAGCGTGGGACGAGGCGGATTCTCGCTTTCCCACTGACTACTGCGGGCATAGCCGCGGCTCAGGACCAGGCCCCGGACGAGCCGGCGGAGGTCATAGCCGTGTTCGATGGTGTCGCGTGCCAGCCAGGCGAGCAGCTCGGGGTGGCTGGGCGGGTTGGCCGAGTGCATCTGGTCGAGCGGCATCACCAGCCCTCGGCCGAAGAGCCGGTTCCAGACCCGGTTGACGATCGCGCGGGCGAAGAAGTCGCGTTCGCCGGGCTGGAGCGCTACATCGACCAGGCTGGCGCGGGCGCTGAACGTCGGCGGCGGAGGAGGGACCTTGTCCTTCTGGGCGCGCTGGAGCAGCTCCTTCTCCTTCTTCCGGTCGGGACCCTTGGTGTCGGGCACGGCGACCTTCCGGCCGGTCAGGAACATCATCCGGGCCTGACGCTCGACCCCCTCGGTCGTCTTGAACTTGACGGTGCCGTAGTCGTGCTCGCCCAGGAAGGACCCGTTGCCCATGCCGTTGACGAAGGTGCGGTCGAGGAACGCCTTCATGCCGTAGAAGTGGTCCTGTTTCCAGTCGTCGACCAGGGGATGATCGTGGCACTGGGCGCAACTGATGTTGACCCCGAAGAAGGTCGAGCTGACCTCGGCGGTGAGCCGGTCGGTATCCTTGACGCGCGACCGGAGGTATTCGGCGGCGGCCTTCTTGGCCTTGTCGGTCTGATCCGGGAGCATCAGCTCGCGGAAGATCTTGTCCCAGGAGGTGTTCTCGCCGACGGCCTTGACCAGGTAGTCGCGGAGGCTCCCCCGGGCGCCGGCCATGAGCATGGTGTCGAGCTCGGTCGCCTGGTGCCGGACGAACCCGGGCGACGCCATCAAGCGATCGATGAGCCGCGTTTTCTTGTCCGGGTCGGTCGATTCGGTGTAGGCGATCGACTCGGCCGCCGTGGGGATACGGCCGACGAGGTCGAGCGTCAGCCGGCGGACCATGGAGGCATCGTCGGCCGTCGGGGCGGGCTTCACGCCCTCCTTGCGCAAGGTCTGATCCAGGTCATGGTCGACGACCTCCGCGATGGGACGGTCGGGGGGCAGCAGGTCGGCGGCCCGTGTCTGGGGATTGCCCATCAAGAGCATGGTGGCAATCGCGAGGGCCGGGCGAAGCATCCTCATCGTGGATTCCTCGTGCTCGTCGTTCTGCGGGCGGGTCGCAACGATCGGGCCGGGAGGGGGAGCCCCGGGCGATGATCTTTTCATTCTAACCAATCGGCTCAATGGGCAACAATTGTTAAACTACCCGGTTTGCGGGGTCGCCGCCACACTTTTTTCCGGAATGAGCTGTCGTTTCGCGGAGTTGTTGCGTGGTCGCAGTCGTCTGTCATTTTGGCAGGTGGGTTCGTTCTTGTGGATTTCGATGACCCGCAAACGATGGTCGACGTCTGCAACCTATTCCTGACCCAGGTGCATTGCACTGGTTTGCACTGATTTGCGTCATTCCGGGATGAGCTTCATCTCCGATCATCAATTCCAGAAACGATTTCGGGCCGAGGTCCGGATCAGGTCGGTCCTGTGGCGGGTGGCACGAATCATGGGGGATGTGGTCCTCGGCCTTGGTAACGACCGGATCGGTTTCCGATGGCGGAGTCGGGGCAAACGCGAGCCTTACTATTAGAATGCCGCCGATTTACAAAAACATGAACGCATCCCCCGCGGATTTGTGCCGAACGCCTCCCGAAACCATTACAGGGCCGAAAGATGCGGCAATCGAAAAATTTTTGGCCTTGCGCGCAGGATCGAGCTCATTCTGCGGGGCGGAATCGTCGGGAGACCGGATGAGGCTCGATCCCCGGGCAAAATCCGGTGGCCGCTTGACCGGACCGTTTGGGCCTGCTGGAATTCCGTTCCATGTGACCCGATCAATCGGCCTCGGCGGTCGTCCGGGCAATGCCGGTCTCACGCTTGCCTTCACGGAGCACGCATCCCAACATGAGAAACCTCAGTGGCCTCTTCCTGGTATTTGGTCTCGCGACCGTGTCGCAGGCCCGGGACGTCAAACGCGACATTCCCTACGCGGAGCCGGCGAACGAACGTCAGATGCTGGATGTCTATGCGCCCGAAAACGCGAAGGGCCTGCCGGTGGTCTTCTGGATTCACGGCGGGGGCTGGGGGGTGGGTGACAAGACGAGCGTGAATGCCAAGCCCAAGGCCTTCGTCGACAAGGGGTATGTCTTCGTCGCCACGAACTACCGATTCCTGCCAAAGGTCGACATGGAGACCATCGTCCGCGATGTGGCGAAGTCGATCCGATGGGTCCACGACCACATCGCCGAGTACGGCGGCGACCCGGGACGCATCCTCGTGATGGGCCATTCCGCCGGCGCCCAGCTCGCGGCCCTGGTCTGCACCGACGACCGCTACCTGAAGGCCGAGGGGCTGACCCTGTCTATCATCAAAGGGTGCGTTCCCGTGGATGGAGATACCTACGACGTGCCGCTGATGATCGAGACGGGCGTCGCGCGTCGCAAGGCCCTGGGCCAGCCGAATCCCAAGTTCGGCCATTACGAGAAGTTCGGCAGCGATCCGGTGAAGCACCGCAATTTCTCCGCCGTCAACCACGTCGCCCGAGGAAAAGGTATCCCGCCCTTCCTGCTCCTGTACGTCGGCGACCATCCCGACACCGGCGCCCAGGCCCGGCGACTCGGCTCCGTACTGACCGAGGCCGGCATCCCCGCGAAGATCTTCGGAGCCAAGGACACAAATCACTCGAAGCTCGACGAGAATCTCGGGCTGCCCGGCGATCCATCGACGAAAGTGCTGTTCGAGTTCGCCGATGAGATGGCGAAGAAGTCGTGAGATCGCATCGCCAATCACAGCGAAAGGTCTGATCGATAGATCACTGCTGGCCGCTGGAGGCACCCGGTCATGCGGCGCGAGTCCATGCAGATCATGAGGGAGAACCCAAGCCTGTTCTCAGGCGGGGACCGCTTACGATGTGGCTCAGCAACTGTGTCTTACGTGTGGACTGGCGCCTCGCGTTGATCGGACCCGTAGGATGGAATAGGGTAAGTGTCTGCGAGAGGATCGTTGATGAAGTGGGATGTCCAACTCGACCCCGAGTTTGCACGGTGGATTGGCGGTCTGGAGGAGGACCTGCGGCGCGAAATCCTCGCTCATGCCGCCTTGTTAAGAGAACGAGGGCCGCAACTCGGCAGGCCGTACGTGGATACAATCGAGGATTCCGAATACCTCAACATGAAGGAACTTCGCGTCCAGTTCCGGGGCGACCCCTGGCGCATTCTCTTCGCGTTCGACCCGAACCGGGCCGCAATCCTGCTCGTCGGGGGCAATAAGCGGGGTGATAAACGCTGGTACAAGAAGCATATCCCGATCGCCGACGAGCGATTCAAGCGGCATCTGGAGAGCCTGGAAAGGTGAGAGGATCCATGGCGATCAAGTTTGACGACTATTTGGCGAATCTTCCCGCGAAGGAACAGCGGGCGATCAAGAGGCGGTCGGCCGAGTTGATCGCCGAGGAAGCGGCGCTCCGGCAACTCCGCGAAGCCCGCGAGCGATCCCAGGAAGAGATCGGGAGGAAGCTGGGGATCAAGCAAGCGGCGATCATGAAGCTGGAGCGGAGGACGGACATGTACCTCAGCACCCTGCGGAGTTACATCGAGGCCATGGGTGGGGAGCTTGAAATCACCGCCCGATTTCCGGACACATCGGTTCGAATCAGCCAATTCGAGTCGCTGGACGAGGAGCCGGCCTGAGTCATTCGATGTACATGACGTCGTCCCGTCGCCGATCTTGCGATCAGGTTGGTTGGCTCGTGGGTCGTTCCGTCCAACGACGTCACGGAATCCAAGAGGCGCTCTCTTGTCGCCGTCCAATCTTCCAGGAAAGCCGCCCACCTCATCGTACCGGAACGACTGCATGCGGCAAACGTCCATGGTGGGGGGAAGTTGGGTGACCTCATCGGCCTGCTCGTTGATGACAATCCGAAAAGCCTGGGCGCCAGGCCAAATGTCCTCGTGAAATAATCCATCTCACCGAGCGAACATCCTCCGATCACAACGAGGAGGCTCGAGCCATGCCGGTCACGGTCCAGATGGTGGCGTCCGAAATACTGATGTGTGGGCTGAAAAAGGTCCCATTCGCGGGCGCCGCGTTCGAGGTGGTGGATTCCATCAGGGTCCAGCATGAACTGCTGGGACAGGCCGATCGCGTGGCCGAACTCAACGCCAGGCTCACCCGGTGGGAGCGGGCGCAACGCGATCTGGTCGCCAGGGAAGTGCAGACGATCCTGGAGAACCTCCGGCGGCCGGACCTGGGCGGGCCGGCCCTCACGGAGGAGATCCGCAACCTGCGGCAGATCCAGGACCAGGGGTGGAATCCCAGCCTCTTCGAGGGGCTGCTGGGCAATAGCTCGCATCTGAACGAACTGAAGCGCAACCCCCAGGTGTACGGTCGGATCCTCGGCGACCACGACCCGGTCGATCCGGAGAAGGG
>JBKQHM010000322.1:0-12635 GCA_052148775.1 Isosphaeraceae bacterium | reverse complement strand
AACTTACCTGAACAGGAATGCTGACCGCCTGTTTTCCGGGGCGAGGCCAAGTGTTTCCCGGCAGAGACAGACCAATCTCACGGGAAAACCGCTCGACTTCAGGCAAGTTTGCCAGCCTAGTTTTTTTCGACACGAGCGACGTATGAGGTTGCCGTCGACGGACGAGCATTGCCTGCAACTGGTGTCCGCAAGCTCGAGCGAGTTGCGACCATGGCTGCAACCAACGCCGAAGGGCAGGCGAGTGTCATCGCCGTGTACGCGGACCACATGTCTGCCGAGGATGCATTACGACGGCTGCACCTGTAAGGTGACGGGCCGCAGATTTAGCGCGCCAAGTCCCCGTTAACCGCCGGCAAGGCCGAGACCGCCGAGTTTCTTGGGCCCGTCTCGACGCCCGCACGATCAATTTCGCAGTCGCTGAGATTCACTCCGAGGGAGAAGACCCATGAGTGCGAAAGTGGACCAGTTCCGTGACAAGATGCGACATCAGCTCGACACCGTCGAGGGGCGGTTCAAGGCCGTGAAGGCCAATATTCAAGCCCTGCACAGTCAGGCCGAGAAATCCCTGCGCGAGAAGCTTGATGAAGCCCATTATGAGCTTCAGGCCCAGAAGGAACACGTCCAACAGACTCGGGCCAATCTCAAGGCTCGGGCTGAGCAACAGATGACCGAGACCAAGGAAGCGGTCAGCGAGTGGAAGGCGAAGCGAGAGACACGGAAGTTGAACGCCCGCGCCGATCGGGCCGAAGGGCATGCGGTGGACGCGATCGACTACGCCGCCGCCATGATGGACGAAGGCGAGGAAGCCATCCTCGAAGCCGTAGTGGCCCGGCTCGACGCCGACGCGGCACAATCGTCCGCACCGGCCCCATGATGATCCGTCCTGTCGGGCATTGCTCTTGGGAATGTCGTTGATCGCGACCAGGCGACGCGGCTTCCTCGGTCCTCTTGCGGGAGGCACTCTTATGACTGCTAACGCACAGGCCATGCACGAGCGAGAAGGCAGTTCCGATCGCTCCGCCACCAAGGTCTATCTCGTCGGTGGCGGGATCGCCTCGTTGGCGGCGGCCGTCTTCCTGATCCGCGATGGCAACGTTCTCGGCCATAACATCACCATCCTGGAGGAACTTGGGAAGCTCGGCGGCAGCCTCGACGGCGCCGGCTCGCCGCGGGACGGCTACGTCCTCCGCGGCGGGCGGATGCTCGAGAGCAAGTATCTCTGCACCTACGACCTGTTCTCGTCGATCCCCACCCTCGACGAGAGCAGGACGGTCACGCAGGAGATCTTCGCCTGGAATGAGATCATGAAGACCTCGTCCCAGTCCCGCTTGTTCCGCGATGGACATAGACTGGACGCCCCCAAGTTCGGACTCCGCGAGGGGCACATCCTGGCCCTGGAGCGACTGGCCGTCGAGCCCGAGGAGATGCTCGGGAGGAGTCGCATCGCGGACCGGTTTGATCCCTCGTTCTTCGAGACGGATTTCTGGTACATGTGGTGCACGACCTTCGCCTTCCAGCCATGGCACAGCGCCGTCGAGTTCAAGCACTATATGCTGCGGTTCACGCACATGATCGATGGGTTTAACCGGTTACGCGGGATCATGCGCACGGTCTACAACCAGTACGATTCGATGGTCCGCCCGCTCCAGAAATGGCTCGACGACCGCGGCGTGCGATTCGAACTGAACACGCGCGTCACCGACCTCGGCCTGTGCCAGGACGCGGGCGATCATCGGGTGGATCGAATCGTCTACGAGCGCGGCGGACGTCCCGGCGAGATCGTAGTGCGTCCGGAGGATTTCGTCATCGTCACCCTGGGCTCGATGACGGAGGGATCCAGCCTGGGTTCCATGGACTCGGCTCCGATCCTCAACGGCAAGGCCGAAGGTGGGGCCTGGACGCTCTGGGAGAAGATCGCAGACGGCCGACCCGAGTTCGGACACCCTTCCACCTTCGACGAATCCATCGACGAATCCAAATGGATTTCATTCACCACCACCCAGCACGACCCCGCTTTCTTCCGAATCGTCCGGGACGCCACCGGCAATGTGCCCGGCGAAGGGGGACTGATCACCTTCATGGACTCCGCCTGGCTGATGTCGATCGTGCTGCCCCACCAGCCGCATTTCATCGGCCAGCCCGACGACGTGAAGGTCTTCTGGGGCTACGGTCTGTACGTCGACAAGCCCGGCGACTTCGTGACCAAGCCGATGTCGGCGTGCTCGGGTAGGGAGATCATGACGGAACTCCTGGGACATCTCCGGATCGAGGCGGAGGCGAGTCGGATCCTGGAGACCTCCACCTGCATCCCCTGCATGATGCCATTCATCACCAGCCAGTTCCTGCGGCGCGAGCGAGGCGATCGGCCGCAAGTGGTGCCCGAGGGCTGGACAAACCTGGCCTTCGTCGGGCAGTTCTGCGAGATGCCCGACGACGTCGTCTTCACCGTCGAATACTCGGTGCGCTCCGCCCAGACGGCGGTTTACTCACTCCTCGGGCTGAATCGCAAGCCGCCGGCCGTCTACAAGGGTCAGCACGACCTTCGCGTGCTCTATCGGGCCTTCACGACATTGCACGGACTCGACGCGTGACCGGCGCCTCCGCGGATCACTGGCCGCCACTGGAACAAATTGTTCGCGTTCACTTGACGAGGATTCTCATCAAACGAAAGGACGAATCATGTTCGACGTAATCAAACAAGTTATCTTTACCGGTCTTGGCCTCGCGAGCCTGACTCGGGAGAAAGCGGAACAACTTGCTGCCGAGATCGCGCGTCGGGCCGAGCTTTCCGAACAGGAGTCGAAGGAGTTTCAAGCCGAGCTCGCCAGCCGGACCGAGCAGGCCCGTCAGGAACTCGAGGCCGAGATCGATCGCCGTATCGACCATGCCTTCATCCAGTTGGGCATCCTCAAGGCCGGGCTGAGGAAGGAGGGCGAAGCCGCCAAAGCCGAGCTCAGTGCCGCCATCGACCGGCGAGTTGAGGAGGTCATTCAGCGGCTGGGAGTGGCCCGGGCTGACGACCTGCAAGCCCTCACCATTCGCTTCGAAGCACTGGAAAGAAAGCTGGCCGCCAAGTAGCCGGATCGCACGGAAGTGAAAATCGAGGGCGGACACGAGTTCATCGATTTCTATCCGTGCGAGCGTTTTCCAGGGCACTTCGATCTTTAGGGACGGATCAGCAACCACGATGGTGGGAAACCATGGACCTCCTGGGCCTGGCCCGGCGTCAAGACCAGTTGAAACGGATCACGGAGATCGCTCGCATCCTCCATCGGTACGATCTGGCCGATTGGATCCAGAAGATACCATCCGGAGAGATCCGCAATCTACTCGCCAGCCATGAAGCGCAGGCTATGGCAGAACGGCCCTGGGAAGAACGGGTCCGACTGGCGTTGACAGAGCTGGGGACCACGTTCGTCAAGCTGGGTCAGATACTCAGCACTCGTGCGGACCTCGTTGACACCGGCCTGGCCAATGAACTTTGCAAGTTACAGTCCAGTACTCCCCCCGATCCTCCTGAGGTCGTTCGGCGCACGATCCAGGCGGAGCTGGGGCTGCCGCCCGAGCAACTCTACGCGGAGTGCGAGCCGAACGCCTTCGCGTCGGCCTCCATCGGCCAGGTCCATCGGGCGAAATTATCATCGGGCCAGTTGGTGGTTGTCAAAGTCCAGCACGACGGCATCGAGGCAAGGATACACTCCGACCTCGATCTTCTGATGGCACTGGCGCAGTTGTTCGAGAATCACGTGCCGGATGCCCGGGCTTACCGACCGATCGCCACCGTGACCGAGTTTCGAAGGACGCTGCTCCATGAATTGGACTTCTCCTCGGAGCGGCAGAACGTGGAGGAATTCACGCGGAACTTCGCCGGGGACGCCACGGTCCACTTCCCTGCGGTGTACCCGAAGCTGTATAGTCGTCGAGTCCTGACCATGGAAAGGCTGGTCGGCATTCCCGGCTCGAGTCAAGTGAAACTGCACCGGTCCGGAGTAGACCTGGACGAGTTCGCACACCGGGCAGCGAACATGTATTTGAATATGATATTTCGGGATGGTTTCTACCATGCGGACCCGCATCCGGGGAACTACGTTCTGCTGCCCGACAGAGTGGTGGGCGTCCTCGACTGCGGGATGGTGGGGCGAATCGACGATCGACTGCGGGAGACGTTCGAAGACCTGCTGATCGCCGTTTCCAAGCGGGACAGCGAAGAGCTGTGCGGCCTCCTCATGCGAGCGTGCTCGGCCCCGCAGACATTGCCGAGGCCGCGTTCCGCGCCGATGTGACCGACTTCCTCGCGGAATACGCGAACCAGTCGCTCAAGGAGTTTGATCTGGGCGCCGCGCTCGATCGATTCACCGCGATCATCCGTAGCCATCACCTGGTACTGCCATCAGGCGTCCCTCTGGTACTCAAGACGCTCGTCGTCCTCGAGGGAACGGCCCGACAGCTTAGCCCGAGTTTCAACCTGATGGAACTGGTGGAGCCGTATCATCGTCAGTTGATCCGCGACCGGCTCAGACCGCGGCATTGGCTGGCGAGGTTGCGCCGCACCCATCGTGCCGTGGATCGTCTGCTCAGCAGCGGGCCGAGGGATCTAGCCAATCTCCTGGACCGGCTTTGGGCGGGCCGGTTCGAGATCAAGCTCGAGCACCGGCATTTGCAGGCCGCGGTTAACCGGCTCGTGTCGGGGATCCTGATCGGCGCGCTGTTCCTCGGCTCGGCCCAACTCTGCAGTCAGAGGATCCCCCCAATCGCAGCCGGCGTCTCCGTGCCTGGCGCGGCCGGCTGTATTGTTGCCCTTGTCATGGGAGCACTCCTCTTGCGCGACATCGCGCGGGACGATGCCTGACCCGGACCTCGTCCCGTCGGTCGATCACGCCATGTCCGTCGCCGTCGATCCATCCGTTTCGCTGGAGGAGGCGCCGGATCGCTTCAGCTTCTTGCCCAGGCCCGCGGCCAGGTTCCGGTAGATGTGCAGGCCGATGTCCGGGCGGAGCCGGATCAGCTCGGTGAGGTCCCTGTGGCTCAGGACCGCCATTTCAGCATGCGTCAGCGCGGTTGCCGTCGCCGAGTGGGCGGCTTCCGTCAGCAAGGAGATCTCCCCCAGGCATTCTCCCGTCCGGACCACTCCGATGGGGGAGGAGCATCTCGGAGTGGAGATCTCGACCTCGCCCCGGAGGACGAGGTACATCTCCCTGCCGGGATGCTCGGCCCGGAAGACGTCTTGACCGGGCTCGAACGCCGCCAGGGTGCAGGTGCCGGCAAGGCGCTGGACCTGTTCCGTGTCGAGGCCGGCGAAGAGGGACAGGTCCCGCACGGCCTCGGCGATCCGCGGGAGCACGCTCCGGCTCCGGAACCGCCGGAGGACCAACTCGGCCGCCTCCCTGGCCTTCGGAGTGAGTCCTTCCGTGCTGATCTCCGGCGGGATCAGCAGGCGGATCATCTTCACGATGTCGAGCCGCTCCACCTGGTCGAAGACCATCGCCGGGAGATAGGAGACCGGCAGGAACCCCAGTTCGCCGAGGGTCCGCTGCATCCGCGGCGCGTAGGCGCTGACGTCCACCTCGATGCAGCAGGTCCCCCAATCTTCGCGGCACGCCCGTTCGAGGTTGGCCAGCAGGAATCGGACCACCGGGTCCTCGAGGGCGATCAGCTCGAAGATGCGTACCGTCTTGTCGACGGGGTCGTGCATGAAGCCGACAGCCCCCGCGATCCGCCTGTCCTCGCGGGCGATGAGGTAATGCGACCGGCGCGCCTGGAGCTTGAAGAAGCCGTAGTGGAGCCGGACCGGTCCGAAGATCTCGCGGCGATGGACCCGCCCCCGCTCGATCCGCAGCAAGGCGGCGTAGCCTTCCGTCGTCAACTCCTGCGCCTCGAACTTCCCGCCGGGCGGATAGGCCGGGGCATGCTCGTCCACGATCAAGTCGGGGACCAGGGAGCCGTTCTCCAGGGCCATCTGGGCAAGCGGGCTGACCTCGGGGATGATCCGCGGGTGGTTCCTGCGCAACTCCAGTGCGTTGCCGAAGTAGCGGACGAGCTGGACCAGGCTCTCGCGTTCGCGCACGCGCCAGACCAGGGGGAGGAAGCCGACGACGGCGAACTGCTGGGCCTCGGCGATCTTCAGGCTGTAGGGATGAGCGGCCCTGGCGTCGACGATCCCGACCTGGAGCCTGTCCTGTACCCGTCGAATCCGCTCGGTCATCAGCAGCCGGCCGACCCCCTGATGCCGTGCATCGGGGTGGACGGCCAGCCGGCCGAATTCCCCCACCAGGTCGGAGTAGGCCCCGACCTCCAGGTCGACCGAGGCGGTTCCGACGAGTCTCCCGATCTTGGTGTCCTCGGCCACGAGCATCAGACTGCTCTCGGAATAGACAAGACGGATCAGCAGCGACTCGTCGTAGTAGCGGGGATCGCTGTAGTCCATCCCGTAGGTAGCCAGGAAGATCTCCTGGATTGCGGGGACGTCCCGGCCGGTCGCCTCGCGAACGCTGATCATGGCGGCTCCTTCGAGGAATCGGCTCGCATCTCCGCCGTCGCGGCGTCGGGCTCTTCGAGGCGGATCGGGGCCATCAGCAGGAGGACGAGCAGGGCGCAACGCTCGACCATCTGGGGGATCCGCGCCTGCTCGTGGGTCGCGTGCGCCCCGTCCCCGACGGCGCCCAGGCCGTCGAGGGTGGCCGTGTAGCGGCTTGTGGTGTTCCCGTCGGAGCTGCCTCCGACCTCGGCCTGGTCGAGATCCAGCCCCAAGGATCGGCCGAGGCGCTCGGCCAGGCGCCACAGGGCCTGGTTCCGGGGCACCGCCTCCATCGGGTACTGGTCGATGCCCCCTTCAACCTGGATCGTCGTCTCCGGGTTGACCGGCCGCAGGGCGCGGATGGCGGCCTCGACCTCGGCCGCGTCCGCCCGCGTCCGGACCCTCACGTCCACGTTGGCGCGCACCTCCGGGGCGATCACGTTGGACCGGATCCCGCCGTCGATCGTCCCCACATTCACCGTGATCCCGCGGGCCGCGTCGTTGAGCGCGAACATCCGCTGGATCTGATAGGACATCTCGAGGATCGCGCTGACCCCTTGCTCGGGATTGACCCCCGCATGGGCGGCCCGTCCCTTGATGGTGATCGTGAATCCGCCCGAGGCCTTGCGCGCGGTCTTAAGTTTGCCCGACGGACCGAAGGCGGGCTCCAGGATGTAAGAGCGGACCGACCGCCGGGCCAGGCGACGGATCAATGGGGTCGAGTCCGGGCTGCCGACCTCCTCGTCCGAGTTGATGACCACCAGGCAATGGGCCGGCGGCCGAAGGCCCAGTTCCTTGATGGCCCGCAGCGCGGAGACCATCTGGACCAGGCCGGCCTTCATGTCAAATACGCCCGGCCCGAACAGGGTTTCCCCATCGACCCGTACCGGCATCGCGCGGAGCGTCCCGAGCGGCCAGACCGTGTCGCAGTGTCCGACGAGCATCTGCAGCGGCAAGTCCCTGGCCCGCTCGCGTGGCCGGGCGAACAACAGGCCGCCGGAGACCCGGCCTTGGTAACGACGCACGTCCATCCCGCATGCTTCCAGCTCCGTGGCCAGCATCGCGAGCACCGTCGCCACCGCGGCCCGATCGTCTGATGGCGACTCGGCCTGCGCGAGCCGTTCCAGGAAGTCGACCATGGCCCCGCGACGGCCCTCGAGATAGCCGAGGATCTGATTGATCTCCTGATCGCCCATGTTCCCCTCGCCGTTATGGCCCAGCCGTCCCGCCGCCATTCTCCCTGGTGTCTCGCCCGAGGAAGACCTGTTCAACGCGAATAGCCGCTCGGGAAAGGAAACGCCGTGGTCTGGCGGATCTCGGCGAGGCGGCCCGGGCTCAGGTAGGCCAGCATCGGGAAGGCGAAGAGCTGATCCGCCTCGTCCCGTTCGGAATCCCTGAGGGCGTCCTCATGGGCCGAGGCTGCCACCACGTTACCGATGATCAGGCTATTCGGCCCGAAGCCATCCAGGATGCTGTGCAGCGTGCATTCGAGGAAGAAGTACGAACCCTCGACCAATACCCCGTCGACCTCGCGTGCCGGGAAGGTCGGGAGCACGAGCAGACTCGGCTTGGACTGGTCTTCGCATCGGGGCGCGGCGGCCAGGCTGGCCACCAGGATGTCTGACGGCCGGGGATAACTGATGGTGAACACGCGGCTGCGCCGGATGTTGTGATAAGTGGTGTGCCTCGGGCTGCAGACGAAGCAGTAGAAGTTCTCCCAACCGAGGGGCATCGCCAGGTGTTTGGGTGCCAGGTTGAACGCTCCGGATTCCTCCTTGCTCCCCACGATCACCAGCGGGGCCACGCTGAAGACGCGGTCCCAGATGGGCCGATCCACAGCCAGGGTGACGAGTCGGTCGGCAGTTTCCGAATGCATGGGGTCGAACTCCCTTGGGCCTGAGCAAGGGCCGGTTGGCCGACTCCCGGCGACGTCGTCGTCGGTTGTGAGCCCAGTTTCATCGTATCATTCACTTTGCGACCTGGATATCGACCACTGCTTCGCCCATCGCCGCGGACAGCAGAGCCCCGGCGCGCCGGGCTGCTAGTGGGGCCTCCATCGGAAATACCAACGCTTCGCGGCCTCCGCCGCGGCGACATACAGGACGACGATCCCGGCCAGGGCCGGCACGAAGGCGGCCGGCAGCGGCCCGAATCCCAGCAAGGCTCCCAGAGGTGTATAGGGAATCGCCAATGTCGCCCCGATCACGAGGACCGTGCAGACCGAGAGCGCCCTCGCCGGCCGGCTCGAATAGAACGGCCTCCGCGTGCGGATCACGAGCACGATCACCGTGGCCGAGACGACCGACTCCAGGAACCAGCCGGTGCGAAACTCGATGGGAGTCGCATGGAGGACCAGCAGCAGCAGTCCAAATGTGGCGTAGTCGAACAGGGAGCTGACCGCCCCGAAGACGACCATGAACTCGCGGATCGCACTGATGTCCCAACGGCGAGGGCGTTCGACGAACTCCGGATCGACGGCATCCGACGCGATGGCCATCTCGGGCAGGTCGGTCAAAAGGTTGACCAGGAGGATTTGCTTGGGAAGCAGGGGGAGGTACGAGAGCACCAGGGAGATTCCCGCCATGCTGAACATGTTCCCGAAATTCGCGCTCGTGGCGATATAGACGTATTTGAGTGTGTTCGCGAAGGTGGCCCGGCCCTCGCGGATCCCGTCGGCCAGGACGTCCAGGCCTTTCTCGAGCAGGACGATATCGGCCGCCTCCTTGGCGACGTCGACTGCGGAATCGACCGAGATGCCCACATCGGCCGCGTGCAGGGCCGAGGCGTCGTTGATCCCGTCGCCCAGGTATCCGACCACGTTCCCGGCTTTCTTGAGGGCCAGCAGGATCCGTTCCTTCTGGTTCGGCTCGACCTCGGCGAAGACCGAGACTTCGCCGACTCGCTGGACCAGCGCCTGATCGCTCATGCGTCGGATCTCTTCCCCGGTCACGACGTTGGGGTGTTGCACTCCGACCATGATGCCGATGGCCTCGGCGACGTGCCGGTTGTCGCCCGTCACGACCTTCAGGCTGACGCCGAGCCCCTCCAGTTCCCGGATGGTTTCGGTGATGCGGTCCTTGGGCGCGTCGTGGAGCACGAGGAATCCCACGAAGGTCATCCCGGTTTCGTGCTCCTTGGTCATGGCCGTGCCGGCTTCGAGCTCGCGGTAGGCCACGCCGAGAGTGCGATAGCCTTCGGCGCCCAGCTCCTCGTAATGGCGATCGATCGCGGGTCTCGCCTCGGCGATGTCGACGGCCCGGCCCCCGGCCGTCTCGGCGCGCGAGCAAACCTCGAGCACGCTGGCCAGCGCCCCCTTCGTCACCATCAGCGGCCGGCCTTTCTCCTCCACGAGGATGCTGAGCCGCTTGCGGAGGAAGTCGTAGGGCACCTCGTCGAGTTTCCGGAACCCGGTCAGGTCGAACGGCCGATCGGCGCGGATCGCTTGATCGATCGGGTTGGCGAACCCCGATTCATATCGCGCGTTGAGGAACGCGTACAGCCGCGCCTTCTCGCTCGGGTTCCGCTCGAAGTCGATCGCGGAGTGCACGCGCACGACGCCTTCGGTCAGGGTGCCCGTCTTGTCCGAGCAGAGGACGTCCATGCTGCCGAAGTCTTCGATCGAGGCGAGCCGCTTGACGATCACCTTCCGCTCCGCCATTCGCCGGGCCCCGTGCGCGAGGTTGACGGTCACGATGGCCGGCAGGAGTTGCGGCGTCAGGCCGACGGCCAGCGCCAGCGAGAACAGGAACGAGTCCAGGACCGGACGGGCCAGGGCGACGTTGATCGCGAAGATGGCGATGGCCAGGATGAGCGTGACTTCCATGAGCAGATAGCCGAAGCGTCGGACCCCGCGTTCGAATTCCGTCTCGGGGCGTCCCAGGGCCATCCGTCCGCTGACCTGGCTGAATTCTGTCTCGGCCCCCGTACGGGCGACCACGGCCCGGGCCGTCCCGCTGACCACGTGCGTGCCGAGGAAGAGGCTGTTGCCCCGCTGGCCGAGCGGGGTTTCCGCGGGGAGCGCCCGTGGACAGGGAGCCTTCTCGGCCGGGTAGGTTTCTCCCGTCAATGCGGCCTCGTCCACGAATAGGTCTTTCGACTCCAGGATCAGGCAATCTGCCGGGATGACGTCTCCGGCGTTCAGCAAGGTCACGTCGCCGGGGACGACCTCCTCCAGCGGGACCTCGATCGATCCACCGTCTCTCAACACCGTCGTCTTGATCCGTACGCGCGCCAGTAGAGCCTCCATCGCCCCCGCGGCACCGCGCTCCTGCCAGAAACCGAGCGAGCCGCTGCCCACGACGATCCCCAGGATGATCAGCGCGTCGGTGTGCTGGCCCAGGAAGAAGGCCATGGAGGCCGCGAAGAGCAGGATCAGGATGATCGGGCTCTTGAACTGGGACAGGAGCAGGCCGGTCATCCCGGCACGCCGACGCGGACGCATCCCATTGGCGCCGAGGCGGAGGAGCCGGGCCCGGGCATCGTCGCCCGTGAGTCCGCCGTCGCCCGACCCGAGTTGCTCGAACAACTCCGTGGGGGTCAGACTCCAGAAAGGGAGACCCTCGGGGCTCACGGAGTATGTCGCCGTAGCGTTTGGTCTTCCATCGTTATGGTGGTGTTCGGATATCGAAGCATCGGTTATTCGCAACAAGAGCGGCCTCCATCGTTTGCCTCTACGATCCGGCGGCGAACTGGGCTCCGATCAGTTCCAGCACCTCGGCTGGGATCTCACCCTGACGCTCGCGCCGCTCGAGATCGCGGAGGGTTTCCAGCATCCGTTCGGTGTTCCGCGACGAAGCGTCCATGGCCACGAGCCGGCTGGCCTGCTCGCTGGCGAACGACTCGACGGCGACCAGGTACAGGCTGATAAACAGGTATTCCTGCACGAGTCCGCTGAGCATCTCCGCCGGCGTCAAGTCATGCAGGAATTCCGACCGACGCGCCGACGCCGAGCGGCGGATCTGCTCGAGATCCATCGGCAGAACCTGGACTTCGGTCGGGACCTGCTCGCTGAGCGACTGGTATCGGTTGTAGACCACACGGAGCGACCCCAGATCGCCGGTCGAGTGCCGCCTTCCCAGCAGGTCGGCGAGCCGCTCGACCAGGTCGTGCAATCCCTCCAGCGACGTCGCCGCCGGCTCGCCGGCCGATACGGCGATACCCCGGGCCATGAGCTGGTGAATCCCGCGCTGGCCGACGACCACGAGATGGGAGTTTTTGACCTCGCTGAGTGCCTGCCATCGATGTTCGGCGAATCCCAGGACGTTGGGGTTGAACGATCCGCAAAGCGGCTGCTCCGAGGTCATCACCAGCAGGGTCGTAGGGCGATGGTCCACCCGATCGGCGAAGGATGCCGAGTCGTCCAGGAGGGCGCCCATCGCGCGCATTACGATCTCATCGTAGCGCCGGGCGCTGGCGAGCGCCCTTTGGGCACCTGGGATGCGCCCGGCCGCGATCGCCCTCATCGCGCTGACGACGTAGTGGACCGTGTCGACGGCTTGCTTCCTCCGGTGCGTCGCCTCCCAAGTCATGACGGCTACCCTCCCGAGAAGTCCCGACGCACCGCCTCGATCGTCTGGCGGAGCCGTGCGGCATCCGCCTCGCCGAGTTCGTCCGCGCGTTCGATGGAGTCGATCAGCTCGGAGTCGACGGCATCGAGCCGCCCGAGCAGCGCGTCCAGGAACGCGACGACCTTCTCGACGGGTAAGTCATCGAGGCAACCCTGCCCGGCGGCGAACAGCACGGCGGCTTCGTGGCCGACGCGGACCGGACGCAGCCTCGGCTGCTTGAGCGCCTCGCGGAGGCGTCGCCCGCGCTCGTATCGGCGGCGGGTCTCGGGCTCGAGCTCGGCCCCGAACCGCGCGAATGTCTCCAGCTCGTGCAACTGGGCGTAGAGCAGCCGCAGGTCGCTCGCGAGCCGGCGGAGCACCTTCGGCTGCGCCTTGCCGCCGACGCGCGAGACGCTGAGCCCGTCGTCGACCGACGGACGGACGCCTTCGTTGAACAGGTGGCTGTCGAGATAGAGCTGCCCGTCGGTGATCGAGATCAGGTTCGTCGGGATATAGGCCGCGATAATCCCGGACTGGGTGGTGGCGATCGGCAGGGCCGTCAGGCTCCCGCCGCC
>JBKQHM010000321.1:0-24936 GCA_052148775.1 Isosphaeraceae bacterium | reverse complement strand
AAGAAGTTACTCGACCAGGCCAAGGGGATCCGCCCACCCAGGGCGAAATGAAACGTAACCCCCAAAGCATCAAGAGTTTAATTGTAACGATTCCGCATGTTGGAAGGGGTGTCGCAGAGCACCCTACGACATTTCCATGTACGATCAAGACGTACTCTCGGCCCACCTGCCCCCGCCGCGGCATGACGAACCGGCCGGCCTGCGGCGGGACATCCTCGACGAGCTGGCCGACCACCTCGGTTGCGCCTACAACCACGAGCTGCTGAGCGGGGTCGGGCCCGAGGAGGCGCGTCGGCGGGTGATGGAACGGTTCGGCGATCCGGCGGCCCTGGCGCGCCGGCTCTGGTTCGATGCGATGAAAGGCAAGATCATGGCCCAGCGCGTGCTGATCGCGACTTGCTTCGTGGTGACGTTGGCCAGCCTGTCGATGGCCGGCCTCTTCTGGCAGCAATCGATCCAGGCCCGTCGGGATTCCGTCCGCGCGGCGGCCGAAGCCCGGGCCGGCCAGCAAGACATGTTGAAACAATTGCATGAGATGTCCGAAGCGATCCGGAATCCCCGATCGCCCTTGTTGATCCCCGTCAAGTTCGAGGTCCGCCAGGAGACTCCCGACGGGCCTCCCCTGGCCGAATGCTCGATCGAGCTCCAGCAGGTCGACCCCGTCAGCAATCGGAAGCGGTCCCTAGTCACCGACGCCTCGGGCGTCGCGGACTTCGGGATTCTCCAGCCCGCGGAATACCAGTTCGAGGTTATCGGGAGTTGGGGCGACAGCAGCCTCGCCGGATCCGGAAAACTCAGCCTCGAACCGGGCACCCAGGTTCATCAGACCATTGTCTGTCCCAGGACGCTCCTCGAGCGAGTGGCCGTGCGCATCCGATGCGACTGGCCGGCCGATCTGGGACGAGAGGGTCTCGTCCTCGAGGCGCCGTTCGTGATCAGCCCGATCAATCAGTCGGGCGTATCCTGGACGATCGGCCATCGCTGGAAGTCTACCGGGAGCCCGGAGGAAACGACCCTGGGTGCTGGGTTCGGATCGAAATATCGCGGGGTTCGTCCCGTCCTCTGCGGTCCCGGATCGGCGGCGGCCGAGATCTTCAACCAGGCCGGACTCTACTTCTTCTGCCTGGAATCTTCGCAAGGAGAAAACCGCGCCGCCGTCCTGGCCAGGGATATCCGCGCGGTCGAAACGCCCGGCGGAACGATGATGTGGGAGCGCGGCCGCTACCGCCTCAACAGGCTGGCCGTGCTGCGCCCGATCGCTCCGTCCGATGGCAGCGGACCGGTGAGGCAATTTGAGGTTCTCGCCGAGAGTGACTTCTGGAGAGGTGGAACGGGGCGTCCGGGTCGGGCCGAGCCACCGACGGAGGAAGAACTCAAGATGGCTCAGATGGGCCTGGAATGGTCGGTGACAATGGGGGTGGAGAAGCTCGAACTCCCTGCGGAATACTGGTCCCGGCTCAACAAGAGCTTCGAGGCTCGTCCCGGGCAGCTCAACGAGTGGACGATCCCCCTGCCGGACAAACTGACCCAGGTCGTACGCGAGAAGCTCAAGGTTAAGTAGGCCCGCACGCCTAGCGGCGAGCCATCTTCCCGTCGTCGGCAGGCACGCCTTCGCCCGCCCGGCGTGCGAACAGGATCGAGACCTTGTCGCGATGGAGGACGCTCCAACCCGGCTCCTTGAGTAGCCGTTTGGCCAGGCCGCGGTCGGGGCGGAGCCAGACCAGCTCGATCCGGTCGCGGTCGCGAACGGTCTCCCAGACAGGGCCGCCGCTCAGGGCGTCGAGATACTCGAAGATCGCCTCCTTGCCGAAGATCTCGAACCGATCGTCGACGTACGATCGCCGGATCGGCCGGCACTCGGCCTCGATTAGTCCGCCCCAATCTTGCTCGTGGAACATCCGCGACGAGGCGGGCTGGCGGTCGAGGGTCGCGACCGCCGATATGGGCCAGGCCTCGGGGTTGGGGCCGCCGAGGTCCATCCCGCGCACCGACGCGATCAGCAGGGCGAAGCAGGCCGCGGACGGCCAGATCGACGGCCGGGCGTCCCGCTTCCACGACTCCCGCAGCGAGATCGGCAATCCGTCGATCAGGGCGGCCAGGGCTGGGGCCGCCGCCATGGCGAAGAACGGCGCGTTGCGGATCGACGTCAAGGCCAGGTGAAGCCAGACGAGCACATGGGCCAGATGATACCGGTCGATCCGCCGCGAGGAGACGACCGGCAGGGCGATCAGGGCCAGCAGCATCCCCTCCATCACCTCGACGCCCGGCGTGCCGAAGGGCACAGGCTGGTATTCGGCGATCAGTTTCGTCACACCGCTCGAGATCAGCAGGTTCCCGACGTGGCCGTACAGGCCGATCCCGTACGGGTTCGCCAGGCCCGCCAGGCATGAGAGGGCGAACGCGGCGAGGAACTTCAGGACTTCGTGCCGACGCGTCTCATCCCATCGGCTGGAGATCGCATGTCCGAACCCCGCCGTGGCCACGATCACCGGCAGGGCCACGAACCCCCCGTGCAGGTTCGCCAGGATCGCCGTGTAGACGGGCACCAGGAACACGGCCCATCCCCCGCGCTCGTGCTGCCGCTGGCAGGTCCTGAGCGTGATGTACACAAACGCGAACGTGCAGAGGTGCGGCCGGATCAGGAAATGAATCGACCCGACGGCCGCGGCGAGGATCGCCACGACGATGGAGACGACGACGCCGTAGCCGTCCCGGACCAGCCCGCGTGCCATCGCGGCGTAGAGCCAGGCCAATCCGATCGCCGTGATGGCGATGGCCGCCGGCCAGCCCCACGTGTCGACGACGCTCGCCAGCAGCAGGTCGAATCCCCAGGACTGATCGATCCAGGGATCGCCCGCGTGGGTGAACGTCAGCGTATCCTGGCGCGGCAAGCTCCCGGAGTTTCGGATATCGCGGCCCAGCCGCAGGTGCCATGTCGTCCCGGGGTCGTTGAAGAGTCCGTGATGTCCGCCGATCAGCACGAGGACCAGTACCACGACAAAGACCATGTCGCCCGGTCCGGGGATCAGACGGTCATAGCGAGTCCATTTCGAAGTCATGGGCGTATCGGAAGGTTTCATGGTGCTTCTTGTTACGAGTTCCGAGCGATCTTGCTCTCTCTCCAACTTTAGATCACATCCGGCCGCCTGACCTCTTTTCGGTGGAGACGGTTACGATATACTGAATAGAGATTATTGACCCCGGCGGAATTCCCCCCCGGTGACGCCTCGGGCCGGAATCCCCCCTGCCCTCTTCTCACCGAGCGCCGCGTGAAACCTCCCCGCATCGGCGTCAATCGACGCGATCTCCTGCGACTGCGGCGCCCCCTGGATGAGGGCGCCTCGGATAGCCAGCCGGGCGCGACGACGGGGAGTCTCTTTGACCTAGTGCGGGTCCACCGGCCGGCGATGGGATCTTCGTTCGAAATCCGGCTGCCGGCCGGCACTCCCGGGGCCGTCGATCTGTCCTGCCGCGCACTCGACCTGATCGACGCGATCGAGGCCCAAATGACCGTCTACCGCGACGACTCCGAGGTGAGCCGGCTCAACGCCACTGCGCACCTGGGGCCCGTCGCGGTCGAGCCGGGCCTTTTCCGATTGCTCCAGGAGGCGGTCGACCTGAGCCGGGAGACCGGCGGCGCCTACGACGTGACGTCGGGTGCGCTCTCGGAGGCGTGGGGGTTCGTCAAGGGTCCCAGGCGTGTCCCCGAGCCCCTCGCCCTGGCCGAGGCCCGGTCGCGGACGGGCTGGCAACACCTCCGGCTCGATCCCGAGCGACGCACGGTCGCCTTCGATCGCGAAGGGATCCGGATCAACCTGGGGAGCATCGGCAAGGGATACGCCATCGACCGGGCGGTCGAATTGCTGCGGGCCTACTGGTGGCCGACGTCCGGCCTGGTCCACGGCGGACGATCCAGCCTCTTCGCGCTCGGCTCGCCGCCGGGCCGGTTCGGCGCCCGGTGGGAGGTCACGCTGTACAATCCCTTCCAGCCGGAATCGCCCCTGGGCGTCTTCGGGCTGCGGAATCGCGCGATCGGTACTTCGGGCACGGCGTTCCAGCAGTTCATCGTGGATGGTCGCGTCTTCGGCCACATCATCGACCCCCGGTCGGGCGAGCCGGCCCTGGGGCCGGCCAGCGTGACCGTGCTGGCCCCGACGGCCGCCGCGGCCGATGTCCTGTCGACGGCCTTCTACCTCCTCGGAGCGGACGCGGCCTCGGCCTACATTGATGCACACCCCGAGATCGGCGCGGTCTTCGTCGAAAGCAGCCCGACCGCGGAAAATGACGATCCATCGCCCCGGATTCGCGTTTTGGGTTTGAGCGAGTACGATTTTGTCGCGGAAGCGGCGACGTTAAGATAAAATGAGGACCGTTAGACAGACCGGATGTCGCCGATGGGATCGCGCCTTCGGGCGGGATCCACACCGGCGGACCGGCTGAAGCCGAGACTCCCAGAACCCTGAGTTTTCCATCACCATGGCACGCTACTATCCCGGATTTCTCGCGGCATTCTTCATCATCGTGCTTCGGGTGGCCATCGGCTGGCACTTCCTGAACGAGGGGGTCGAGAAATACGAGTCGACCCTCCACGGCAAGGAGGGTTTCTCGGCCGAGGTCTACCTCAGGAATGCCACCGGCCCGCTGGCGCCCCATTTCCGACAGATCGTGCCGGATGTCGACAGCCGGGACATGCTCGACCTTTCCAAGCTCAAGGCGGCGTGGCGTTCCGAGGTCGAGCGGGTCGCCGACCATTTCGGATTCAGCGAGGCCCAGCGGAGCCAGGTGGCCAAGGTCGCCGATGAGAGCGAGCGATGGGCCGACGCCTGGTTCGCCAGCCCCGATAATGCCGAGAAGCGCGAGAAATACTTCCACGACCTGGACCAGGTCGAGAAGGCCGAACAGGACCCGGACGCGATGTCGTACGAGCTCGAGCGGGCCTGGGAGGCGCGTCGGAGCGTCGAGGCCGACCGCCGATCGCTCATCGGCCCGCTGGTCGAACAAGGGAAGTCCCTCCGCGACGCGGTCGCCAAGCTCGCGACGTCCGAGCAGCTCGCGTCGGCCGGGACCGTTTCCCCCCCGATCACGCAGCTCGACCTGATCAATATCACGACGACTTATGGAATCATGGTCATCGGGGTTTGCCTGATCCTGGGATTGCTGACCCCGCTGGCGGCGCTGAGCGCCGCGACGTTCCTGGCGATGATCTACCTCTCGATGCCTCCCTGGCCCGGGCTGCCTCCCAACCCGAAGACCGAGGGACATTACTTCATCGTCAGCAAGAACCTGGTCGAGCTGATCGCCTGCCTGGTGATCGCCACCACGCCGAGCGGCCACTGGATCGGCCTCGACGCGCTGTTCTTCGGTGCAAGACGGCGCCGCCGCCTGGCCCTCCAGGCGTCGAACGCGAATCCGAGCACGGGGACCGATCATCCCGTCCCGCCGCGGGCCCCTGATCGGGACCTGGACGAAGACCATCGCAAACCCATTCCGATCGGTTGAATTTCGTAGGGTGGGCACGGCCCACTGATCCCAGTCGACGACCGGTGGGCGTTGCCCACCCTACTTTGATTCCATAAGGAGCGACGGATGACGAACATGCCTCTGACTCCCGAGCAGCGGGTCCTGGGCCGCGAGAACGCCGACCGGGCGCTGGGCGTCTCGAGACGTGACTGGCTCAAGGCGGCGGCGGCCACGCCGGCCTTGGGCGCCTTCTACTTCGGTTACAAGGAGATGGGGAACAAGTCCCCGGTCAAGGCGGCGATCATCGGCACCGGCGACGAGGGCTGCCAGGCGATGATCCGCTCGCACAACCGCGCCTACATGAACTTCATCGGGTTCTGCGACATCCGCCCGTCGCAGCAGGCCCGGGCGGTCAAGGAATTCTCCGCCCACAAGGACTACACGGCCGCCGACGTCAAGAAGCTCAAGCAGTACGCCACCAAGGAGGAGATGTACGCGGACCCCGAGGTCGAGGTGGTCGTGATCGCCCTGCCGCTCTGGCTGCACGCCCCGGTGGCGATCGAGGCGATGAAGGCCGGCAAGCACGTCTTCACCGAGAAGCTGATGGCGCACTCGATCGCCGAGTGCAAGGAGATGTGCAAGGTCGCCCGCCAGACGAACCGACTGCTGGCCGTCGGCCACCAGCGGCACTACTCGGTCCTGTACGACAACGCCAATTACCTGGTCCAGAACGACGTCCTGGGCGACATCCGGCACATCCGCGCCCTCTGGCACCGCAACAATGCGACGCCGATCATCGCCAAGGATAAGAGCGGCAATCCGATCATCGACCCGAGCACGGGCCAGCCCGAGTACGTCCATGATAAGCACGGGCACCTGATCTATCGCGATAGCTGGAAGCGGCTCCATCCCGGCATCGAGAAGAACATCGACTTCGCCAAGTACGGCCCCACGTTCGAGACGAACTCCCAGTACGTCACGAATCTGAAGGACAAGGACGTCGACTTCAAGAAGTACGGCTACAACAGCCTGGACGAGCTGATCAACTGGCGGCTGTACAACAAGACCGGCGCCGGCCTGATGGCCGAGCTGGGCAGCCACCAGCTCGACGCCTGCTCGATCTTCCTGGGCAAGCAGCACCCGATGGCCGTCACGGGGATCGGCGGCACGTTCTTCAACACCGACGGCCGCGAGGCCGACGACCACGTCTTCACGGTTTTCGAGTTCCCCGGCAAGGGCGAGCACGACCGAATCGTCGTGACGTATTCGTCGATCAACACCAACGGGTTCGATGGCTACGGCGAGATGGTGATGGGCTCGAAGGGGACGATGATCGTCAGCCAGGAGAAGGAGATCCTGCTGTACAAGGAGGCGGGCGCCCCGATCACCTCGCGGACGACCAGCGTGAGTATCGAGACCCAGGGAAAGAAGCCGGCGCTGGAGACGAGCCCGAGCACGGCCGGCCCGTCCGCTGCGGCGTCGCTGGGCGGCCTGGCCACGGCCGAGCCCTCGCGAGGCTACCGCGAGGAGCTCGAGCACTTCGCCTACTGCGTCCGCCACGGCAACGCCTCGAACTACCACGCCGACACCGAGCACCAGCCCCGTTGCCGCGGCGAGGTCGCGCTGGCCGACGCCGTGATCGCGCTGACGAGCAACCTCGCGATGCGACAGAAGCGCCGGATCGACTTCGATCCCCGCTGGTTCGACTACGAGTCGCCGGAGGTCCCCGAGGGCAAGGAAGCGATCGCCAAGCGGGTGTGATCGTAGTGGCAAGTGGCGAGAAAGCGAAGCGGGTTAAATCTTGCTCGCCACTTGCTACTCGACATGATCCCCGGAGTTTCACGCATCAGAACGCCGGCCGGTGCGCCAGATCATGCCCCGGTCTCTGCCGGTCTGATCCTCGACCATGATGGCCCCGACCCTCGTACCACCCGGCGGATGCACAGTCCAAGGACAGCCGATACCCCGAGGGTTTTGTCACGCAGGGCAAAGAGCGGTGCGATCCTCGGTCCCACGCTCGCGCGTTGGGGACGGGTTCCTCGACGTTCAGCGAGGATATCGTGTGGCATTTCGACGACGAAATCCCCGACAGCCTTGTCTTTCAACCGACTCGTATATGATGATTGGTGACACCACCATTGTCGCCAATCACGAGGAGTCGTTGTATTGACGTCTGGCGATGTCGACGGAACCCCACGCGCGTTGGAGCAGTACGCCGATTATCTCCGCTTGCTGGCCCGGCTTCAGATCGATCCCCGGCTTCGCAGTCGGCTGGATCCGTCGGACGTCGTCCAGCAGACGCTGCTCATCGCGCACGAGACGCGCACCCAATTCCGGGGAGGGACTCACGCCGAGTTGACCGCCTGGCTGCGCGCCATCCTGGCGACGACGCTCGCCCAGATCGCGCGGAGATTTCACCATTTTCCGCCGGAGCAAGCCCGATCGCTGGAACGGTCCATCGATGACTCCTCGAACCGAGTCGAATCATGGTTGGCCGGGAATGAATCCACACCCAGTCAGAAGGCCGTGAAGGCCGAGCAACTGTTCATCCTGGCCAAAGCCATGGCCGCACTTGCGGACAACCAACGAACCGCCCTGGAACTCCATCACTTGCAGGGGCTCTCGGTGTCGGAGGCCGCCCGTCGGATGGAGAAGACCGTCGCGTCGGTCACCTGCTTGTTGTATCGTGGTTACAAGACACTTCGGCAACGGATGAGCGAGTCCCCGTGAGTCATCAACGATGGCCGTTGATTCCGAGAGCATGAGCCAGCGCGAGCAGCGGCTCCATCAAGTGCTGGCCGCCTTTTTTGAAGCTGCGGATCGGGGCGATGCGCCCGACCGTCGGTCCTTGTCGAGAATCATCCCGACCTCGCCGCCGATCTCGTCGAGTTCTTCGCCGCCCGGCATCAATTCGATGAGCTGACTGCGGCATTTCGGGCATCCGAGTTCGGGTCGGGCGAGTCCGGTGGACGGGAGCCGGCGCCCGACGGAGGGTCACCACTTCCTTCCACGCCTGATGGAGACCGCGTCGTCGGCGATTACGAGCTCCTGGGCGAGATCGCGCGAGGCGGGATGGGGATCGTCTACCGGGCGAGGCAACGGGGCCTGAATCGCCTGGTCGCACTCAAGGTCCTCCGCGACAGTGCGTGCGCGACCCCGGCCGACGCGCGGCGATTCCGCAACGAGGCCGAGGCGGTGGCCAACCTCGACCATCCCCATATCGTCCCGATCCACGAAGTTGGCGAACATCGCGGATGCGGCTTCTTCAGCATGAAGCTCGTCGAGGGGGGAAACCTGGGGGACCGGATCAAGGACTATGTCGGCGACAACCGATCGTCAGCGCGGATCATGGAGGCGGTGGCCCGCGCGATCGTCCATGCGCACGAGCGGGGCATCCTCCACCGCGACCTGAAGCCGTCGAACATCCTGATCGACGAGCGGGGCGAGCCGCTTGTGGCCGACTTCGGCCTGGCCCGGCGGGTCGAGGGGGATAGCGAGCTGACCCAGAGCGGGGCTGTGGTGGGCACGCCGGCCTTCATGGCGCCCGAACAGGCGACCGGTCGGAAAGGGGCGGTCACCACGGCCACCGATATCCACGGCCTGGGTGCCCTGCTGTATTCCCTGCTGACCGGCCGCGCACCGTTCCGGGGCGAGACACCGCTGGCGACCCTGGAGCAGGTCCGAGAGCACGCCCCCGAGCCGCCGAGCACCATCCGACACGCGGTCGACCGCGACCTCGAGACCATCTGCCTGAAATGCCTGGAGAAGGAGCCGGGTAATCGATACGCCACGGCACTAGCGGTGGCCGAGGATCTGGATCGCTGGCTGGCGGGCCGGCCGATCGCGGCGCGGCGGGCCGGCGCCGCGGAGCGGGCCTGGCGTCTCTGCCGTCGCCATCCGTGGTTGACCGCCCTGACGTCCGCGCTGGTCTTGCTTCTGACCACCACCGTCGTGGGCCTCGCCCTGGCGACGCAGGCGCACCGGACGGTCGCGCGGCTGGATCAGGTATCCCGCCGCAACGGGCGGGCCCTCCGTGGCGAGCAATACGCCCGCGACGTCAAGCAAGCCTATCGCTACTGGTCGGACAACCTGCCAGACCAGGCCCGGGAAGTTCTCGCGCGTCATCGTCCCGCACCCGGCGAGGAAGACATCCGGGGGTTCGCCTGGCATTACTTCCATCGGCTCTGTCAGGCGGGACGGCCGCCGTTCCGAGGGCATCTCGGTGAGGTCTATTACGCCGTGTTTTTCCCGGATGGTAAGACCATCGCCTCCGCCGGCCAGGATAAGACCACGCGGCTGTGGGACGTTACTACCGGACGAACCCGTCTCATCTTGGAGGGAAAGCACGCGCACACGGATGAGCTGAACTGGGTCGCGATCTCTCCCGACGCCCAGTCCCTGGCGACCGCCAGCGACGACCAGACCGTCAAGATCTGGGATGCTCAGGCCGGTCGGGTCTTGGCTACTCTGGCAGGCCATTCCGAGCCGGTGGTCGCAGCCATCTATTCGCCTGATGGCCGACGATTGATCTCATGCGGACGGGTGGGAAAAGTGATCGTCTGGGACGCAGCGACCTTACAGGAAGTCTGCTCGTTCAAGGTGGCCAATCCGGATCTCCAGGCGATGGCGATTTCCCCCGATGGCGTGACCCTCGCCATCGCGGGTCACGGGACGATCATCAGGAGCCTGACTACCGGCCGGGAGCTCGCTCGGCTGGAGCGTCAACAGGGTCAGGCCCGCTGCGCCGTCTTCTCCCACGACGGACAAGCCGTGGCCACGTGCGGCCGGGGTGGCGATGTGGAACTCTGGGAGGCTCGCACCTGGACGCGCACGGCGCTCTTCCAGACGAATGATGCGGAACTCCGGTTCGTGGGCTTTTCACCGGACGATCAAACCCTGGCCGCGGTCGGGATGCACGGCCTGATCCACCTCATCAACCGATCCACAGGCGTCCGGGAGTCGATCGCCAGCGGCCACGACCGGCTCTGGTGCGTCGCGTATTCTCCCGACGGCCGGACGCTGGCGACCACGAGCGGGCTGTCGACGGTCAAGCTCTGGGACCTCGAGCGTGATCGGGCGCGGATCTCGATTCCCATTCCGACCGCCTTGACCTCCTCCCTGGCGTTCTCAACGGATGGGGCCACGATCTCCGTGGCCGACGATCGGGGTAGGGTCTGGGTCTGCGATGCGCGAGGGGGTTCCCTCTCGACCGTGAATTCCTTCAACGCAGGCTATCCCATTCACAGCGCGGCACTTGCGCGCGATGCCCGCTTACTGGTGACCGCGGGAGAGTCCGGCACCATCACCTTATGGGAACTACCCAGCGGTCGCCGCCTGGAAGACTATACGACCCCGCCTGCATTCAAAGGCTTTCTGGCGGTCTCTCCCGATGGACAATGGGTCAGTCGATCCAATCACGGTGACGCAGTGTTTCTCCGAAACGTGGCCCGCGCTGGAGAGACCAAGCGTCTCGATCGAGCAAACGGTGGCGCCGTGGCCTTCTCACCTCGAGAAGACTCCTTATCGATCTGGGGATGGGGCACGGGTACGCCCGCCTTGTGGGACATCGCCTCCGGTCGGCCCCGGGCCGTGACAGGGACGAGGCACCGGGACATGATCGTTTCCCAGGCGTTCTCCCGCGATGGCTCGATCCTGGCCACGGGGGGTAGCGAAGGCACGATCATCCTCTGGAATTCCGAGTCGCTCCATCCCCTGATGGAGATGCACGGACCTTCAACAGAGACGAGGTCATTGGCGTTCGCCCCGGACGGTCGCACGCTGGCGGCCGGTCACGACGATCGGTGCGTCCGCCTGTGGGACGTCCCCACGGGCCGGGACCTCGGGACGTTCGAAGGCCATTCCGGCCCGGTCAACCAAGTACGCTTCTCCCCCGACGGCCTGACCCTGGCGACGTGCGCCGGGGCCGGTGGCCGCTCAGAACTCTTCCTCTGGCCCGCGACGCCGCGAGAGTCAGTCGGGGCTCGGCGCGCGGAGTGAACGCCGGATCGGTGATCCCGAAGAATCATTGGAATCTGCGATAGGTTTTCTCGCCTCGTGCATCTCTGAGAACAGAAGTGATGTGATCTGCCGTGCCCCGCCTGTCGGGGAACGATCGTCGTCCGCGTCGCCCGACCGGTTCGATGCCGTGCCCGCGTGGAACGCGATTTTGATCGTGCAGCATCCACGACCCTTGACGCGACTCTCATCAAATTTGACGAACCACCGGCGGCCGTCGGATCGTGTGAATCTCTTCGGAGGCGGTCACACCATCCGCAAAAGGTGCTCCACCATGCTGAGTCCTCAATCCCGGCGACCCCTTGCAAAGAACCACCACGCCCGTCGAAGAGGCTTCAAACCTTTCCTGTTCGAGCTGGACGAACGCTGCCTCCTGTCGATGTACATTGTCAACGACCCGGGAGACGCTCCGCTCGGCGGCGGCCCACCGGGCGAGACGTGCGACGGAACGATCACCCTGCGCTCCGCCATCCAGCAGGTCGACAGCGACGGCGGGGGCTCGATCGGTTTCGCCGGAGCGATGACAATCGAGCCGTATGACCTCCCTGCCATCACGGCCCCAGGAGTCACGATCAATGGCGGCAACCTCGGCTCCGTGGTCATCGATGGGGGCGGCGCGGTTGACGATTACGTCTGGCCTGCACTCGTGCTCGATGGCGGCGGATCCCTGATTGAGAATCTGGAGATAACCGGATTTATTAGCGAAACCGGTAACAACGGCGGTTATACTGCTAATGCTGTCATATATATTAATTATAATTATAATATATTATCACATAATATTATTTTCAATAACTACTGTGGAGTTGAAACAAACGGAGACAGTGGCAACACGATCGGCGGGACGACCGCTGGCGCGGGGAACATCGTCTCGGCGAACGGCGACATCGGCGTCGTTCTGGATGGGGCCTCGGGCACCCTGGTCGCAGGCAATTTCATCGGCATCGATGCGACCGGGGACATTCCGATGGGTAATGGCGGTGGGATCGAGATCGTCGATGGGGCGTCGAAGAACACGATCGGCGGGACCACCCAGACCGCACGAAATATGATCTCAGCCAGCACATCGGACGATGGCGACGGGGTTCTCATCTCGGATGACGACACGACCGGGAACCTGGTACAGGGTAACTACATCGGTACCGGCGACGACGGAAGCAGCACGCTGGGCAACCAGGAGGACGGGATATCAATACTCGACGCGTCCGGCAATACCATCGGTGGCACCTCGTCTGGCGCTGGTAACCTGATCTCGGCCAACAGAGGTGATGGCGTCGACCTGGATGGGGCCACGGGCAACCTGGTCGCGGGCAATGACATCGGCACCAATAGGGGCGGGACCGTCGACCTGGGGAACTCTCAGGCCGGTATCTGGATCCAGAATGATTCGTACAGTAATACGATCGGAGGCACAACCAAGGGCGCCGGCAACACGATCGCCTTCAACGGCGGCAACGGGATCACCGTCGGGGAAGATCCGACTGACACGGCCGTCGAGAACGCCATCCTGGGGAACTCGATCTATTCCAACGCCGCGATCGGCATCGACCTCGGCAACGACGGGGCGACGCCCAACGGCGCCGATGGTCACAACGGCCCGAATCTCTTCCAGGATTATCCCGTCCTGACGTCCGCGATCACAGGCAAGAACTCGACGACGATTGCCGGGACGCTCTCAGCCGCTGACGACACGAACTTCCGCATCGAATTCTTCTCCAACCCGGCGGGCACGAGTCAGGGCAAGACGTACCTCGGCTTCGTCGACGTCACGACCAATGGGAGCGGCTCCGCGTCCTTCAGCTTCGCGCCGGCGTCGGTCGTCGGAGCGGGCCTGAACATCACGGCGACGGCGACCGACCCCCACGGCGATACCTCGGAATTCTCGGCACCCGCGACCGTCCTGTCCAACGTGACCAGCGATGTATCCGTCAAAGCTGGAGGCTTCGTCTATAACCGCACCACGCGTCAATTCACGCAGACGTTGACGATCACCAACATCAGCGATGCGGCCCTCACCGGGCCGATCGAGCTGGTGCTCCTCAACCTCGAGAACGCTACGCTGGTCAACCAGTCCGGCACGTACCAGGTCAGCCCCTACATCACCATCCTGAACAGCGGCTCGCTGGGCGTCGGCCAGAGCTTGACCATCACGCTCGTCTTCGCCGACCCGACACTCGCCACGATCACATATACGCCAGAGTTCCTGATGGGGCCGATGCCGCCCCAAAACTGAGGCCCAAGAAACCGAATCTACGGAGAAGGAGCCCTTCATGAACCAGTCGCGCCTGAGACCTTGGACCGGGTTGCTGGGATTGGTCCTGATCCTGGCCGGGTCGGCCGTCCGCGCCGATCAGGTCTGGACCGTGAGTCTGGATACATCCCAGTTGGCCGCGGATTACACCGGACCCTTTGCACTCGACTTCGAGCTGATCGGCAGCAACGGGAACACGGTCACGCTCAGCAGTTTCTCGTTCGGCACCGGCGGCGCCGGCCCGGGGTCCGCATTCCTCACAGGAGGAGCGAGCGGTGATCTCGGCGGCAGCGTCAGCCTGAACGACAGCACGAACTTCTTCAGCGACTTCAATCAGCAGTTCACGCCGGGCGGCACGCTCACGTTCACCGTGGACTCGACCCTCGTCGCGCCGCCTTCGGGTGGCACTCCGGATAACTTCTCCATGGTGATCTTCGAGGGATACGACCCTGTCAATGGTTACAATCCCTACTCGGGAACGGGAGGGACGTCGATTTCCACAAATGACCCGAGCGGAGCCGACACGTTCTTCAACTGCAACGTCGGCGGATCGGGGGCGACGACTGCCAGTAGTTATTCGAGCGCAAGCGGGGATATTTCGATCACCGTCACCCCGGCGAGTGTCGTTCCCGAGCCGTCGAGTGGAGTGATCATGCTTTTGGGCGTGATAGGTCTGTCGGGGGCACTCTGCTGGCGTGCGAAAGGTGTTTCGCGGGGGAAAACTCAGAGCTGATGCCGCGATGGAGGAGGGGGACTGGCAGGTTTAATACGAGTCGAATTTCACATCCCTGACCCCGTCAGGCGGAAGCGAGTCTCCGGTACCCGCTCGATGGCGATCTGATCGGGCGGGAAGCCGGCAAGGGTCACGGCCTGTTCGCACGACTCGATGCTATCACCGACGACGATGATCCGACAGCCGTCCTCCGACCAGGCGATCCATTCGCCGGCGTACTCCCGAGGTGCGACAAGCCTCGACTGGCAGCCCGACTTGTTCTCAAATCTCTTCGACGCTCTCGCCTTGGTCATTTCCGCCCTTCCCGCATCATCCGTTGCAGCCCCTCGACCGGGTTGGACTCTCAACCCGCCATGCTTCCCTGGCGAGCCACCCGCTCGCGACCTCGCCGCTTCACGTCCTCGATATCCAGAGAAATCGCGGGCTCGCCGCATTCGAACGAAGCGATCGATCGCTGGCTTGAGTTCATTCCGGAGCCGCTCCAAGTCTCGTTGGTAGGCCCGAAACGCCTGGACCATCTCCTCGAGGGAAAGGTCGACGGACCCCTCCTCGATCTGTTCTCCCAGGAAGCGGTGAAACACCACGAGTTCATTGGAGTTGTCCGTGGTCATGGTCCGTGTCTCCATCGGAGAGTCCTCTCAACCCCATCGTACCTGGTCGACGCATCGGCAAGAAGGTAGACCTCACGCCCCGTGGTTGGAATTCCCGGCCTGTTCCTTGGCCGATTCCGGCGGTGTGGCGGGGACCTCGGGCGCGGAGGGCTCGACGCGGATCCGACGGATCCTCGTCGGATCGGCGCGGAGCACGGTGAGGCGATGGCCGTTGATCGAGACCGAATCCCCCGGCCGGGCCAGCCGGCCGAGCAGGTCGAGCACCAGCCCGCCGGCCGTCTCGGCGTCGGTCTCGGGGATCTCCATCGCGCAGGTCTCGGCCAGGACGTCGAGCGGACATGATGCCTCGACCTCGTAGACATTGTCGCCCAGCGGCGTGATCGGCGGCGTCTCGCGGTCGAACTCGTCCTGGATCGGGCCGACCAATTCCTCCAGCACGTTCTCCAGGGTTGCCATGCCCACGACGCTGCCGTACTCATCCAGCAGCATGGCCAGGTGGACCCGGTTGCGCTGGAACTCCAGCAGGAGCTGATCGAGGCGGAGCATCACGGGCAGGAACGGCACCTTGCGGGCGAGCTGCCGGAGGTCGACCCGCCCGTTCTGGTAAGACCCGGCGCGGAAGACGTCCTTGACGTGGATCATGCCGATGACCGTGGTCAGGTCGTCCTCGCAGAGAGGGAACCGGGTGTGGCCGGCCTGTCGGGCCACACGGAGGTTGTCCTCGATCGATCGGGCCAGGCTGAGGTAGACGATGTCCGGGCGCGGGACCATCACCCGACGAGCCGTCTTCTCCTCCAGGTTCAGGACGTTCTCGATCATCATCCGCTCGTTGCGCGACAGGTGGCCGCCCGCCACGCTCTCGGCGACGATCAGCCGCAGTTCTTCTTCCGAGTGGGCCAGCTCGGACGTGTTGGTATGGCCCAGCCCCATGACCCAGAGCGTCAGGTTGCTCGCCTTGTTCAGGAGCCAGATGACCGGCGAGAAGATGTAGGACAGGATCACCAGGGGCGGGGCCGTGATCAGCGCCAGGATCCTGGGCATCCGGATCGCCAGGCTCTTGGGCGCCTGCTCGCCCAGGGCCATGTGCAGGAATGTGACCAGCGAGAGGGCCGCCACCGGCACGATGGGGATCGAGATCGCGTACACCGTGATCGGTTTCGAGGGCAGGTGGGCGGCCTCCAGCGCCGCCTTGACCAGCGGGTCGACCCAGTGCTCGATCGCACGCCCCAGCGCCAGGCTGGCGACCGTGATCCCGATCTGCGAGGCGGAGAGGTAGAAGTCTAGGCGATCGAGGGCCTTGCTGGTCAGCTTGGCCGCCCAGTTTCCCTGCTCCGCGAGCTGATCGATCTGGGTCGCTCGCACCTTCACCAGTGCGAACTCCGCGGCGACGAAATACCCGTTGATCAGGATCAGTCCGGCGATGCTCAGGATCTCGATGTAGCCCATGTTCGGACGAAATCCGGTCCTCATTCGGGCCGATCACCCCGGCGACTTCTGACGGCCGAGGGATTCGCAGCCCGATATTCTCCGTCATCACGCCGGCGTCGATGCGATTGTCACAAGCGTGACGATTCTAACCGAACTTCGCCATGTTGACACTCCCGAAATCCACCTGCTTGGAATGAGCGACCGAGCATCGAGGCTGTCTCCGAGCCCCCTTGACAGTCGATCGGCCCAACTTTACGATGTAAAGCGTCGGTGAGAGCCAGGGGTTCCCCGTGGGATAGGATCGGGCGATTCCTGGACGTTGGCGAGGGGGGCATACCGATGGAGTTGCGCGAGGCCCTGACACAGATCACGGAGATCCGGCTGCAACTGGCGCGGACCGAGGTCTTTCGCGGCTATCGGGCGATGCCGGTGGCGTTCTCGGGGGGCGTGGCCCTGCTGGCGGCGTTGATCCAGGGGGCGATGATCGCGGACCCGATGCAGCAGATCGGACCGTATCTCGCGCTCTGGATCGGTGCGGCGGTCATCAGTGGCACGGCGGCGGGCGTCGAGATGGTGGTCCGGGCGAGGAATGCCGGCTCGCCGATGACGCGCGAGCTGACCTGGCTGGCGCTGGAGCAATTCTGCCCGTGCCTGCTGGCCGGCGCGTTGCTCACGATCGTGCTGGTGCGGGCTTCGACGTCGAGCCTCTGGATGTTGCCGGGCCTGTGGCAGGTCGTGTACAGCCTTGGGATCTTCGCGTCTTGCCGGCTGCTGCCGCGGGCGACCTTCTGGGTGGCGGTGTTCTATCTCGGGACAGGGCTGGCGGTCCTTTCCCTGGGGAGCGGCGTTTCGGCGCTGTCTCCCTGGACGATGGGGTTGCCGTTCGGAGCCGGCCAGTTGCTGGCCGCCGCCGTGCTCTACAGCACCCTGGAGCGCGACCATGGCACAGAATAAAGCCAAGCCGGCCGAGCCCCCGGGCCGGTTCGCCTACGAGGGACTGGAACGCGTCTTCCACGAGAAGGCCCGGCTCGGGATCATGACGTCGCTGGTCGCCCACCCGCGCGGGGCGGTCTTCTCGGACTTGAAGGAATTCTGCCAGCTCACCGACGGCAACCTGAGCCGGCACCTCCAGGTCTTGCACGAGGCCGGTTTCGTCGAGATCTGGAAGGGCTTCCACCATAACCGTCCCCAGACCCTTTGCCGGATCACCGACGAGGGCCGGCGCCGGTTCCTCGAGTATATCAACGTCCTTGAGACCGTCGTCCAGGACGCCCTGAACGCCGCCAGGACCGAGCCTGTCCCCGCCGGCAATCCCAATCTCGCCGAGGGTTGGTCGCCGGCTTGAGTTTGATGGGCAGGCGTTCCGCTGGGAGCAACACCGGGTGGGTGCTCTACGAGCACCCTATGGAGAGGTTTCTCGACACGTTTCGACACCCCATGGGTCCTTCTCGATACATAAACTTTGCCTTGCCAAGTCATTGTTGATTCCAAGGGATGCGATGTTTTCGCTGTTTCGATCGAGGCGATCGCTGCCGGGATGGGAGGAGGAGGTTTCATGCGGGTGATTCGCGCCGATGTGATGGGGATGTGCTTCGGGGTCCGAGACGCGCTTGAAGTGATCGACGGCATCGACGAGCCGTCGACGGTGACGATCCACGGGCAACTCGTCCACAATGAGGTGGTGCAGGCGCAGCTCGCTGCTCGCGGCTTTGCGATGCGGAGCGAGGACCGTCGTGGGGGCGAGCTGCCGCAGACACCGGCCGTCCTCGTCACCGCCCATGGGATCAGCGACCGGGAGCGGGCGCGACTGGAGTCCGCCGGCAAGCGACTGGTCGACACGACGTGTCCGCTGGTCGTGCGGGTCCATCAGGCTGCGCAGACGCTCCAGGCCGAGGGCTATCACGTCCTGGTGATCGGGCGGAGGGGACACGTCGAGGTCGAGGGGATCGTCGGCGACCTGGACCATCCCGACGTGATCGAGTCGGTCGAGGAAGTCGCCGCCTATCCATATCGTCGCCTGGGGATCGTCTGTCAGACGACGGCCACCGAGCGTCGCGTGGCCTCGATCCGGGAAGCGATCGCCGCGCGGAACCCGGACGCTGAGATCCGGTTCGTCGACACGGTCTGCCTGCCGACCAAGGAGCATCAGCGCTCGCTCGAGCGGCTGATCGATCGCGTCGAGGCGGTCGTGGTGGTCGGCGGACATCACTCGAACAACACGAGCGAGCTGGCCTCGCGATGTCGCGAGCGGGGCAAACCGGCGCTGCACGTCGAGTCGGCCGCCGAACTCGATGCCGCCTGGTTCAAGGGGTTCGCCACGGTCGGACTCACCGCGGGGACTTCGACCCTGCCGGAGACCATCGATGAGGTCCATCGGGCCCTCGTCTGGATCGGCGGCCATCCCGAATATCCGATTCCGGATTCCAGATTCCAAATAACCGATTCCGCTATTCATTACGCTCATGAGTAATCCTCGCCGATGCGATCTTGCTGGCCTCGCCGTTCCGCCTTTTCGTTCCGGCTGGCTGCTGGCCGGGGTCGTGCTGTTCGGGATCGGCTTCGGGTTCGTCGAGGCGGTCGTGGTGGTCGACCTGCGCGCGATCCTCACTTCCGTCGCCGGGCAGACCGATCCCCTGTCGCCCGACGAGATCTTTCCCTTGATCCCGATGGACCGGCTGGAGCGTTCCGATCCGGTTGCCGCGCGGTTGATGAAGATTGAAGTGCTCCGCGAGGCCATGACGCTGCTGATGCTCGCGGGCGTCGGCCTGGCGGTGGGCCGGACGTTCATCCAGCGATTCTCGGCATTCCTCATCGCCTTCGGCGTCTGGGACCTGTGCTACTACTTATTCCTGAGGCTCTTGATCGGCTGGCCAGCGTCGGTCTGGACCTGGGATATCTTGTTCTTGATCCCGCTCCCGTGGGCCGCCCCCGTGCTGGCACCGGCGATCGTCGCCGCGTCGATGGTCCTGGCCGGGTCAGCCGTGATCGTCGGCGAGGCCGCGGGCCGCGCATTCCGGGTCTCGGCATGGGAGTGGACGGCACTCGTCGTCGGCGGATTCCTCCTGATCCTGTCGTTCTGCTGGGACTGGAGGAACGTCGCGTCGGGCGGGATGCCCAACCCTTTCCAATGGACCTTGTGCGCCGCGGGCGAATCGGTCGGGTTCTGCGGATTTCTCCATGCGGCCTGGGCGAATCGTGCGTCGCAATCGCACAATCTGGGAAGCCCTGATGATTTGATCACGGACGCTTCTTGATCGGACCGGCGCCGGGGAGTGGCCTGGCGGTCGGGTCCGTCGGCGGCTTGTCGAGGCAGAGGAAGGCGAACAGGTCGGCGATCTCCTGGGCGGAGAGCTGCTTCTCGATCTCCTCAGGCATGAGCGAGACCTCGGCCGTCTTGATCGCGTCGACCTGTTCTCGAGGGATCGTCTCCAGCTTGCCGCCCTGGATCTTCAGGATGACGCGTTCCTTGCCGTCCTCCGCCAGCAAGCCGGTCAGCACGCGGCCGTCGGTCGTGGCGAGCGTCGTGGCCTGGTAGCCCGGACCGATGACGAGGCTCGGGTCGAAGACGTTGGAAACGAGCTGTTCGAAGTCGTTGCGGCCGTTCGCGGTGAGGTCGGGCCCGACCACCAGCCCCGCGCCGTAGATCTTGTGGCACTGGGCGCAGAGCTTGTTGAAGACGGCGGTGCCGGCGGCGGGGTCGCCGGGCGTATCCCGGATCGATCGGCGGATCTGGGCGACGACCCGCTCCCGCTGGGGATTGCGACCTTCCCGGATCGTGCCCCAGACCGCCTTGATCCGGACGGCGATCTCGGGGTCCTTGCTCTGCTGGAGCTTCCGAAGCTGGTTGAAGTTCAGCACGTCGGTGGGGACCTGTTTGTCGGCGACGGCGGCCAGCAGGGCCCTGGTCCAGGCGGGACGCTCGGTCAAGAGCTCGATGGCGCGGGGCTTTAATGAGGCGGGGAGCTTGCCATACGCCTTGAGCACAGTCGGCGCCACTTCCGGATCGTCGAGGCTCTCGAGCGCATCGAGGACGTCGCCGCGGAAGTCGAGCGAGCTCATCGCGTCGTCCTCGGCGAGGATGCTCGCGACCAGCGAACGGATCGACCCCTGGATCCTCCGATAGAGGATCGCATTCACGGCCTTGATCCTCATCCCTTCCCATTGGCCCCGATCCTCGACGTCCTTGTCCTTCCACGTCGCGCGGGCGATGGTCCAGACCTCCTTCATGCTCTCCTGTTCGCCGCAATATGCCAGCATGATCGAGTAATCATCATAAAACGGATGCTGGTGATTCCAGGCGGCTCTCAGGTAGGGGATCAGCTCTCGGCGTAACGCATCCTCCAGGGGGGCCGGCATGCCCCGTTCGCGGAATCGCTCGGCCAGGAGGTCGAACGTCTCGCGGATGGCCTCGACGTCCGAACATGATTTCAATAAATCGACTACGAACTCCGGATTGGGCTTGGGACTGGCCAGCAGTCGCTCGATCAGGTGCGGCACGAGGGGGTTGAACCGCCCAGCCCCGACCCTCCTGGTCCATAGTACCAGGTCGTCCTGGCGGCCTTCGAGCAGCGGATGCAGGTTCTGCCAGACGATCTGCGGGAGCAATGTGTCGCGGGAGCTGGATGCCTGGACGGCGATGAGGACTTGCAGTGGGTCGACGCCCTGGAGCTTCCGCGCCGCGATGGCGACCTGGAGCTTTACGACATGGCTCGGGTCCCCGGCGCGGGCGAGGACCTTCTCGAGGATCGCCGGATCGACGCGCCCCATGTTCCCCGCCGCGCGGACGCCCCAGGCGCGGAAGCTCGGGTCCGCGCTGGTCAGCAGCCTGGCGTGAAACGCAGGGTCGAGCGGACCGCTGCCGATCAAGGCCCACAGCCCGTGCATCCGCGCCGTGCGCGGTAGCCGGCCGTCGAGGACCAGCGATTGGAGCTTCGCGCGGATCGCGGGCGAGGCCCGTTCGGTCAGGAGCCGTTGGGCGATGTCGCGGACGTAGACATTGGGATCGCGGAGGAAGTCGATCAGCTCGTCGTCGCTCGATCGGGCCAGGTCGAAGCCGAAGCGACGGGGGGTCTCCATGTATCGGATGCGGTAGAGCCGCCCTTTGAGCCGGTCGATGCCGCCGGGGTCGCGGTTGGCGTCCTGGTAGCAGTGATATTGGTCGTACCAGTCGAGGATATAGAGGCAGCCGTCGGGCCCCGTCTTCTGCGAGACCGGCATGAACCAGGAGTCGTTGGCGTGGAGGAAGTCGGGAATGGCCTCGGCGCGATAGGTCGAGCCGTAGCGAACCAGGGTGTCGACGTTGATGCAGTTGCCGTGGATGTTGCCCATGTAGAGCCGGCCGCGATACTCCGGGGGATAGGCCGGGCTGTCGAAGTAGTGGATGCCGCAATAGGCGGCCTTCTGGTGAGTGTGGTCGACAATCGACTCGATCGGCCAGGTGAATGGCGGATAGGGGCCGCCCTGGCGGATGTAATAGCCCGTCTCGACCAGGTGCCAGAGGTGGTCGATCACGCAGGCGCTGGCGAAGAACGAGCCCTCGGGGTCGATCGCGATGCCCCATGGGTTGCTGGTCCCCTCGCACCAGACTTCGAAGACCCGGGTCTTGGGATGGATGCGGAAGATCGCGCAGGTGAACTCATAGGTCTTGCCGTTCTTCGAGGAGACCTTGCACGGGTTGAAGACGCCGTTCCAGCCGTAGAGCCAGCCGTCGGGGCCCCAGGTGAGCGAGTTGGGCAGCTCGTGGGTATCCGATCGGCCGAAGCCGGTCGCGACGACTTCCTTCGTGTCGGCCTTGCCGTCGCCGTCGCGGTCCTGGAGGAAGAGGATATCGGGCGAATTGGCGACCCAGACGCCCCCATGGCCGACGGCGATCCCCGAGGGGATGTTCAGCCCCTCGGCGAAGACGGTGAACTTGTCGGCCTTGCCGTCGCCGTCGGTGTCCTCGAGGACCTTGACCCGGTCCCTGCCCTGCCCGGGGCGTCGGCGCGGATATTCGAGACTCTCGGTGATCCAGATGCGTCCGCGTTCGTCGAAGGTCATGGCGACCGGGTTGACGATGTCGGGCTCGGCGGCGACCAGCTCGACGCGGAAGCCGTGAGGTACGGTCATCGCCCGGATCGCCTCGCTGGGCGAGCGGGGCGGGTTCGGGGCCCGATCCTGGCCGTGGGGGATCGGTGTGGCGGCGGGTGCGGGCCGGCCCTGTGCCAGAGTGCGTGTTCCGCCGGCGAGCCCAAGCATCAGGCCCAGGATGATGGCTACGATCATCCTCGTTGTCGCGAGCTTCATCGCCGCTCCTCTCGATGCGGGTTGGTGCAGGGCGTCTCTCCGACGGGCATTCGCCGTGCGATCGTCGAGCGTGTCACGACGATCCTCCGGGCAGGGATTCGGCGCCTTCCGAAGGTTCGGGGGGCCGGGCGGACAGCTCCTCGAGCAGCCGCTGCAAGGCGCTGGGTTCCACCGGCTTGACGATGTGGTGATCGAATCCGGCTTCGTGCGAGCGACGCCGATCCTCATCCTGGCCCCAACCGGTCAGCGCGACGACGGTGGCCTTCTCCATGCCGGTCTCCCGACGGAGCCGACGGCAGACTTCGTATCCGTCCATACCCGGCATGCCGATGTCGAGCAGGACCAGCTCGGGACGGAAGTCGGTCGCCTGGCGGAGGGCCGCCGGCCCGTCGTAGGCCACGCGGACTTCCTGGCCCGCCAGCTTCAGCAGCATGCCCAGGCTCACGGCCGCGTCAACATTGTCGTCGACGACCAGTACACGATGGCGAGATGCGGTGTGGTTCAAGCGGTCGGGCTCCTTCGCAGTCGATTGGCGTTCCATGGGCTGTTCCGTCCGAGCGGGCAGGCGGACGACGAATTCGCTGCCTTTTCCGAGGCCCTCGCAGAGGGCCTCGACGGTCCCGCCGTGCAATTTCGGTCAAATTTCGGACCAGGGTCAGCCCGATGCCGACCCCTCCCTGGGAGTGTCGGACGCGGCGCTCGACCTGCACGAACAGGTCGAAGATTCGCGTCAGCATCTCGGGGGGGATCCCGATACCATTATCGCGGATCCTCAGGACGACTTCACGCCCTTCTCGCCGCAATTCCAGCTCGATGTGCCCCCCGGGCTCGGTATACTTGGCCGCATTATTGAGCGAGTTCAGGACGATCTGCTCGAGGCGGGTCGGATCGCCCGTGATCTCCAGGGGCCCGGGCACTATCGAGACGGTCAGCCGGTGCTGCTGCTCATCGATGAGCGGCGACGCGGCCTCGACGGTGCGACGGATCGTCGGGACGAGGTCGACGACCTGCTGACGGAGCTCGATCCGGCCCCGGCTGATCCGCGAGGCGTCCAGGATGTCGTCCAGCAGCCGGGCCATGTGCTGCACCTGTCGCTCGGCCATCTGGTGGGACTGATCGAGGATGTCGGGGTGGTCCCCCGCCAGCTCGATGACGGCGAGGGCGTTTCGGATCGGGGCCAGTGGATTCCTCAGCTCGTGGGCCAGCATGGCCAGGGCCTGGGGCGTGAACGGCACCAGGGCGATGACCGTGGACCACGCGACGACGGCCGTGAACAACTTGAGGACGCCCGACAGCCGGTAGGCTGGCCACCAGAAGATGATCGCCTCCATCAGGTGCGTGGTCCCGCAGGCCAGGATGAATGCGCCGAAGAGCCAGAAGATCATCCGGAACGGGACTTCCTTCTTGCGGTAGACGAAATAACCCAGGACGATCGGGATGGCGACATAAGCCGACCAGACTCCCAGGTCGGACAGGATATGGAGCCATCCCAGTTCGGAGGACCATCGACCGCACTGCCATCGGGCCGGGAAGCCGGAGGGATCGAACAGATGGGTCAAGATCTCAATCATCGTTCCGCTCCACGCCCGACGCAATTCCAGTTATCGTCTTATTTTATCTTATGCAAGGCGAAGCGACCTGCCGTTCATTCGGTGCTGGCCGAAGGCGATTCTCCAGTCCCGGAGCAAGGTCGCAGTCCGGCCCCGGCGGGGCCTTTCGGGGCGGCTGAGGATCCGTCAGAATGGAGTGATGCCTCAGATCCTGTGGCGAGCCTCAATGGTTCTGGCCCTCCATCGCAACCGCGACGTACCTCAATCGTGGTTCATGCAGTTGGCAACCGTCCGCGCCGATGGACGCCCGGCGAACCGAACGGTCGTGTTCCGTGGCTTCCTGGCCGATTCCCACCAGATTATCATGGTGTCGGACGTCCGGAGTGCCAAATTCAAGGACTTTACCAGCAATTGTTGGGCCGAATTGTGCTGGTATTTTAGCCGAACGCGTGAACAGTTTCGACTGGCGGGGCGTGTGATCAGCAGTTCCGCAACTCGGCGGTATTTGAGAAGCCAAGACGGATTCAAGGCCTCGACCTCGCGGGTTTTACGGTTTTATGGGCTGGCGGGGTTGTCGGAGAGGCACTTTCGGGGGGTGGTCGA
>JBKQHM010000320.1:0-6053 GCA_052148775.1 Isosphaeraceae bacterium | reverse complement strand
GTCGCTCCCGAGCCAGACTGGAGCGGTGGAAACCCGTGCGTCAGCGCGTTGCCGGGGGCGGCCCATTGCCCACCGGGGGCAAGTAGGTAGGCCGCGACGTGTCCAAAGGCTCGGCGTTGCCGGGGGGCTGGAAATACGCGAGTTCGCGGGCCGGGTAGCCCAGCGCGTGAAACAGCTCGAACTGAGCCCGGTTGTAATCGGCGACCGTCATGAAGTAGTCGTCGAAGGCCACCTTCAAGAGCTGGAGTGCGAAGACCACTTCCTGCGGCCGGTTGACCAGCACCAAGATTCCGCCGAAACGGACGGTGTGGCGCAGGCCCTCGAAGTTGCCGTTGAAGGTGATGATCGCCGTCCGCAAGGCACGATCGGCCTGGCTGACCCGTGCGGTCGCCGACTGGAGGCGCGCCTGGGCTCGGGTCACGTCGGCCGCGACCTTGTCCTGGATGCCGAACAGCTCGATGATGGCCAGCGACTGCTCGCCGCGCTGCTGCTTGATCCGCGCCAGGTTGCCGATACCGAAAGCCTCGTATTCCCAGAGCAACTGGTAGCTCAAGTCATCGCGGCCGGCCCACTGATTCATGCTGGTGTTGGAGCCGAGGCCGAAGATACCGGCCTGGATCATTTCGTAGGGCGTCTGGAAGCCGTTGATCAGGAGGCTGGGCATGAGCATCCGGCCTTTCTCCCGGCGGATCGTGGCCGCGACGGCCTGGACGGTCGCCTGGTGCGAGGCGAGCTCGGGCCGATTGGTCAAGGCGACCGGGATGAGGTCGTCCAGCGGCCGGGCGGGGTCGAGCAAGGTGATCTGGAGGTGATCGGACTCCATCGGATAGACCACCGAGCGTGGGTCGAGCCGGAGAACCTGCGTGAGGTTGGCACTCTGGACGCGCCACTCCTGGCGCGACATGGTGGCCTGCTGCTCGAGGTCGGCGACCAGGTTGCGAGCCCGATCGACCTCGACCACGGGGACGAGCTCCCGGCTCAACTGGGCGATACGCTCGATCAGGTCGTGGCCCCGCTCGACGCAATAGAGGGCGCCGGCGAACCGACCGCGATGCTGGTGGACCTGGAAATAGGCATCGGAGGTCATCATCAGGGCGTCGTTCTTGGCGGCTTGAATGTCAAAGTGCCGGGCACTCAGGACTTGCCGCGTGACGAGCGGCTGGAAGAAGGCGTCGGTCAACGCGACGTTCTGCCACATACCCGCACCGCCGTAGAAGAAGTTCACGCTCGGCGCGGTCATGATGCCCTTGTTGAAGTCCGGGCCGCCGCCATCGTGGCGGAGATAATCGCCGCCGAAGTTCAACTGGGGGACCCAGAGAACCTTGGCCCTCGTGAGCTGGGCCTCGGCGACCCAGACGCTGGCCTGCGCCGCGGCCACGATCAGCGGGCGGGCGTCGGAGAGCCGCAAGGCGGTCGCCAGGTTGATCGGGAAGCGAAAGTCCGTCTTCTCCAGCGGCGCGGCCGGCAACCTCATGGACAGGTCGCCCGCCATCGGCGCCAGGGCCGAGGCCGTCGGTGGGGAGTCGGTCCGCGGCGGGGCGGCGTTCGAAGGCGGCAGGGCCACCGGCGCCGGCGGCGAGGTCGCCGGGGGACGAGGCGGTTGAAAGCTTCGAGGCGGTGACATGGACGCCCCGGACGCCGGAGCCGCTGGCGAGGACAAGGGTTGCGTCTGGGCCGCGCACGGGGCTGGCTCGATCCAGGATATTACCAAGGCCATGACGAGGATCCATGGCCAGGCCGTTCGTTCCATCATTCACACCCCTCTCCATCACAGATTCCACGGCGCGATCACGGTATCGGCCATTCCGATAGAGCCGGATGTTAGAGATTCATCGGCTGGTCGCGGTGGAAAGGATTATGCGAATCGAGGGATTATCCATCAAAATCCTCGTTTCTTGCCCTGCAAGATTCTTCAGGAGACTCACCGGATCGCGAGCGACGAGGGCGTCTCGGCGACGAGTACGCCCTCGGGGTGCCGCCCCGCGCCCTGCCTTTCCGGGTCGCTCATCGATCGCCGATCATTCCCGCCGCGATCGCCATGGCCTCGAGCCGTTGCGGGGAGGTCTCCAGGCTCGCGGCCAGCCGAAAGGCCCCGTCGAAGTCGCGGTTGCGGCCCAGCAGCCGCACCAGTTCCTCGAGCTGGAAGTCGCGCTTCCGGCCCGAGAAGCTCCGGGCCTTGCGCACGGCTTCCTCGACCTCGCCGAGCCGCACCCGCAACGGAACGGATAGCTCCAGGCTCCGGAACTCGGCCATTCGGGGCTCGAATTCATACTGGAGATCGATGAGCTGACGTCCGGCCACGATCACGAACCCGTGCGACTTGCCCATCCGCGCCGGGGCGCCTTCGGGCTCCTTGGCCTCGGCGTATCGCAAGGCCTGGCGGATGAGTCCCTTCGCGGTCTCGTCGTCCCCGGCGCTCGCGTGCCCATCGGCCAGCATCTGCAAGGCCTTCACTTTTTCGAAGGGGGGATAGTCGCGGATGACCTCCACGGTCCGGGCGGCGGCAGGCAGACCTTCCGCCTTGCCCTGGAGTTCGGCGAACATCGCCAGGCCGCGCGATCGCAAGGGCTCGGCCTGCGCGAGGGCCGTGTCGATGCCTTCGCGAACAAGTCGCCGGGCTTCACCCGAGGACCCGGATCCGAGTTGGTTCCGTGCGATGACCACCTGGGCCGCGATCTTCTGGTCGGCGGCCGCGATCGCGCGGGAGAGGGCCGCCGCCCGATCGAATCCCTCCGATGCGGCGACGCGTTCGCCGGCTTCGGCCTGCATGCCGGCGATGGAGGCCAGCGTTGACGGCTTGACCGCCTCATAGAAACCGCCGGTCAACCCCGGGAAGTCCCGATGCCTGACATCCGGGATCGCGTCCGCGGTCTGCCGGGCCGCGGCGAAATCCCCCGCCCTGGCTTGCAGGTGTGCGATCATCGCGAGGCATTGCAACTGAAGGAGCGGGTCCGCAATGCCCCTGACGACCCGGGCAATCTTCGGTAGGTCGCGCCGGGCCGCGTCGCGGTCCTTGGGTTGGAGTGTCTCGGTGCCGATCATCTGCGTGATCCCGTACGGGTCGTATTCCCGTTCTGGAGACTTCGCCTCGGCGAGCGATTCGATGATCGATCGGAATGCGGATCGCCTCCCGCTCCCGCCGATCGTCCGCGCCACATCGAGTGCGCCGTCGAGATCGCCGATATCCGCCAGCGCTTCCGCGGCCTCGGCCGTCATCCCGTCGCGAGCCTCCGCATTGGTCAGCTCCTTGGCGGTGCGTCGGGCCTCATCGATCATGGCCCGGGCCTGGGACGACTCCCCGGCTTTGAAGAGCATCGGCGCCATTCCGGTGAGGACCAGGACGCTCATGCCGTCTCTCGATGACCGGACCGCATCGAGGGAACGTCGCAGGAGTTCCCGGGCCGCGTCGCGATCGCCCAGCGCGATCCGCTCCTTCGCGACCGAGGCGAACAACCCCGAACGGATCGCCGGCCCGAGCTCGTGCTCCTCCCGGCGGGTATCCTGGCCGTCCCTGAGATGTTGGAGTAGCTCGACCCTCGAGAATCCCTCGAGCGACTCGGCCAGTTTCGTCGCCCGATCCAGCGATGACCGCGCCCCCGCGAGGTCGCCCGCTTCCCGCTGAATCCGCGCCAGCTCGGGCAGGACCCCGAACAACTCCTCGCCATCCAGCGCGTTCTCCTTGAAGTCGAACCGTTCACACGCCTCGGATGCGCGCCGGAGCGTCTCCAGCCCTGCCGCGCGGTCGCCGAGCTTGAGCTGGGCCTCGCCGATCGAGACGAGCGTCCACAGCTTCATGGCGCCGGCCTCGGCACCCGCCCCCGGATCGGCGAGAGTGTCCCCCGCCGCCTTGCGCAAGGCCATTCGCAACGACTCCCGGGCCTGTACCGACGGCTTCGGCGGTGCGGCTTGGATCCCCAGCACCAACGACACCCCGACGAGCATCGCGCCCGCCAGGCCGAGTCCTTCCGGCATGGTCAATTTCATCGAACGGTCCTCCATGTTCAAGATCCGACGAATCCGGGTCGTGATCTGGCGATCGGCCATGGCGAGCACGGGCACGGCGGTCCGGCCTCCGCGATGCGCGCCCGCCAGGGCCACGAGCAGCTCGACGTAAGCCTCCGGCCGACCCATCCGCGCGACCACCAGGCGATCGCAGCAGAGCTCGCGCTCCAGCCGTACCCAACCCGAGAGCCACCAGGCCGCCGGGTGGAAGAACAGCAGCGATTCCACGAACCGCTGCAACAGGTTGACGAGGTTATCCCAACGCTTCAGGTGGGCCAGCTCGTGGAGCAAGACCATCTCAAGTTGTTCGACGCTCCAGCCCGAGATCGCGGCGGGCGGCAGCAGGATCAGAGGGCGGACGACGCCGATCAGGATCGGCGCCGCGATGCGATCGCAGACGGCGACGCCGACCCGGCGCGCGATCCCCAGGGAATCGGCCAGCATCCGGCAACGCCTCGGGATCTCGACGGCCTCGACGACCCGGCTCGACCGACGGATGCGCTCCACACCCACGAGCCCGGCGACGAGCAGCACGAGGTTGAGCGGCGCCCCGGCCAGCCAGGCCCATGGCAGCTTGACCGCGAGCCAGTCGAGCCGGGCCTGGAAGGATCGCCGATATGAGTTCGTCGACGCCTCGGTCCGGCTCGGCCGCTCCGACACCTGATACGTCCGCACCTTCGCCGACAACACCGAACCCGTCGGCGACGCGCCGGAGATCGGAGAGACGGCGACAGGATTCGGGACCGCTGTCGGCTCGAAGACCCATGCGAAGATCGCAAGTGGGGTGATCGCCAGCGACGCGAGGCCGAGCATGGCGATCGCATAGCGCAACTCGGGCCGGGCCGAGCGCAAGAGCCGTCGCAACAGCGCCGAGGCCAGGCCGATCGCCGTCCCGACCCAGAGCAGATGGAGCATCGTCCAGCCCGCCGCCGTCCAAGCCGGCGACGCGGTCAGCAGGTTCGCGTTCATGATCCAGCTCCTTCCTTCGCTGGCGGCGATTTCTGGTCGGACCGGGCCTTCAGCAGGTCGATGATCTCCTGACACTCCCGTTCGTCGAGCTCGCCCTCCTGGATCAGGTGGGCGACGAGGCGTCGGGCCGAGCCGTCGAACACGTGCTGGACCAGCTTGCCGATCAGGCCCGAGACGGCCGCCTGGCAACTGACCCGCGCCGACCAGAGATAACCCCGCGGCCCGTCCTCGCGCCGGACCAGCTCCTTCTCGAGCATCATCTTGAGCATCGTGGCGACGGTCGTCAGCGCCACCGCGCGGCGACTCTGGAGCGCCGCATGCACCTGCCCCAACCCCGCCGGGCCGATCTCCCACAAGACCTTCAGGATCTCCAGCTCGCCGTCCGTCGGCTGCCGGCTCGCTCGTCTGGCCATCGTGGCAATCCCTCCCTGTTGACTCGTACGCGATCCCTCCGAGGACGCGATTTCTATAGAAATAGAAGAAATGCGTCAAGGGGAACGCGACTCGGGAAGCGGTCGCCGCCGGGGTTGGAACGCATGCGCATGGGGCGAACCCCGCGAACCGTCAGCCATCCCGGATCTGTTCTGGTATGATCGCTCCGGGATCGAGCCTCCGGACGAAGATTCCCCCGAATCGACGTCCGATACGCCCGCCTGGCGCGTCGCCAGGCGGGCAAGCCCATTCAGCTCCGTCATCACCAGCAAAGCAGGGGAACCCTACGCGGAACCTCCCCGTAAAGGGGTCTGATGATCGTGGCGACAGATGCCGCCGCGTTGTCCCGGGCAGGTTCCCGCCAGGTCGGCCTACTGCTTTTTCGCGACGTTCGTTCCGATGTGTTGCCCCACGATGCCGCCGACGACCACTTCAAGCTGTTCGTCGGTCAATTCCTTCGTGGTCGCGCCCATCCTGTCAGCCTCAGGTGCGGCGCCAGCCCTGGAGTCGGTCGGAGCCTTGATGTCCTTCTCGGTCGAGTCTTTGGCCTTCATGTTCGGACCTCCTCGCATGACCTCTCGATGGATGGCGACGGGCACCGGCCACGCCGCCCATTCCATAGACTGCGCATGCCTCCCTGGAAAGGACTC
>JBKQHM010000319.1:0-3428 GCA_052148775.1 Isosphaeraceae bacterium | reverse complement strand
CAACCTCTTTGCCATTGGGCGATTGCCGCCGATCTTACCCAAACAGTGACCCAGTTTAACAGCGGCCGAACCCTAACGCTTGAAACGAGTTACGAAACCTCGGACAGACGTCGTGAATAATCCGGGCTAGACTCTTGGCTTGCTGGGCCAATAGACATTTGGAATCTGGAATATGCTATCTCGAATCGATTCCTTCACCGCCTATCAGTCGTCGAGGTCCGAGAGCAGTTCATTGACCTCGTGGTTGATAAACCGGATGGACGGGTCGGAGGAGGTCGCGGCGAGGGCCCCGGCCGTCCGTTCTTCCCGGCTGATGCCGATGCGGTCGGGATCGGCCGTCTCGTATTCCTCGGCCGACGATCGACTCCCCGGTTCCATCTGCTTGCGGGAGCGCATGTAGAGCTTGATCGGCACGTCGTGGAACGGGAGCTTCTGTCGGAAGTGGTTGAGCAAGTACCGTTGATAGGTCGGGTCGAAGAGTTTCGTACTGTTGACGAAGAGAACGATGGTCGGCGGCGCGACGTCCACCTGAGTGGCGTAGTAGATGCGCGGCGTGCGGTTCTCGCGGGAAGCCGGGGCGTGCGCCTCGACGGCCTCGCGGAGGATCCGGTTGAGCGTTCCCGTGCTCACGCGCCTGTGGGACTGCTTGTACAGCGACTGCGAGAGGTTCAGCAGGGCCTTGACGTTCCTCCCGGTCTTGGCCGTGATGAACGCCATCGGCATGTAGCTCATGTTGCGGAAGGCGTGCTGGACCAGGTTGGCGTAGCGGCCCATGTTCCCCTGGGTCGGGTCGTCCGGGTCGCTGACCATCAAGTCCCACTTGTTGATCGTGAAGATGCAGGGCTTGTATTCCTGAGCGATGTAGTCGGTCAATTGCTTGTCGAGCCGGGTGATCCCCTGGGTCGGGTCGAGGAACATCAGGACGACGTCGGCCCGGCGGATCGACCGCTCGGCGCGGTGGACCGAGTAGAAGTCGAGGCTCTCGCGGATCTTCGACTTCCGCTTGACCCCGGCCGTGTCGATCGCCAGGAATTGCACGCCGTCGAGCTCGAAGTGGATGTCGACCGAGTCCCTCGTGGTCCCCGGCCGCTCGGAGACGATCATCCGCTCGGCCTGCGCCAGCGTGTTGATCAGGGTCGACTTGCCCGTATTGGGGCGGCCGACGACGGCGATCTTCATCTCGGCATCGGCCGGCCGGTTCGCGTCGATCGGCGGGAGCATCTCCTCGATCCACTCGAGCAACTGGCGCTTGTTGCGGTTCTGCTGCGCCGAGACGGCGATCGGCTTGCCCCGTCCGAGCTTGTAGAACTCCGCTCCGCGCTGGTCGAGGCTGGGGTGGTCCGCCTTGTTCATCACCAGGATCACGGGTGTCTTCAAATACCGGAGCCGACGGGCCACCTCCTCGTCGAGCGGCATCAGCTCGTCGCGGATGTCGACGGCGAACAGGATCAGGTCGGCCTCGTTCATCGCCGTTTCGATCTGGCGTTCGACGTCCTCGCTGAGGTCGTCGCGGTCCACGATGCCGATCCCGCCGGTATCAATCAGCTCGATGAACCGCGGGTTCACGTCATCGCCGAGCTGCACCAGCGCACCGACCCGGTCGCGCGTGACCCCGGCCATGTCGTCTACGATGGCGATCCTGCGCCCGGCCAGCCAGTTGAAGAGCGACGACTTGCCGACGTTGGGTCGGCCCACGATCACGACCTTGGGGAGTGCCATCGCAATTTACCACCCGTTCTGGGTCTAGCCGCGGACTCATCGGCGCGGGGCAGGAATAAGGAAGAACACGGCGCCCGCGACCTTCCGATCGCACGGGACAACCGTCATTGTACGCCGACTACCACGACCACTCGGGTCCGGGAGCAGGCCCGGACCTCTCCATTATAGGGTCGGCTACACGCTCTCGGCAAATCGTGCATCGGATCCATCCCAGGAGAAACTTGATCCCGAACCCTAGAATGACTCGATCCGGGCCGCGGAACGTCGTCGCGATCCAATTGAGACCATGCGCAGGAGTGTAATTGCATGGATCGTGTCGACGCGGGTGGTGGATTCAGCGTCCTGGACGGCGCCGCGCTGGTCATGGGCTCGGCGATCGCCTCGATTCATACGTTGCGGGTCATCCGGAGTGACTTGACGGGGGCGGGCTGGATCATGATCGGGATCACGTTCGCCTGGGTGGCGTTGACGGCCACGGGGCCGTTCCTCTACCTGGCGCGCCGGTTCGGCCGGCGACTGACCGACTATCCCAAGATCGGCGATCGGCTCTGGGCGCTACTGGGCATCCCATGGCTGTCGACCGCCGTCATCCTGTCGGCCACTCCGGAAACCGAGCCGCGTCAGAACTTCTTGTTCACCACGACCTTGAGCGTCGGATTGGGGCTGACTTGCCTGATCACCCTGGGCGTCGTCTGGAGCACCTGGGTCATGGTCCCCCCGGAGCAGGCCGCGCGCGTCGAAGCATCCCCGTGGACGAACCGCATCGGCCTGATCCTGGCCATCGCCTGGCCGGTCCAGTGCGGGCTGGGGATGGTCGTCCTCGGCTGAGCGCCACCGAGCGAAGCGATTTCGAAATAACAAATTCAGATTCCAGAATTACGAATGACGATCAAACCTGAGGATTCCGCGATCTGGAATCCCCATCTTCGATCATCTGACTTGACTCGCTCTGATGCCCCAGGAGCGATCGTGGGGCCCATTCCTCCGAAATCCCAGGTGGCTCCTCGAGGCGATCCATGATCCCCACCGGTACGACCGAGCCCCGGAACCGGCTCCGATTTCAGCTCCAGGACATCCTGGCGGTAGTGATCGGTTACGGGATGGCGGCGCTGTTCTTCCGGGCTTTCTGGCCGTCGACCGGCTTACCCGCGCCCCTCGCCCTGCCCGCCCTGGTACTGTATCTCTGGCTCGGGCTGGCCTTGAGCGGTCCGATCATCCTGCTGCGTCGAGGAGCGCGACACCATCCGCACGAACCGGGGACTGCGCCGATCGAGTCGCGCACCTGGGCCGAATGGGCGTGGTTGTTCGTCGGGATTTACTGGATCGTCCTCGGACTCTTCGTCCTCCCGGCGCGCCTGCATGCATTCCGGATCGGCGACGCACTCCTGTTCGGAATGGTCCCGATCCTCGTGGCGCTATTACTCCGCCAGGTCGGACACCGGGTCGTTTCCGAGCGGTCGACGACGATGTGGACCCACACTGCGGCCGTCGGCCTCCTGGCGACCTGGCCGATCGCCTGGATCTGCATCATCATCCTGGGTCGTCGCTTACATTGAAGGTCGGGCAGTAGAACGGAAGTCATTCCGTTTCCCAATACGACGGAATGACCGCTCGCGACCGGCCAGCCCCATCCGGCGCCGCAAATCCGGATCATCCAGCAGCCGCGCAATCTTCCGGGCCAGGTCGACCGGATCACCCGGCTCGAACAG
>JBKQHM010000318.1:0-20382 GCA_052148775.1 Isosphaeraceae bacterium | reverse complement strand
CTGGTCTTCGCCCTCAAGGCGGTCAACTCGCCGGCGACCGTCAAGCCGCTCCTGGCCCTCCTCAAGGCGGGGAAGGTCCCGGGCTCCCAGGATGAGGCCGTGCAGACCTTGATCGCGACACTGGGCGGGCCGGCCGACCTGGCGTCGGTGCTGGATCTCGTGCTGACGGACGCATCGCTACCCAGCCCGCGCCGCGCCGCGCTGCTGGAGACCCTGGCCCGGGCGGCCGAGCGCCGCAAGGTCGTGCCCGAGGGAGACCTGTCGCGGATCGTGCCGCTCCTGGCCGGACGAGACGACGCGATGCGTGCCGCCGCGCTCCGCGCGGTCGGGGCCTGGAACGTTCCGGCGCTGCAAGACCGGCTCGTCAGGCTGGCCGCCGCGACGGACACTTCGCCATCGGTCCGCTCCGCCGCCATCGAGGCGCTGGCCCGCGTGGGCAAAGCCGACGGCCGTCGGGCCATCGAATCGCTCGCGGAGAAGGGCGCCTCGGCCGAGATCCAGGCGATGGCCCTGGCGGCCCTCGTCGAGCTGGACCCGAAAGGGGCCTCACCCCGGATCGTGGACTGGCTCGGCCGGCTTTCGCCCGATCGTGCCGGAGACGCCGCGATCGTCCTGACTCGCGTCCTCGAACGGCGGGGCGCCCCGGCGATGCTCGCGGCGGCGATGGAAAAAGGCCCGTCCACGATGGCCGCCGACCTGGCCAAACTCTCGATCCGCGAGATTCGCGCATCCGGGCGCAACGAGCCGGGGCTGATCGCCGCGATCGAGAAGGCCGGCAAACTGCAATCCGGCACGCGGACGCTGACCGACTCCGAGATGGCCGCCCTGCTGGCCGATGTCGCCAGGCACGGGAACGCGGCACGTGGCGAGTCGGTCTTCCGCCGCAAGGACCTCACCTGCCTGAAATGCCACGCGATTGCCGGGGCCGGCGGACAGGTCGGGCCCAGCCTGGAGAGCATCGGCGCCAGCGCCCAGCCCGACTACCTGGTCGACTCGCTGCTCCAGCCCAACAAGCAGGTCAAGGAGAATTACCACGCGATTGTCGTCGCGACCCACGCAGGTCAGGTCTTCACGGGGATCAAGCTCCGCCAGACCGATTCCGACATGGTCCTTCGCGACGCCGAGGATCGCGAGGTGTCGATCCCGCTCGATTCCATCGAGGAGCAAAAGCAGACCGGCTCGATCATGCCGATGGGCCTGGTCGACGGCCTGACCCGTGCCGAGCTGGTCGACCTGGTCCGGTTCCTGTCCGAGCTGGGCAAGGTCGGTCGGTTTGCCGTCGGCACCCAGCGCGTCTCCCGTCGATGGCAGGTCCTCGATGCGGTCGCCGAGGGCCGCGAGGCCCTCGCGCGTGGTGGCCCCGAGGTCGTGCTCAAGGTCGACAACCCGCTCATGTGGCGGCCGGCCTACACGACCGTGGCCGGGCTGTTGCCGCTGTCGGAATGGGCCGAGTATGGCCGATCCCCGGGGAAGGCGCCTCTCGCCCTGGCACGGACGCAGGTCCAGGTCACGACCCCCGGCAAGGTGAAACTCTCATTCAACTCGACCGAAGGACTGCGGTTCTGGCTGGATGGCCGTCCCGTCGAACTGGTTCACGTCTCCTCCGGCGCCATCGTCCTGGATCTGACGAGTGGCCTGCACACGCTGGGCGTCGCCGTCGACCTGGCCCATCGGAGCGAGGGCATTCGTTGTGTACTCGAGGATGTCCCCGACTCCCCGGCGCGGGCGCAGGTGGTTCTGGGTAAATGACGTCAAAGCGATAAAGACCGCGGCCGGCGCCAGTCCCTTGCCGAGCCGCGGTCGTTCCATGTATGATCGTCTGTCTGATCTGTCCGGTTCACTTCCTCTTTCGGTGAAGGACGATGGATACCTCCCCGCGTTGCATTGTCGAACGGTCCGGGCAAAACGACCGTTCTCACGGCATCGGGAGACAACCGGCCGATGGCGACGATGCGCGTCCGTCAGGCCCGCCAGCTTGCCCGGTCTGTGGTGGGCGGCTGATCGAGCAACGAGGCAAGCTGCTCTGTTCCCGATGCCGGACGATCTGTGAGACGTGCTGCGAGGGAGGACGAAGTTAGGCTGTCCACTCCACAAAGGTATCCAAGCCATGGTGTACACCTCGTGCGTCGCGGTCCTACTCTCGCTCGAACTGGTCTCTCAGACGCCCGCCAAGGCGGCCTCCGCATGGGTCGCGGTCGAATCGAAGGAGGGTGGCTTCAGCTTCTCCATGCCGGGCAAGCCGGCCGAAAGAATTATGCAGGTGCCGGGCCCGAACCCCAACCTCAAAGCGAAGACGTACGTCTGCGCAATCGGCGAAAGTGGGTTCGTCGTGCAGCAGGTCACCCTCCCGAGTCCTATCCCGCCGGACGAGGTGGCCGCTCAATATCAGCAAGGGAAGAACGCCGTCATCGAGCCGCCCCAACTGGTCTCGGAGAAGCGGATCAAATCCGGGAATGTGGTCGGATTAGAATTCGTGAAGACCGGTCCCATGGGTCCTGACAAGCGCAATCGGACAATCAAGGCCCATGTATTTCTAAACGGTTCTGTTGGATGTACTATGCTCGTCGTCTCGGGTCCCGATAAGCCGCTCCCCCCCGAGGCCGACCGATTCCTCGAATCGGTCCGCTTCGGCGGCGGCCCGGCAGCCGTGCCGAGACCGCAAATGGCGGCCAATTCGCCTGCCCCACCGTCGAAGCGCAAGCCGCGTGCCAAGATCGACCTTGTCGACAAGACTCCCGAAGACGCGTTGCGGACCTTCATGATGGCCATGGCGGCCGCGGACGAAAAGACCCTCCGCGCGGTCACGCTGCCGAACAACGACCTCGATGTGCTCCTGACTGGCGAGGCGCCTCCCTTCGGAGGAGTCAAGGAGATGAAGCAGCAGATTCAAAAGATGAAGATCGAACGATTGAAGGAAGGGGACCGGGTCAACATGCCGGGCAACAAGGTGCATATCGTCCGGGTCACCGAGGTCGGCCGGGACCGGGCGGCCCTGCTGCCGGAGGACGCACCGTTTCCGACTCGACTCCGGCTGGTCAGCGGCCACTGGAAAGTGGACGCCGGACCCGTGATCGCCGCTCGCAAGGCCGCCTCCTCCGCGAGTCGGAAGGCCGGGACGAACTAACGGGGATGGGATCACGGTTGAACTTCGATCGCCCTGATTGGCGCCAATAAGGCGCGGCCCTCTGCCGGAGAATCCGTATCCGGAGCGAGGTTCGTCAGAATGTCCGCCGATGAATTGACCGACGCACTGAACCGGATCGATCCGGCCGGCCCCCGCTACGCCACGGATGTCGTCGACCGCGTCCTGGCCGGAGCGCAGAAAGCGGAGGCCAGCGACGTGCACTTCCAGCCCGGAGCGAACGGCCTTGAACTACGATGGCGGGTCGACGGCGTCTTGCAACCGATCGGGCTCTTGCCGCCGAAGATCGCGCCCAATATCGTGGCCCGGCTCAAGGTGCTGGCGGAGCTGTTGACCTATCGGAATGACGTGCCGCAGGAGGGCCGGATCCGAGGCGTGCCGGGCGAGGTCGAGATGCGGCTCAGCACGTTCCCGACCGTGTTCGGCGAGAAGGCCGTCGTCCGGATGTTCGCGGCGCCCGGGCGGTTCCTTCGGCTCGAGAACCTGGGGTTGCCCGAGGAAGTCCGCGAGGGACTCTCGCAGGTCCTCGATGAGACGTCGGGCGCCGTCGTGCTGAGCGGGCCGGCGGGGAGCGGCAAGACCACCACGATCTACGCCTGCCTGCGCGAACTGGCGGCCCGACGGCCGGGCGAGCGCAGCCTGGCGACCATGGAGGACCCGGTCGAGTCGGTGGTCGCCGGTGTGTCTCAGTCCCAGGTCAATCCCGCCGCCGGGTTGACCCTCGAATCGGGCCTGAAGTCGTTGCTGAGACAGGACCCCGAGGTCATCGCGATCGGCGAGATCCGCGACAAGGAGACCGCCGAGATCGCCCTCCAGGCCGCACTCACCGGCCACCTCATCCTCACTACATTCCACGCCGGCAGCGCCTGCGAGGTCATCGGGCGGTTCCTCGACATGGGGATCGAGCCGTATGCGGTCCGGAGTGGGCTCCGCGCGGTGGTCGCCCAGCGACTGTTGCGGCGGCTCTGCGACTGCGCCGAGGCGTCGACCCATCCCGAAGAGTTCCTCGGCCTCCCCGTCCGCCGTGCCAGGGTCCCGCGCGGCTGCGAAGCGTGTCGCCATACAGGCTACTCCGGCCGCGTCGTCGTCGCCGAGATGTTGCTCCCCGAGCCCGACGAACTCGGCCGCGCCATCCTCGATCGGGCCGACGTACGCCGACTCGAACGGACCGCCGTCGCGCTCGGGATGACCGACCGATGGGAGCGCGCCTGTGCGGCCGTCGAGGCCGGCCTCACTTCGCCGGCCGAGGTCCGCCGAATCCTCGGCGTCGGCAAACCACCGTCCCGCATCCCGGGCGGCCCGCCACGTACAGGGGCGAAGGAGTTCTCTTGACACTCTCGGACAATTGTGATGAGATCGGTGTGTCACAATTGTCAGAGAGGTGAAGGGAAGGTTCTGACTATGTCGCAGGGGGAGCCGGGCGAAAAGCCATCGGGGCCGATCACGATCGAGCAGTTGCTGGCGCTCAACGAGGAGATCGCGGCGCTGGTCCGTGCGGGTGTGCCCCTGGATCGGGGGCTGCTGGAGGCCGGCCAGGACGTGCGGGGCCGGCTCGGCCGGATCGCCGCCGCGCTGGGGCGTCGAATGGGACGCGGCGAGAGCCTCGTCAATGCCCTCGATGCCGAGCGTCAATCGATCCCCCCGCTGTACCGAGCGGTCGTGGAGGCCGGGGCGCGCGCCGGACGGTTGCCAGTCGCCCTGGAGGGCGTGGCGCGCTATGTCAAGAGTTACTCCGAGGCCCGTGGCGCCATCGGCCTGGCCCTCTGGTACCCCGTCATGGTGCTCTGCCTCGCGTATGGACTCTTCATCGGGATGGTCGTCCTGGTCACACCTCGGTTCCTCGATGCGTTCGACTCGCTGAACCTCAGCATGCTCGCGCCGCTGCGATGGCTCGATTGGATCGGGAAATGGGCGTACCTCTGGTGGCCGATCGGGCCGATCATGATGGTCATTCTGTTGCTGGCATGGATCCGTTCGGGTCGGATCTCGGGGATGCAAACCCGACTCTGGACCTTGCTGCGAATCTTCCCCTGGATGGGCTCCCTGCTGGCCGACTACGAGGCCGCCAATTTCTCCGAGTTGCTCGCCCTGCTACTGGAACACCAGGTGCCGTATCCCTCGGCCCTGGTCCTGGCCGCCGAATCCAGTGGCGATCCACGGATGATCCGAGAAGCCCGGGCGGTCGCCGAGGGGGTCAACCGGGGCGAGTCAGTCGCAACGGCACTCCAGGCCGTCGGACGAGGTGCGTTCTTGCCCATGCTTCGATGGACCCTGGCGAACGGCCAGACCCAGGGTTCGCTCCCCGACGCCCTGCACAACCTGGCGGTCCACTACAGCAAACGGGGCAAGTTCCAGGCGGAGAAACTCTACGTGCTCCTCCCGATGGTCCTGCTGATCGCCATCGGTGCGACCACGACGCTGTTCTACGGGCTCACGTTGTTCGTCCCCCTCGCCTCCATGCTTCGCGAGTTGTCCGTCTGATCGAGTGGCTGCAAATTCAGGATCAAGGCTGACATGGCAATGACGTGTGACTCCCAAATCCGTGATCCGCAATTGGCAATCTTGAATCAGGAATCGTGAATCTGCATTCCATCCTGTCACGAGCCCTGAGTATCGTGATCCTGGTAGGAACGACTTGGAGGCCAAAATGTCGGAGCCGTCCGGATCGCACGGAGCAGGGGGTAGCCTGAGCGGGCCGGAGTCCGCCGCGCTCTCCGGCCACGTTGCCGGGTTGACCCGCGCCAGCCTGCCGATCGCCTCCGGCCTGGCCGCCCTGGCCGAGGAGTTGCCCCGGGGTCGGCTCCGTCGTTCGATGAACGATCTGGCGAACCGGCTCGAATCCGGCATGTCGCTCGCGGAGGCCATCGACGACCAGGATGGTTGGATCCCGCCCCACCTGCGTGGGCTGGTGATCGCCGGCGCGCGGAGTCATCGGCTGGGCGACGTCCTGGGCCAGTTCTCCGGATATGTCGGCATCGGCGCCGAGCTGAGGCGGCGGTTGTGGCTCACGCTGGCCTATCCGTTCCTGAGCATGGCCATCGCGTTGACGATCTTCACGTTCGTCAGCATCCTCATCGTGCCGCAATTCGAGAAGATCTTCCGCGATTTCGGCATGCCTTTGCCGCGAGCGACCACGGCCATCCTGGAGGTCTCCTACGCAATGCAATCGCTCGGGCCAAGCTTGTTCGTACTCGTGGCGGTCGCGATCGTCTTCCGGATCGTCTCGCCCGCGTTCCTGCATCCCGGCACGCTTCGCGCCATGGCTGGCGGGCTCCCGATCATCGGCGGCGTATGGCGGTGGACGTCGCTCTCGGAATTCTGCCACCTCCTGGGCCTTCTCCTCGCAAACCGGCTCCCGCTCCCTGAGGCCCTGAGGCTCACGGGCCAGGGCGTCGAGGATGCCGCCGTCGAGAGGGCCTGCCTGAGGATGGCCGAATCGGTCGAATCGGGCCACAGTCTCGCTCGAGCGATGAGCGAACTCAGGCTATTCCCCGCCGGACTGCCTCGCCTCGTCTACTGGGGGACCCGGCAGCGGAGTTTGCCGGAAGTCCTGGATATGGCCGCCGCCATGTTCGAGTCCCGCGCGGCAGCCCAGGCGTCCCTGGCCGGGACCGTGTTGAGCGTCCTGGCCATCTGCCTGGTCCTCTGGGGGCTCCTCACAGTCGTCCTGGGACTCATGCTTCCGCTGGTCAGCTTGATCTCCAGGTTGTCCGGATAACCATCGATGACACAAGCTCAACCAACATTGACGCGATTGACCGCTTTCGGTGGGCAAGTGAGAGGTCCCAGCCGAAACGATTCGACCCAAGTCCGGAGACGACCGTGACGACTGATTCCGCCGCGCATCGGTCGAGCGACGATGCCCTCGTGGTGACCGAGACCTGGGAGGCCGATCCCGGTCCGGACGCCCGGGTGGCCGAGAGTTCGAAGCTCGACGAGGAACTCCAAGCGCTGTCGGAAATCGAGGCGCTCGCCAGGGTGCGGTCCGATCCATGGACCCTCCAGCACATGATGGGGCTGGTCGCCGCAATCGCGATCGCCTTCTGGCTCGTCGTCACAATGGGCTGGCTGCTCCTCTTCGTGATCATCGCCATGAGCTTCGCGATGGTCGTCGGGCTGGGCTTCATCCTGGCGAGGCTTCGTACGTCGCGGCAGGACGCCCTCCTGAGGATCCTGGCGATCGCGGCGGAGGGCGGAATGCCCTTGTCGACGGCGGTCGCCGCCTTTGCCGATCAATTCCGCGGCAAGGCCCGTCGGCGAGCGATGAATGTGATCGCCTCGCTGAACGCCGGCAGCCTGTTGCCGGCCGCTCTGGAGGAGACGCCGAAAGCCGTCTCGCGCGACGCCGTCTTGATGGCCTGGGTCGGCCAGGATACGGGGACTCTCCCGCAGGCCCTCCGGCTCGCGGGGGCATCGCGATCCGCCCAGTTGTCCCTCTGGATGGCGACCGCTTCGCGGCTCGCCTACCTGATGGGCATGATCGTCGCCGTGCAGGCGATCGTGTTCTATCTCGTCTACTTCATCGTCCCGAGATTGCAGGCCATCTTCCTCGACTTCGGCCTCCGGCTCCCCGAACTCACGATGTGGGTCCTCCGCATCTCCCGCAACTCCACCGAATATGCCCCGGTCTCCTTCCTCGTCGGCATCGCGGAGCTGGTCCTGCTCGTGTACATCCCCTTCTCGTTCGTCGGGTGGATGAACTACAACGTCCCGATCCTCGACCGCCTGCTGACACGACGACATGCAGGATTGATCATGCGTGCCCTGTCGCTGGTGATCGAGTCGAGCCGTCCGATCGGGCTCGGCCTATCGACCCTGGCCAACCATTACCCGACCCGATGGGTCCGTCGCAGGTTGAGACGCGCCGAGGCGGACGTCCGTCTGGGCACTGACTGGATCGATGCACTCTGGAAAGTCGGCCTTTTCCGAAGGACGGACGCCGAGGTCCTCGGCTCGGCCGCGTCGGTCGGCAACCTTCCCTGGGCCCTCCGCGAGCTGGCCGAGACCTGCGAGCGCCGGCAGAGCATCCGCATCCGTGTGTTCCTCCAGACGCTCTTCCCCATGGTCGTCATCCTGATTGGGCTGGGCGTCGCGACGCTGGCCGTGGCGTATTTCCTGCCGCTGGTGTCCCTGATTCAAAGGCTGGCGGATCAATGATTATACGCACACCGATTCATCGATTTCGATCTGGAAAGCATCCTTCTCCAGCCTGCGTTCATCCACGCCGGGGTTCGCTGCTGATCGAGTTATCCGTGGCCACGGTCATGCTCATGATCGGGATGTCACTCGCGGTCAAGGTGCTCGGCTACGCGGCCCTCCAGCGTCGGGCCGCCGAGCAACGGCAGCGGGCCGTCCAGGAAGCCGCCAACGTGATGGAACGCCTCACCGCTTATCCGTTCGACGAGGTCACGCCCGAGCGGGCGCGAGCGGTCTCGATCTCGCCGGCGACCCTCCAATCGCTCCCCGGCGCCAAGCTGGCCGTCGAGGTCGCCCCGACCCAGCCAGGACCCGGCCCGTCGGCCAAGCGGATTGCGGTCCGGCTCCGCTGGCGCAACCGAGCCGGCGATTGGGAAGCCCCCGTCCGCCTCACCACCTGGATCGAACGACGGAGGCCGGCCCCATGATCGTTGCAAGACACCCGGCCTCAAAAAGGCATGCCAAATCACCGTGCACGATTCCGGGAGGGCAAGCCTCCCGGCGAACCGTGCCGCGACCCGGCTCGGACGGAGCCTCGCCCTCCCAGGATCACGAGAGATCATTGAGCATCCACGTGATCGGCCGCCGGGGGATCTCGCTCATCGAGCTCATGGTGGTCATGACCGGGGTCGCCGTCATCCTCGGCCTCTGCGCCGTGACCATCCAGGCCCTGATGCGAGTCAACGGCGATGCGCAGGCGCGATTGAGCGCCTCCGCGACATTCGCGCGCCTCGCGAGTCAATTCCGCGAGGACGTGCACGCCAGCGACGACATCCAGTTCACGCCCGCCGCGAAGGCCGGAGTCCCCAAGGCCACGCCGGGCATGCGGCTGAGTCGCCGGCCTGGGATTGTCATCAGCTACGAGGTGAAACCGGGGCGCGTCGCCCGCATCGAGTCGGCATCGGGAAAGGTGAGCCGGCATGAATCGTACCGCATCGGCAACGGCAATGTCGTGACCTTCGAGCGGCGAGAGGATGGTCCGCGACGGTTCGTGGCCCTGGTTATGAGCCGCGATGGGTCGAAGGGGGAACTCGAGCCTCCGAGACCGCTCGAAGTCCTCGCCTTGCAGGGCAAGGACAGGCCCGCGATCCTGCAACCGAAAGGGGGCCAGCCGAGATGACCGTTATTCGATCGAGGAATCGGCCTCGGCGCGGATTGACCGCGGTCGCCGTGCTGGTCTGCTTGATCATCCTCACGATGGTCGCCGGGGCCGTACTCAAGGTCGACCTCGCCCGCCGACAGCAACTCCGCGCCCAGGAGCACCAGCTCCAGGCGGAGTGGCTCGCTGAGGCGGGGATTCAAAGGGGCCTCGCGCGATTCGACGCCGATCCCGCCTACACCGGCGAGACCTGGGAGATCCCGGCGCGCGAACTCGATTCGCCCGACTCCGCCCTCGTAACGATCGTCGTCGGACGCGTGCCCGGCGACGCCAAACATCAGGCAATCCGCGCCCAGGCCGACTACCCGCGCGATTCGACGCGACGGGCGCGATGCACCAGGACGTTAGCCGTCGACCTCCAACCAGGGGGCGGCCCGGCCGGAGATGCCAAGAACCATTGATCCGCGGTCAAGCCTTGCCCGATCCGGGTCCTCACCCGTCAGATTTGCCCTTCGCGAGCCAACGCAGGAGTTTCCATGATGATTCAAGGTCTTTGTCACCCTGAACCCGGCGTCTCGATCGGGCCTCACCATGTCCGGACGCGTTTGCGGGGCTTCACGCTGATCGAGCTGTTGGTCGTGATCGCCATCATCGCGGTACTCGTCGCCTTGTTGCTCCCGGCGGTCCAGTCAGCGCGTGAGGCCGCTCGTCGGGCGCAGTGCGTCAACAACCTCATGCAAATCGGGATCGCCCTCCAGAACTACGAATCGGCGCACGAGGTGTTCCCCCCGGGCGTGGTCAACGAGACCGGGCCAGTCCTGGATCAGCCGAAGGGCTATCACTTCGGAGTGCTCGTGCGAATCCTGCCGTATTGCGACATGAGGAACATCTACAATCACTTCAATATGAAGGTCGGGGTCTACGAGCCTCACAATGTCACGACGCGGTCGGTCCTCGTGCGGAGCTTCCTCTGCCCGTCGGACAACGGCATCAATCGGACGCCGAACGACCTCGCCCTGACCAATTACGTCGGCTGCCACAACGATCGGGAAGCCCCGATCGACGTGACGAATAACGGTTGCTTCTTCCTGAACAAGGCACTCCGCTATGAAGACATCCCCGATGGTCTGTCCCAGACAATCTTCTTCGGCGAGAAGCTCAACGACGGAACGGGGCAGGGCTGGGCATCGGGCACGCGTGCCAGCCTGAGGAACTTCGGGACTGGGATCAACCAGTGGCCCAACGTCCCGGGCGCCGTCAGATCGGATTTCATGGATAACGCTCCCGCTGACTCCAAGGCCAGCGAGCCGGGCACTCCGGGCTTCGTGGGCGGGTTTGCCAGCCGGCACCCGGGTGGCGCCAATTTCTCTCTCGGCGATGGCTCCGTCCGCTTCCTCCGGTCGTCGGGCGGTGGTGGATACAGGCTGCTGGCGAACCGCGCCGACGGCGAGGTCTCCGACTACTGATCGAGGAGGTTGTGCATGTCTCGACGTCCGGGCTTCACCATGATCGAGCTGCTCACCGTGGTCGCGATCATTGCCATCCTGATCGCGCTCCTCCTGCCATCAGTCCAGTCTGCGCGCGAGGTGGCGCGGCGCACCCAATGTCACAACAACCTGCTCCAGCTCGGTATCGCCATGGGCAACTATGTCTCGACGCACGAGGTTCTGCCGCCCGGCGTGGTGGATGTCAAGGGGCCGATCAAGAACATGCCGCAGGGCTACCACTTCGGTTGGACCGTGCAGATCCTACCATTCCTCGAGCAGGGGAATCTCTACCGACGGTTCGACTTCCGCCACAGTGTCTACGAAGGCCGGAACCTGTCGGCGCAGGCGAACCGAGTGGCGGGCTTGCTCTGCCCGTCTGACGGTAGGCTCGGCTCCACCAGCTACATGGGCTGCCATCACGATGTCGAGGCCCCGATCGACCTGGACAACCACGGAGTCCTCTATCTCAACAGCCACGTGGCCTACGACGACATCACCGACGGTCGCTCCTACACCATCCTGCTCGGTGAGGCACTTGGGGGCCCGTCGCTCGGATGGGCATCGGGGACGCGGGCGACTTTGCGGAACACCGGGTCTCCCATCAATGCTCCCGATCCCGTCGTCCCCGGCCCCGGTTTCGGTACCTTCGGCGGGCCCTCCTATTCGAGCCTCGTCAAGAGTCAGGAAGAGTTGATCGCACTAACCAAGTCCGGAGCATTACCGATCGGCTTCGTCGGCGGGTTCAGCAGTTGGCACCCAAGCGGGGCCAACTTCCTCTTCTGCGACGGTTCAGTACACCTCCTGACCAAGACGATCGACCAGCGTGTCTATCGATGCCTGGGCAACCGCGCCGACGGCCAACTCCTCGGCGCCAACCAATATTGAACCGGCGGCCCTCGCGTAGGCCCAGCGATCTCGCATTGAGCTCTCGTCTGGATTATTCTGGGATGCGATTGACACGAGGACGGCCATGGCCGTCGGACGCAGCCCGGTCGCACCCGAGGAGCTTCGCCGAGGATGTTCATCCCGACTTTGAAGCGGATTCTGCCGATCGTCATCGGATGGACCGTTGGGTGGCTGGGGTCAAGCCGGCTTTGCCGGCGCAGCCTCCAGGCGCATCGCGCATGACTTATCCAGGAGCCGATAATCTCCGCGAGTCCTCGGACTCGATGACAAGAGCTGTTATGGCGCGATAGAGGACCGCTGAATGGTGCGGTCGATCATCATACTGAATCCGGATGGGCGTCCAACTCGCGTTCGATGCGGAACCGCATCTGACCCATCTCGTCCCCGAGATACTCCCCCTGTGGCCATGGCCAGTTCACGGTATCGTCACGGAAACGTGGGATGATGTGCCAGTGACAATGGTCGATCGTCTGGCCGGCGGCCAGGCCGTTGTTGACAATGACGTTGACCCCATCGGCCCCGGTCGCGGCCCGAATGGCCTGACAAAGTCTCGGGAGCAGGGATCCAACATGAGCGGCGACCGAGGAGGGCAGATCGTCCAGGTGGGCATGATGCCGTTTCGGGACGATCAGCGAATGACCCGGGTTCACCGGATGTATGTCCAGGAAGGCCACGACCTGATCCGTCTCCAGTATCTTGGTCGACGGGATCTGGCCGTGGACGATCTTGCAGAAGATACAGTTCGCGTCGTGGATTGGACGAGTCATGGCGGTGCGATCCCGCCTTTCCGGTCATGATGATACAGACACAGGGATCCGCAAAAGACCGAGGGCGCCCCAGCGAACGCGTCGGAGGGTGCACCCCGATTCCAGAATATGATCACGGTCGGCTGCTGGAGCCGACCATCGCGGGCTTCATTGGTGCCTTGATCATCTCCGCTTCGCCGAGCAATGAGATCACCGCCATCGGTGCCGCGTCGCCCTGGCGAACCTTGGCGAGTTTGTAGATCCGGGTGTAACCGCCCGGTCGATCCTTGTAACGAGGACCGATTTCGTGGAAGAGCTTGTAGGTCACGTCCTTGCTCGTCAAGACGGTCAGGCATCGACGGAAATGATCCAGGTTCCAGCCATCTTTCGCCAAGGTGATGAGCTTCTCGGTGTACGGTTGAAGCTCCTTGGCCTTGGCCAAGGTGGTCTGGATCTTGCCGTGCTCCAGCAGCGCGGTGGCGAGATTGCGCAGGAGCATCCGGCGATGCGAGGGCGATCGTTTGAACTTTCGGCCGGCTTTTTGGTGGCGCATGGCTTTGAGTGGCTAGTGGCTAGTGGTTAGTGGCTAGTGATTGATGATCCGTGGGAGCGAGCTGGCTTTGCGAGAGCGCCGGGCTACCCGGCAAGCTTCCTCTTGCCACGAGCCACTAGCCACTGCGAAGCTCAGGGCTTCGCCGGAACATTCATACCGAGATCGAGGCCGATCTCCAGGAGTTTGGCGCGGACTTCCTTGAGGGTGGTCTCGCCGAAGTTGCGGACGTTCAGGAGTTGCTCCTCGTTGCGGCTGACCAGATGGCGAACGGTCGTGATGCCTTCGCTTTCCAGGCAGTTGGTCGCGCGGACGGAGAGTTCGAGTTCCGCAAGGCTCATGTCGAGCTTGCGCTCGAGTTCGGCGTCGAGCGGCAGGTGGTGGCCGCCATCGCCAGAGTGGGCCTCGGCGGGCAAGCCGGGACCGGGTTCGTTGTACTGGACGAATGGGTTCAGGTGCTTCCGGAGGATCTTGGCGGCTTCCACCAGGGCCATCTCGGGCCCGAGGACGCCGGTAGACCAGATCCGCAGGATAAGCTTGTCGTAGTTGGTTCGCTGGCCGACGCGGGTATTCTCGACGTGATACTCCACGCGATGGACCGGGCTGAAGCTGGCGTCGATCGGGATGACGCCGATCTCCAGGTCGTCAGTATGCCCCTCGGCCGCGGTGCGGTAACCCCGGCCGTTCTCGACGGTCATCTCCAGGTGGAAAGGGACATCGTCGGTCAGGGTGCAGAGGATATGGTCGGGATTGATGATCTCCACCGACTCGTCGTGCAGGATGTCGGCGGCCGTGACCACACCTCGGCGCTCGCGGTCGATCCGGAGGGTCTTGGTCGACTCGGAGTGGTTCTTGACCACCAGCAGCTTGACGTTCAAGACCACATCGGTGATGTCGTCGACCATGCCGGGGATCGAGGAGAACTCATGCTGTACCCCCAGGATCTTGATCCGGGTGATGGCGCTCCCCTCGAGACTCGAGAGCAGGATCCGCCGGAGGCTGTTGCCCACGGTGTGGCCGAAGCCACGCTCGAAGGGCTCGACGTGGAACTCGCCGAAGGTGTCAGTCAAGGTCTCGCGTATGCACACGACTCGACTGGGCAGTTCGAGGCCACGCCAACGAATACGCATCGCAATCTCCCCATCCCAAAAAGGCGTTCGACCGGGCGATCGCCCACTCTCAGCGGCTCAACAACTCGATGATCAACTGGGGTGTCACGGGCAGTCCGACGTCCTGGATCGTCGGCAGGCGAGAGACGCGCGCCTCGGGCGGTTCCGTGCTGGAACGGTCCAGCCAGTCGGGGACCGGCGGGCTTGAGCCGGTGGCCAGGCTCTCGGCGGCCAGCTTGCGGGAATGCTCTCGGTTCTTGAACTGGATCTGGTCGCCGGGACGGACCAGGTAGCTGGGGATGTCGAGCTTCCGCCCGTTGACCAGCACGTGCCCGTGGGTGATGATCTGTCGGGCCTGCGGACGGCTCATCGCGAAGCCCAATCGCGTCACGACGTTGTCGAGCCTTCTCTCGAGCAGTGACATCAACGCGTCGCCCGTATTGCCCGGCCGACGGCTCGCCTCATCGTAATACTTGCGGAACTGCCGCTCGAAGACGCCGTAATAGCGTTTGACCTTCTGCTTCTCCCGCAAGCGGATGGCATACTCGCTCGCCTTGCCGCGGCGAAACTGGTGCATGCCTGGTACGCCGTCGCGTCGATCCACGGCGCACTTTGGCGTGTCGCACCGGGTTCCTTTCAAGAACAGCTTCGTGCCTTCACGCCGGCAAAGCCGGCAAACCGGTCCAATATGACGTCCCATGGCGAATCAACAACCCTCGGTCATGTGAATCAGTAATCCTGGCGTTAGAAATCGCGTATTCGACTCTCAAGCACCGCGACGATCCCTGGCTGGTGAACCGCAGCCTCGACAAGGCGCGGCTAGAAGATCCGGTCCGACGGAGTCGTTCCGCGAGGCCACGGAGATTGGCGGTGGTAGGGCCAGCCAGTACCGGATCGCCCCGTACCACGGCCCCGAGGACTCGGTTCAGCCGGCTCGCACTCCATCCCGGCTCAACACGCCCACGGCTTAGAGCGGTCGGGAACGGTACAAGAGAACATTCGCCACGCCTGGCCCGAATGGGGGCCATGCGTGAGGTCCGTTTCATTACACCCGGCGCTTCTTTGGAGGGCGGCAACCGTTGTGGGGCAGGGGTGTGACATCCTCAATGGCCTTGATCGAGAGGCCCGAGGCTTGGATCGCCGTGATGGCGCTCTCACGGCCCGAACCCGGACCCTTGACCTTGACCTCGACCTCCTTGACCCCATACTTGGTCGCGGCTGCCGCCGCGGTCTCCGCCGCACGCTGGGCCGCGAACGGCGTGCTCTTGCGGCTCCCCTTGAATCCGACGGTCCCGGACGAGGCCCAGCACAACGCATCGCCGTTAGGGTCGGTGATCGTGACCGTCGTGTTATTAAACGTCGCCTTGATGTGCACAACAGCCCGGCTGACGTTGCGTCGTGTCTTCCGCTTCTTGGCCTTGGCCACGGTTCCGTTGCTCCTGATCAATCAAATCATTTCACTCGTGATCGTATCGGCTCACGTCCATCGCGTGGAATGCCCACGACTTGCCGGCTATCCGACCGGCGCGTCGATCCCGCAATGGACCGACGGTCGCTCGGTCCCGACCGTCGTCGGGACGACGACCGCAATTCCGGATCAAGCCTCGAGGTCCGGCGAGTTCACCCGCCGCAACGAGGGCATTGCGCCGGCTTAGCGCATCTCCTTGACGCCCTTCTTCCCGGCAACGGTCTTGCGTGGTCCCTTGCGGGTCCTTGCATTCGTCCGGGTTCGCTGACCGCGAACCGGCAGGCCCTTGCGGTGCCGGAGGCCGCGATAGCATCCGATATCGCGCAACCGCGCGATGTTTTGTTGAATCTGGCGGCGGAGTTGGCCCTCAACCGTGTACTCGTTGTCGAGCAGCGAGGCCAGCCTTGCCAGATCGTCCTCGCTCAGGTCGCGGGCCCGCTTGTCCGGATCGATCCCCGTCTGCTCACACAGCACCACGGCGAGATGCGGACCAATCCCGTAGATATACTGGAGCGAGATCACAGTTCGCTTGTCATTGGGGATGTCGACACCAAGAATACGAGGCATCCGTCCGATCTCCCTGAATACTGTTCAACCCGTCGGGGAAAGGGAAAAAGCACCATCACCGAGGCTTGTCAGCCTTGCCGCTGCTTGTGACGAGGATTGGTGCAAATCACATACACCTTGCCCTGACGGCGGACGACCTTGCAGTTCTCGCAGATTCGTTTGACACTCGATCGCACTTTCATGGTTCTTCACTTCGATCGTTTCGAATGAGAATTTCTTCCTCTCGGGCGCACCGGCTGAGGAAGAGGAAGAGACTTCAAACTCGCGGACGAGAATAGCCTAGGCCGAAGCCGAATTTAGCTAATTTACTCGTCAGACCGTCGCCACGCAAGGGTGGACCGACCCACCCGGCAGGAATTTCCGGTTGGCTGGCTTCCCGGGCTCTTGACATCATAGAGACCGAAGCGATTTTCCGCCAGGGGTCACTGGCAAGCTTCCGCGAGATCGATCGATTCCAATCGCTCGATTGCATGCAGCAACTTTGTATGACCAGCGGGTGGCACCACCTTCGACGCCCTTCCCGGGGAATTGGATCAGTCCTCCAGGTAGGTTAACACGCGCGGGCCCTCGGTCGTCATCGCGACGGTGTGCTCGAAGTGGGCGCTGGGACGGCGATCCTTGGTCTCGACCGTCCAGCCGTCGTTGAGGGTCCGCACTTCTTTGGTGCCGATCGCGACCATGGGCTCGATGGCGAGGACCACGCCGGGTTCCAGGCGGATGTCGTGCTGTCGGAGCGACTGACTCACGAAGTTCGGGACCTGAGGCTCCTCGTGCATATCCTGACCGATGCCATGCCCCACAAACTTCTCGACGACGTAAAAGCCCTGACTCTTGACGAAACGCTCCATCAGGCTGGCGACCTCGGACCAGTATCGGCAGCGTCCCATGGCCCGGATGGCCAGATTGAGGGTTTCGGACGTCACGTCCAGGAGCTTCTGAATCTCGGGCCGGACCTCGCCGATGGCCAGGGTCACGGCCGAATCACCGCACCAGCCGCCCACCTTGCAACCCGTGTCGACGGAGACGATATCCCCCTCGCGCAAGGGCCGACGGTTGGGGATGCCGTGCACGACGTGCTCGTTGACGCTGGCGCAGATCACGGCGGGGAATGCCGGCTTTCCCTTGACCGAGCTCGGATAGCCGAGGAACAACGGGGTTGCTTCGTGCTCGCGGAAGATCGCGGCCACGGCCTCATCCATCTCCGCCGTGCAGACGCCGGGCACGGCCATCCGGCGCACCTGGTCCAGCGCCTTGGCCACGACCCGTCCCGCGTCGCGCATCAGGGCCATCTCGCGCGGGCTCTTCAACTTGATCACGGGTGGCGATTCGACCCGGGTGCTGCCGCCCCCGGCCTTGGGACGACGCGCCAGGCCGGAGAGCAGAGTGGGTAACGAAGGCCGGGATGCCATGCCTCGATGAGACGACACGTCGCGGAACTCCTCTACGCCGGATCCACGCCAGAAGGACGACGACTCGCGTATATCTGATATTATAGACAATCGTCCGGGGAAACGGCACCCACGGACCAGTTCACTCGGGAATTCAGAGGATCGGGTCCCGACGAGCTCAGTTCCAGATGGCTCGATGTAGCCCTTCCCCAATCATTTCAGGATACTCCCGAAGGCCCTTCTTGCAAAGCGTGGAGGAGCGATTGTGCCGTGGAAATCGTCAAGAGCGATCCAATAGCATGAGATCGGGCGATTGCACGGGAAGTTTTCTGCCACGCCAGGCGGCCCCGCGCGGTCGCCCGAGCTCTATCGGGCTTCGGACCGTTCATCACTTCCGGTTGACCAGCCCGGTGTAATTCCTCATGACCAGGTGGCTGTCGATCTTCTGAACGAGGTCGAGGCATACGCTGATCACAATGAGCAGGCCGGTACCCCCAAGGAACGATGCCACGGTCCAATCCACGCCGAGGGACGCCTGCACCAGCGACGGGATGACCGCCACCAAGGCGAGGAAGGCCGCGCCGACGTAGGTGATGCGGAGCATGACTTTCTCAAGGTAATCGGCCGTGCGACGCCCCGGACGATAGCCGGGTATGAAGCTGCCGTAGTCCTTGAGGTTCTCGGCCATGTCCTTGGGGTTGAAGGTGATCGCGGTCCAGAAGTAGCAGAAGAAGTAGATGAGGACGATATAGCAGATCGTGTAGATATAGCTCTGTCGCTGGAAGGCGTCGGACAGCTCCTGGAACACTCCGGCCAGGAAGGAGCCGATCGTCCAGTTGTCCGACCGGTAACTCGCCGTGGCGTTGGACAGGCTCGTGAACACGAAGGACGGGAAGATGAGGAGGCTGGATGCGAAGATGATCGGCATGACGCCGGCCTGATTCACTTTCAGCGGGAGGTACTGGCGAGTGCCGCCGAACACGCGGCGGCCGCGTACGTGCTTGGCGGACTGCGTGGGGATTCGCCGCTGGCTCTCGGTGATCGCGATGACCCCCACGACGACCGAGATGAACAGGCCGAGGAGGAGAAGGATGGTGAGGATGTTGTACTTGCCCGGATCGGCGGTCAGTTTGGAGGTGGAGTTCATCCAGAGGTTGCTGAGCGCGACCGGAAGGCGGGCGAGGATACCCGCCATGATGAGGAGGCTGATGCCGTTGCCGATCCCGTATTCATCGATTTGCTCGCCGATCCACATCAGGAATACGGTCCCGGCCGTCATGATGCAGACGCAGACCAGGCCCGACCAGAAGTCGTGGTAACCCGCCAGGACCACGTCCATCTTGGGGCTCATCATGTATTGCACCCAGAATGCACTCTGGACCGCGCAGAGTACGACCGTGGCGTATCGCGTATATTCGTTGATCCGTTTCCGGCCGCTCTCTCCTTCCTTCATCATGGCCTCGAGCGACGGGACGACGCTGGCGAGGAGCTGGAAGATGATCGAGGCCGAGATGTACGGCATGATCCCGAGACCGAAGATCGTGCTCATGCCGATCTGGGTCCCGCCGAACATCGCCACGGTGCCGAACAGCTTGCCAGCGGCGCCGCTCTGTTGTTGCTCCCAACTGCTCAGTTTCTTCTGGTCGAGGATTGGCAGGGGGACGTAGAAGCCGATCCGGTAGATGGCCAGCAGGGCGGCCGTGAACAGGATCTTTCGCCGCAGCTCGGGCACCTTGAAGATTGTGATCAGCTTTTCCACGTCAATCGCCTCCTGAGTACCTATCCCCTCGACTCGAACGAGTCGGGCGTCCCGTCGATTCGTTATTCCGGCGAGAAACTGTCCGGAGTCGATCGTCGCCGATCAACTCCATCCTCAATAGGACAAGCTTGTAACGGAGATCGCCCGACCGATCAGGCGGTGGGGCTGGCCGGCTCGGTCTTCGGGCTGGGGCGGACGGCGTGAGGCTTGTATGGGACGATGAAAGTCTTCCCGCCCGAGGCGGCGATCTTCTCGGCGGCCGAGCCGCTGAACTTGGTCGCGTGCACTTGCAACGGCTTGGTGAGAGCGCCGTTAGCCAGGATCTTGATGCCGTCGAAATCGTGCCCTTTGAGCAAGCCCGAGTCGCGGAGGGCTCGCTCGTCGACGACGGCGCCGGATTCGAAGCGGGCGTCGAGGTCGTCGAGGTTGACGATGGCGTAAACCTTCTTGAAGGCGCCGTTGACGAAGCCGCGCTTGGGAACGCGACGGGCCAGCGGCATCTGTCCGCCTTCGAAGATGGGGCTGAGTTTGAAGCCCTGTCGCGAAGCATGGCCCTTGTGACCCTTGGAGGAGGTCTTGCCGTGCCCGGAGCCGGTGCCGCGCCCGACCCGCTTCCGCTTCTTGCGGCGATGGATGCCTTGATGGACGTCGTGCAATTGCATTAGAGCTGCACTCCCCGCAGACGAGCGATCTCTTCCTTGGTCCGAAGTTGTTTCAAGGCGTCGATCGCGGCCTTGACCAGGTTGAGCTTGTTGGTGGAGCCGAAGCTCTTGGTGAGGATATCCTTCACACCGGCGGCCTCGACGACGGCCCTCACGGCGCCCCCTGCGATGACGCCCGTGCCGGGGCTGGCCGGCAGCAGCAGTACCTTGGCCGCGCCGAAGTGTCCGATCACGGCGTGTGGAATCGTGCCACCGCGGAGATGGACCCTGTGCATCTGTTTGTGGGCGTCCTTGACGCCCTTT
>JBKQHM010000317.1:0-21675 GCA_052148775.1 Isosphaeraceae bacterium | reverse complement strand
ACCATCAGCCTGGAGCTGTCTCGAGCCGTGCCCGAGGAGACATTGCCCGCGGATCAAGATCTGGTTCGATATATCAAGATACATTCGCGGCTGCTGAGCGACTTCCATGGCCGGCCGATCGATCTTCGGGCCAGCGTGATCTTGCCGCGCGACTACAGCCGCGATTCCGAGCGTCGCTACCCGGTGCGGGTCCACATCGGCGGCTACGGCGGGCGGTACACCGAGGTCGACGACATGATGTCCGAGCGCTCGGGATTCCGCCGGAACTGGATGGCGGCCGACACGCCGCCGATGATCCTGATCCACCTCGACGGGGCGGGCCCGCTGGGCGACCCTTACCAGGTCGACTCGGCCAACCACGGCCCCTACGGCGCGGCGGTCACCGGCGAGCTGATCCCCCACATCGAGAAGGTCTTCCGCGGCATCGGCCGGGGCGAGGCCCGCGTGCTCGACGGCGGCTCGACCGGCGGCTGGGTCGCCCTGGCCTTGCAGGTCTTCTACCCCAACTTCTTCAACGGCGCCTGGTCCTTCTGCCCCGACGCGGTCGACTTCCGCTGCTTCGAGCTGATCGATATCTACGAACATAAAAACGCTTATATCAATCAACATGGCTTCGAGCGGCCGGCGGCGCGCGACGTCTCGGGCGAGGTCCGCTTCACGATGCGGCACGAGTGCCGGATCGAGAACGTGCTGGGACGGTGCGACTCGTGGGCCCTCTCCGGCGGCCAGTGGGGCGCCTGGAATGCCACCTACGGCCCGCGAGGCGCCGACGGCCGGCCCGTCCCCCTCTGGGACCCCGTGACCGGCAAGATCGACCGCAAGGCCGCGGAACACTGGAAGGCTTATGACCTCCGCCGCATCCTCGAGGAGCGTTGGGCCGAGCTCGGGCCCAGGCTGAAGGGGAAGCTCCACATCTGGATCGGCGAGGCCGACGACTACTTCCTCAACAACGCGGTGCACCATCTCGACGAGTTCCTGTCCCGCGCCCGGCCCGCCTATGAGGGCTCGATCACCTACGGTCCGGGGCAGGGCCACTGCTGGATGGGGATCTCGCAGCGCGAGATGATGAAGCAGATGGCCCGCCGCACCGCGGCGGCGACGCCTTGATCGAGCGATGCTCGCGGATCGTTGCGCTGGTTTGCACTCCGTTGCCACATTTCGGCGGGTCGCCCTCTCCGATCTCCAGGGCCGGGAGTGGGTTAGCTTCGCGTCGGCGATCGGGTCGGACCGGTGTGGACGCGGGCGGCACGGACCCTGCGGTCGCGCCGGGTGCGCGGTGATGATCCGCCCGCCCGATCGGATTCCTGACGCGTCGCTGGTCATGGCCCCTGGCCCCTGTCAAAAGCGATTGAACGCATTCCCTATTATTAGAATGCCGCCGGTTTGCAATTTCATTAATGCACCTATCGCGGATTTCGGGCTCTTGTCGCCCGAAACCATTGCAACAAAAAGAAATGCGGAAAGAAAAAAATAATCTGTCTTGCGCGCCGGGCTGCCATGTCGGCCCGGGGTGGGGAGCGAACCGTTGTTCTCGACGTCCTCACTTTCGCCCGATTCGACCGCCCGGTTATCCTGATCCCTGGTCATCACCGGCGATGAGGGCAGGCCGTTGATTCGAGATGTCATCCGATCGACGGATCGTCGCCTCGACGTGGAGCGTCGAAATCATGCAAACGTTCGAGATCACGATCCAGCGTGGGATCGATCGGAAGGTCGAGGGAACGTCCGTCACGCGATGGCCGGTCGTCGCCGAGTGGATGGCCCCGGGGTCCGCTCTGCCAACGCGCGTTGAGGTCGACCTCGCACTGGACCGGGATCGCCTGGAGCAAGCGTCGCCGGGCGCGTATGGAATCGTGCTGGGCGAATCCGTCTTCCACCATGGCGTGCGCGACGCCTTCCAGGGCGCCTTCGCCAGGGTCGGGGACTGCCTCCACGTCCTGCTCTACATCGAGGCCGAGGAATGGAAGGCGCTCCGATGGGAGCGGCTGGCCGCACCATTCGACGTCGGATGGACTCCGATGGCCCTGAACCAGCGGACTCCGTTCGCGATCCACCTCCCGAGCGTGACGGCCAGGCGGTACGCGACGATCACCGGCGATGATCTCCGGGCCCTGGTCGTGGCTGCCAGCCCGATCCTGATCCAGGGTCGTTCCGCCCCCGGGGATGAGGGATGGAGGCTCTCGCCCTTCGATATCGACGAGGCGGTGCGGGGCGTCCGCGCCTCGCTTGCGTCGATCCCGTCCGACGCCCTGACCGCGGTGCCGCTCGAGCCGTGGAAGGGACCGCCCACGCTCGACACCCTCTGCAACGTGGTCTCCGGCGGATCCTGCACGCTGCTCCACATTATCTGCCACGGCCGATACGCACCCAAAGACGGCGAGCCGATCCTTTTCCTCTTGAAGCCGTCGGAGCATGAGCTTGAGACCACGGCCGATGCGCCGTATTACGCGATCGACGCTGTGCGGGCGAGCCGGCTGATCGAGCGGCTCGGGCTGGTCGATGGGGCACACGGCCTCCCCCATCTCGTGTTCCTGTCCGCGTGCGACGGCGCGAGCCCGGAGGCGGAGGAGGGCCTTGGCGGCCTGGCCCAGCGCCTGGTGCGCGACCTGGGCATCCCGGCCGTCGTGGCGATGACCGAGCGCATCTCGATCGAGACGGCCAACGCCGTGTCGAAGGAGTTCTATCGACGGCTCTCGCAGCACGGGATGCCCGACCTGGCCCTGGTCCAGGCCTTCTCCGGGCTGGCGGGACGGCCGGACGTCCGGGTCCCGGTGCCGGCGCTGTTCAGCCGCCTGGCGGGCAAGCCGCTCCTGAGCGTCGGGGTGGGTGCGAAGCTGACCGATGCCCTGATCGCCCATGGCCTGGAGACCATCCGGGGAGAGCTCCTCGATCGGGCGCCGATCCTCATGCCGGTGTTCGATCGGTATGCGAAGATCCTTCATCGGGACCAGGGCGAGGAGGTCGAACGACCAGCGGCCGCCCGGCGGCGCGATGACAGCCTGGCCCGCTCCGGCCTCGACGAGCTGTGCCGCGAGGTTTTCGAGTCGAGCTTCGAGGACGTTGCGCGCGGCAGGGAACTAGCCGATTACGATCCGCGTTGCCCATTCCGGGGGCTGGCCGCGTTCAACCCGTTCCGGCCGCGGGAGGCGGGCGATCCCCACGATGATCCCGGAGATGACCGGCGATTCTTCTCGGGCCGCGATGCCTGGGTCAAGGCCCTGCTGGGGCGCCTCCGGAGACACCATTTCCTCGCCGTGCTGGGGGATTCGGGGAGCGGCAAGTCGTCGCTGGTCCTGGCGGGCGTCATCCCGGGCCTGAGCGACCGGAAGCCCGCGCTCATGACCCCCGGACGCGACCCCCTGGCTCAACTGGGCAAGGCGCTCGCCGAGGCCGGCCCCGGGCCCGTCGCGATCGTCGTCGATCAGTTCGAGGAGGCGTTCACGCTCTGCCAGGATGACAACGCGCGGGACAAGTTCTTCGACCTCTTGCTCGAAAAGGCGAAGAGTACCCACGTGATCATCACGATGCGTGCGGACTTCTGGGGCGCCTGCGCCCGGCACGATGGACTCCGCGAGGCGATCAAGGATCACCAGGAGCTCATCCCGCCGATGACGCTCGAGGAGCTCCGCGGGGCGATGCTGCACCAGGCGAAGGAGGCCGGGTTGCGGTTCGAGACGGGCCTGGTCGGCACGATCCTCGACGACCTCGATGGCGAGCCCGGCTCGATGCCGCTCTTGCAGCACGCGCTCCGCGAGCTATGGAAACGGCGACACGGCCGATGGCTGCGCGGCGAGGAGTACCAGGCGATCGGGCGGGTTCAGGGCGCGGTCGCCAGGACGGCGGAGGAGGTCTACAATTCGCTCGGAAACCCGGACAAGGCCCTGGTGAAGCACGTCTTCCTCCGCCTGGTCCGGCTCGACGACGGCCCCGCCGTCGGCGAGGCGCCGCGGGACACCCGGCGCCGTGTGCCGCTCGAAGAACTGGTCCCCGCGAACGGCGATCTCGAGGGCATCCGCAGATTGGTCAACAAGCTGGCGAACGATCGGCTGGTCGTCACGACGGCCCGCGGGGACGACCGCAGCCCATCGGTCGAGGTGATCCACGAGGCCCTGATCGGCCACTGGTGGCGGTTGAAGCAATGGGTCAACGAGGACCGGGCCGACCTGAAGCTGCTTCAGGAGATCGGTGAGGACGCAAGGGAGTGGGAGAAATCGCAGGGCGATGAGAGCTTCTTGAACCACCGCGGCGCCCGGCTCGTGGTGGCGGAGGAGCTCCGGAAGAAGGCCGAGATTCCGCTCAGTGCGCTCGAGGAGCGATACATCGGGGCCTGTATCGCGCGTCGCGAGGCCGATCGTATCGCCCGAGAGCGACGGCAACGATGGACCACGATCGGCTTGACGGCGGGACTTGTGCTCGTCGCGGCATTGTCCGTCATCGCCTATTTCTGGCGAGTCGCTGAATCCGAGCGGCAGCGGGCTGACCGACTCGCCGCCGAGCTCACCATTGATCGGGGGATTTCCTTCTGCCAGCAGGGCCGAGCGGATGACGGCTTGCTCTGGTTGATGCGCGGCCTCAAACAGTCTAACGAACTCAAGCCGCCCGACCCCACCCTCGACCGCCTCGCGCGGTACGAACTGGCGACCTGGCGAGCTGAGCTGACGAGTCTCCGCTGGTTCCAGAAATCGAGCGAATCGGTCTACGCGGTGGCGTTCAGCCCCGACGGGCTCACCGCACTGACCGGAAGTGGCGACCGGACGGCGCGGCTGTGGGACGTCGGTTCCGGCCAACCCAAGGGGCCGCTGCTGAATCATGGGGGCCCGGTCATCGACGTGGCGTTCAGCCAGGACGGGACGATGGTATTGACCGGAAGTGTCGACCGGACGGCCCGACTGTGGGACGTCGCCACCGGACTGCCCAAGGGTCCGATCCTGAGACACGATCGCTGGGTCGTTGCCGTGGCGTTGAGCCCCGACGGGCGCTCCGCACTCACCGGAAGCTACGACCAGACGGCGCGGCTGTGGGACCTTACCTCCGCCCGTCCCAAAGGGAAGGTTCTGAAACACGATGGCCCGGTCCTGGCTGTGGCGTTCAGCCCCGACGGTCGCACTGCGCTCACTGGAAGCGGCGACAGGGCGGCACGGCTGTGGGATGTTGCTTCCGCCAAGCTTAAGGAGCCTTCTTTGAATCACGGTGACTGGGTCTCCGCCGTGGCGTTCAGCCCCGATGGGATGAGGGCGCTGACCGGTAGTTACGACCAGACGGCGCGGCTGTGGGACGTCGCCACTGGACAGCCGATGGGACCGACACTGGAACATGACGACTTGATCTACGCGGTGGCCTTCAGCCCCGACGGCCGCACCGCATTGATCGGCAGTGCCGACCGAACGGCACGGCTGTGGGACCTCGCCACTGGCCTACCCAAGGGTCCGCCCCTGAGACACGGTCACTTTGTCAACGCGGTCGCCTTCAGCCCGGATGGCCGTACCGCGCTGACCGGAAGCACCGACCGGACGGTACGGCTGTGGGACCTACCCTCCGGCCAACCCAAGGGACCGACCCTGAAACATGAGGGCCCGGTCACCGCCGTGGCGTTCAGCCCCAACAGCCGCACCGTACTGACCGGAAGCACCGACCGGACGGCGCGGCTCTGGGACCTCGCCTCCGGCCAGCCCAAGGGGCTGCCGTTGAAACACGATGGCCGAGTCAACGCGGTCGCCTTCAGCCCGGATGGTCACACGGCACTGACCGGAAGTGCTGATCCGACGGCGCGACTCTGGGACCTCGCCTCCAGCCAGCCGAAGGGGCCACCGCTGATACACGAGGCTTCGGTCAACGCAGTAGCGTTCAGCCCCGACGGGCGCTCCGCACTGACCGGAAGCGACGACCAAACGGCGCGGCTCTGGGACCTCGCCAATGGCCAGCCCAAGGTTTCGCCCCTGAAACACGATAGCTTGGTCAACGCCGTGGCGTTCAGCCCGGACGGGCGCTCCGCACTGACCGGAAGTGCCGACGGGATGGCGCGGCTCTGGGACCTCGAGACGGGAGGGACCGAACGAGCGTCCCTGAAACATGATGGTCCGGTCCATGCCGTGGCGTTCAGCCCCGACGGGCGCACCGTTGTGACCGGCAGCAACGACCGGACGGCGCGGCTGTGGGATGTTTCGACCCGGAAGCCGATCGGATCGCCGCTGGACCACGGAGAGTCGGTCATCGGCACCGCATTCAGTCCCGACGGCACCATGGTGCTGACCTCGGGCTATAACGGCACCGCACGGCTCTGGCTGGCAAAGAACCAGAGACCAATCGGCGCCCCTCTTTCCCTCGGTGGGCCGGGCCAAGCGGTGGCTTTCAGCCCCGACGGCCGCTGGATCGCCGTCGCGAGCTCGGATAAGACCGCCCAACTCTGGCAAACCCCGGTCGCCGTCGAGGGATCGCTGGATCGGTTGGAGCTCTGGGTCCGCGTGATCACGTCTAAACAACTGGACGAGTCCGGTGCGGCGCGTTCTCTCGACCTCGACACCTGGCAGGAATACCGCAAGGAGCTCGACGTCCTCGGTGGTCCGCCCGACCGGCCGGGTACGAGAGGGACAGGTATCCCCAACTCTCAACGAGGCCGTTGACCTGATTCCAATTCGGATACCAAATGAATCTGCACATAGCTGATTCTGACGATGAATCCAACCCGTGGGTCCTCGACGGCATCAAGGTGGCGCTGGGGTAGTCCTGACCCTCCTTGGTGATCAGTACCTCGTGACCACGATCGGGAGGCCGTGGTTCGGACGGGGAACCTCCAACCTGGTACGTCGGTGCGATCGGCCCGCGGATCGGGCTGACGCCCGAGGTTGGGAACATACGTCCCGTCCGAACCACGGACACACGTGCGATGGTCACGGGACTCGGTTTCGCTCACCGCTGGATAAGGATCTCCGTTCGTGAGATGATCAGATCGATGACCCGACGGGCGTCGGCGGCGAAGGCGACGGCGTTCCGATCCAGAAAGGCTGAGCGACCGATATGCCCCCTCCATCGCCGACCGCAGAGCTGGAGATCGGCCTCTACCGGCTGGATGCGAACCGATACTCGGTCGAGCTGCGATCGCGGTCTCCCGACAACGACGCCGACATGGCCCCGGTCCGGGGCACGACGACGTTCGACTTCGAGAAGCTCCGGCTCGCGGAATGGGACGGCGCCGAGGCGATCGGACTCGCCCTCGCCGAGCGACTCTTCTCCGACCCGGCCGTCATGGAGCATTACCAGCGGGCCTGCACCGCCGCCGAGGCGGTCGACGCCGTGCTACGGGTCCGTCTGTTCATCGGCCCGACCGCGCCCGAGTTGCACGCGCTCCCGTGGGAGTTGCTCATCGACCCCCGCACGGGCAAGCCGCTGGCGACCCGCGAGCGGGTCCTCTTCTCCCGGTACCTGAGCAGCCACGACTGGCGCCCCGTCCGGCTCCGGCGCCAGGAATCGCTCCGGGCTCTGGTCGCGATCGCCAATCCCTCCGACCTGGGTCAATTCAAGATGGCTAAGGTCGACGTCGAGGGCGAGTGGGAGCGAGCCAGGGCCGCTTTGGGCGAGATCCTGCCCGTCAAGGTGACCGGCCCCGGGACCTTTTCGCAAATGGTCGACCGGCTCCGCGAGGAGTTTGACATCCTCTACCTCGTGGCCCATGGCGCCTTGAGCAAGGGCGAGCCGATTCTCTGGCTCGAGGATGCCGAAGGCACCTCCGACAGGCGGGCAGGGCGAGACATGCTCTCCCTCAATGAGATGGCTCGCCCGCCCCGGCTGGTCGTGCTGGCATCCTGCCAGAGCGGCGACATGGAGGCTACGGCCTGCGACGGCGAGGCGCTGGTCGCGCTCGGGCCCCGGCTGGCCGAAGCGGGTATCCCCGCGGTCATCGCCATGCAGGGCAAGGTGTCGATGGAGACCGTCGAGCGGTTCATGCTGGTGTTCTTCCGCGAGCTCTGCCGCGACGGCCAGATCGACCGGGCCATGGCCGCGGCGCGGTTCGCCGTGAAGGATCGTCCCGACGTGGCGAGTCCGGTGTTGTTCCTCCGCCTGACCAGTGGCCGGATCTGGTACGTGCCCGGATTCGCGCGAGGGGCCGACCAGGAATTCGACCTCTGGCCCGGCCTCCTGGAGTATCTCGAACCACGCCGTCCCAAGGCAACGCCGGTTCTCGGCTCCGGCTTGCTCGAGCCCTATGTTGGCTCGACACGCGATTTCGCCCGTCGCTGGGCCAACTGGAACCAGTTTCCGCTCGCCCTTCACGAGCAGGAAGACCTGCCGCGCGTTGCCCAATACCTCTCCATCTCGCTCAAGCAGGAGGCCCTAGAGTCCAGGTTCGAGAAGGAGCTGATCCTGGCCCTGACGCGCAACCTCGGGCGCGATTTCGTTGCCCAGTCGGCCCGTAGCTCGGCAGCCGATCTCCTCGCCGCTGCGGGTGCCCACCGGCGGCTCGAGAGACCCACCGACCCCCACAGAGTCCTCGCCGAACTCCCATTCCCGATCTACCTGACCGCTAACCCCGATCGCCTCCTCATGGACGCCCTCTTGGAGGCCGAGAAATGCCCTGAGATCGGCATCTGCCCCTGGACCGACGAAGTCGAACATTCAGACTCGATATTCGTCCGAGACCCCGACTTCTCCCCCACGGTGGAACGCCCCCTCGTCTTCTACCTCTTCGGCCGACTCGAAGACTGCAACTCGCTCGTCCTCACCGAGGACGATTACTTCGACTACCTGATCGGTCTGACTCGGAACAACGAACGGATTCCAGCGATCGTTCGCAGGGCCTTGGTCGATTCCGCGTTGTTCTTCCTGGGTTTCCGGCTTGACGACTGGGACTTCCGCGTCCTCTTGCGCAGCCTGATGGGTCAGGGGGGCAGAGAGCGGAGGAAAAGATTCAGGCATGTCGCCGCGCAGATCGACCCTGAAGACGGCAGAAACCTCGATCCCGCCGGTGCCCGCCGATACCTTCAGCGCTACTTTAACGAGGCAGAGATCGACATCAAGATCGACATCTACTGGGGGCACGTCGACGACTTTTGCCGTGAGCTTTGGGACCGCACACGCCACTTCACGGCCGCTTCCAAGGGGCCTCGACCATGACTATGCCGAACGCGACCACTGACCGCACTTGCCCTTTCGTCGGGCCTCTCCCCTTCACCTATGGTGAGCCTCTCTTCGGCCGCGACCGTGATGCTTCCAAGCTTTTCAATCTCTTGATCGCTGAGCGGATCGTGCTGATGTTCTCTCCCTCGGGCGCCGGAAAGACGTCGCTAATCCAGGCCGGCCTCATTCCACTCCTCCGCGAGGAGGAGTTCTTTGACCTACCCATCATTCGCCTAGGGCAACCGACATCCCCAAAGGCTCCCGCCACGCCTCAGCTCAATCGCTTCGTCCGAAGCGCACTCGAGTCCCTGGAACGTCCACGGCCTGGCGTGGTACAGGCTCCCCCTGAGCATCTGACACACCACGGCGAGTTGGCACCCGCCTTCAGACAATGGGCACACACCCTCAGCCCGACGGACGATGGACGAACTCCCAACCTTGTACTAATCTTCGACCAGTTTGAGGAGATCCTCACCACCGACCCAACCGACATCTCCGCGAAAGACGCCTTCTTCGTCCAGCTCGGTGACACGCTGAGGGAGCTGGACCGATGGGCTTTATTCGTCATGCGCGAGGAGTACGTTGCCGCTCTCGAGCCCTACCTCAACCGCATCCCCCGTCGCATGGCGAGTCGCTTCCGGCTCGATCTGCTCAATGCTCCGTCCGCCCACGAGGCCTTCGAGAGAACGTTCCGACTAGGTAATGTCTCGGTCACCCCCAAGGCGACGAGTCGGCTGGTGGACGACCTTCGCCGCATCATTGTACAGCGACCCAACGGCACCCCCGAAGCCGTCCTTGGTCCCTATGTGGAGCCGGTGCATCTCCAAATCGTGGGCCTCCGCCTTTGGAACCGCTACGGCTCGAAAGCCGACTTCATGCACCTCGACGAGACGCAACTCGGTGACACTGAGGGGGATGTTGACGCCGCACTTGCCGGCTATTACGCCGACACGATGCGCGAAATCGTGAAAAAAACAAACGTGAGTGAGCGGACGATCCGCGAGTGGTGCGAGCGAGAGCTTCTCACCGACCAAAGTCGGCGCGGGCAGATCCTCCGTGAGCCTGGCAACACCCGCGGCCTGCCCGAGCCAGCGATTACGCAACTCATCGACGCATTCCTCGTGCGGGCAGAAGAGCGTCGTGGCTCTACCTGGTACGAACTGGCGCACGACCGTCTCATCGAGCCCCTCCAGGAGAGCAATCGCCAATGGCGCCAACAGCACCTCCACCCGGCACTACTCCACGCGACGGAGTGGGATCGGGCCAAGAGGCCCGATTCCCTCCTACTTCGAGGCCGAGGACTGGCGGAGGCCGAGGCATGGGCCAAGGTCAACGAAGAGATCCTGGACGACGTGGAGCGGGATCTGCTCCGGAGCTCCCAGAGGGCTCGAGACGAAAAGTGGGCAGGCGTTCGCCTCGTCGGCTATCTCGGCGGGATCGCGATCGTCGTGGCAACGGTGGTGACAGCCTGGTTCCACCAGACCAATCTCAGGATTGATCTCCAGCATCGGATCACTTCGAACATCAGAGAATATGATGGAGATCCCTCGCAGTTCATAGCGATCTCTCGGGAGATCACGGAGTTGGACCATCTTGCCCCGGAACTGGCACGCCAAGCGAACGAACTCTATGGCAAGAAGCTCGCGACGTTCGTCAGATCTCTCATCGGCAAGGTGGATAGCCTCGATGACCACGTACGATTACGCCAAATCGACGATCAACTTAACCTATTGGAGAGGTATAACCCCAATCTCCATCGAACTCTCCTCGCCGAATTTGACCAATACAAGGAGCGACTACAGCGAGCTGCTAATCGGGACCGGGATCAGAATATTCGCTCCGCCGTGGCCCAAGGCCTCCAGCTTATGGACGAGCGCGATCTGTTGGGTGCGATGCCCTGGTTTGTTCGGGCCCTTCGCCTCGAGGAGTCCGACGGGCCGGGTAGCAAGGCGCAACGAGAGCGCCTGACGGCGCTGCTCGGCGCCTCGCCACGCCTCGAGCACACCTGGCTGCATCAAGGTCGTGACAAGCGGTCCCCAATCGACCGAGCCTGGCCGGAACGAGTCATTCGCACCGAGTTCAGTCCTGACGGCCGCCGCGTCGTGACAATCGGTGAGTCGGTCCTCGGCGGTCGGGCCCGGATCTGGTCGGTCGATGGAGGCGGCGCCGCATCGCCGACGCATGAGCTCGCCGCGCCCGCGCGGTTCGCCTCGTTCAGTCAGAATGGACGACAAGTCGTCACATGCGGAGATGACAATTTGGTGCGTGTCTGGGATGCAGAGACCGGAGAACCGGCTCCCTGGCAACTCAGCCACGGCGGCGCAGTCATCCGTGCAGCCTTCGGGGCGAGCAGCGAGCGGATCTTGACGATTTGTCGTGCGGGCGCGAGCGAATGCGAGGCGCGCGTCTGGGACGCCAGGGACGGGAGACCGTTGACACCGCCGCTTCGGCACGAGGGCACGGTCAATTACGCCGAATTCGACAATGCAGGGACCCGTGTCCTCACTGCAGGTTCCGACGGCAAAGTTCGCGTCTGGGATGCGACGGGCAAGACCGGACAGCCGATCGCCACCCTTTCCCACGACAGTGAAGTTTACCACGCCGCATTCGGGCCCGACGGCTTGGTCGCGGCCGCTTGCCAGGATGGCATGGCCTGGATCTGGAAGTCCGGCCCCTCGAACACCACCTATGTCCCGTACTGTCTGGCGAGTCACCCCGGTCCTGTCTGGTTGGCTCAGTTCAGCCCGCAGGAGACCAGTCTTTACACGGTGAGCCGGACCGACCCCAATAATTCCGAGCTCAAGGTACGAGTCTGGGATCTCATTAGGGACTCGTTTTTCTCGGGTGGGCGAGAAAACGCGGTACCCTTCGCCATGGAGGTGCACGCAACTGTCGGACTTGGCCTCGCAAGGCTACTCACGACGGCGATCAGCCACGATGGCCGCCGTCTCCTATCGATCACCTACCGCGACGGCCGCAATGGTCAGGCACCCGCCATCGAAGCTCGAACCTGGGAGAACGACTCGGGGCAGCCCCTGTCGGATCCGGTGGTCCTGGAGGGTCCCGAGATCAAGGCCTCCCTTCCCAAATCAGGCATGCATCGATACGCGAGCATTTCTTCCAGAGCAGCCTTCCTTGGCCAAGAAGGACGCGTTGTACTCGTCGCCAACGACCTGCTCGAGGGAAAAATCGACCTGCGATTGTTGGATGCAACAACCGGCAAGCGGATCGACCTCGAAGGGACCAAGGAAGGGGTGGGCTGGGTCATCGCACTCAGTTCCAACGGCCGGTTCCTGTTGAATGCTGACGCGCCCACCGAGCGGGTGAGCCCCTTCGATCCCGACGGATTCACGCTTCCAAGACCTGAAAGGCCCTTCGACTCCGAGATGGGCAAAACGCCCCCGGCAGCACCCGCGTCTACTGTGCCTTCGCCAGTCAAGTCACCGACGACCTCCCAGCCGCAGGGCAACAGGACTGTGTCTCCCGAGGTAACATCAGCGCCGGTTGGCGACACGAAATCGGCAACCCAACCCACAGGCACTCCCCTGCCATCTTCGGTCGTGCTTCCGTCAGGCCCGGCCCCCAGTGCCTCGAGGACGACTGGGCCCGGGGCACGTACGCCCAAGGAACCGCTGAAACCCACCCGTGTCCGCGCCTGGGAGACTGGTCGAGGACGTGCATTGAGCGGGTGGCTGGCGCTGGACGTTCCTTTATTCGGTTACGCGATCAGCCCGGATGGGACGAAGATCGCCCTCTTCGGAGGAGATGATGGAGGCGGAAGGATAAGGATCTGGAGGCTCGAACCCGGCAAGCCCGCGTCCCTCGCTACCGAGCAACGGCTCGTTGACAAAGGGCCGATCACCAACGCCGTATTCTCTCCTAGCGGGCTTAAACTTGCCACGGTCTCGTTATCGGGAAGCCGGGCGCGCCGAGTGAGGATTTGGGATATGGCGCAGGGATATCGTCAGATCACGCTACCCGGAGAACTTGCGACAGCGACAGCGAGGTTCGGCGTTGATACCGGTGTCGTTTTCCGGGACAGAGACGCCTACACCATGTTTCCAACTCTCGACCGCAATACCAACCTGATGGTGGAAGGCGGAGATTGGAATCGACTCAACGAGCCGATCGTCGAGTTCAGCCCGGACGGTAGTCGCCTGCTGACGATCTCAGGGACAGCCGCTCGGGTCTGGGATGCGTCCAGCGGAGTGCCGGTGACCCCCGCTCTGTTCCAATGGCCCGGCATTCAGATCGGCCGCTTTAGCGCTGACGGTCATCGCTTGATGCTGATCGGAGACGACCGCTCGGTCCGGGTCTGGGACACGCGCGCTGGGGAGCCGATAACACCGATGATTGCCGCTCCATACCGCGGGCTGCCGCCAGCGGGGGCTGTGTTCCGGGAGAGCGACGGGACGATTGTTGTCAGCGGCAGTTTGAACCTTGTGATCAACCCACAGATCGGGGCAGCATTTCCGTCTCTTGCCCTGCCGCCTCCCTGGGTGAAGCAAGAATGGTTACGCGAGTCCTGGCACGCCACAATAAGCCGCGACGGTCGGAGTGCAGTGCTCCGTGGCTATGATTACGTAAGCCTTTGGAACATCGACAAGGGCGAGAACGTCGGACCATTGCTCTTGCAAGGAGGATCGCCGCTACACGCCGATTTCAGCCCCGACAATCGGCGTCTGGTGACGGCTGGCGTAGACGGGCTCGCACGGGTCTGGGATCTCACTTACGGCGAGCCTATGATGTCGCCGCTCTGTTGGAGGCCCGAGCTCAACCCCGGTACGTCACGAGGCTACGACGGATGGAGAATTCCGCAACACTCGGGGATCGGGAGGCAGCTCGAAATCTTCGTTGTCGAACTGAAGCCGGATGACAGAGTCACTACGTCCAGCCTAGGGGACCTCGCGGAAGTGCTCAGCTCACATGTGCTCGATGATCAAGGTGGGCTCTCTACTCCGAGCGCCCCCGGCATCGCCGAGATCCACCGAGAGCTCGCGGAGAAGTACCCTTGGCGGTTCAGGCCGTCGGACCAGGAAGTGATCCGATGGCACGAGCGGCAGGCCCATGAGTCCGAGCTCTACGGGCGATGGGAGGCCGTCGTGGCCCACATCGATCCGCTGATCGAGAAGCGGCCAGATGGCTGGGACCTGCTCGTCCGTCGCGCACGCGCGCTCGCCCGTCGCGGATTGTTCGACCGAGCCCGCAAAGACCTCCGCCTTGCCCGGCCACTTGCGGAGGGTCCCATCCGCAAGTGGCTCGAGCATCAGGCCGACGCTGAATTCGTAGCGAAGGACTGGCCCATGGCTTCGTTCGACCTTGGTGAGATCATCGATCTCTTCGGGGGACAGCTCGACCTGTTCTTGCGCCAGGGCCGGGCTTTCGGTGAGATGTCGAAGTGGTCGGAGGCCGCATCAGCATTTGGTAAAGCGGCCACATTCCATGGAGCCCCGCCAGGTCCTGCTATCGCGCAAGCCGCTGCCTGGCTTGCCGCCAACAATCAGAGTGCCTATCGAGATGCTTGTGCCGAGCTCATGGATCGCTTCGGACGAACGAACGACCCGGTCCTTGCGGAACGAGTCGCCCGGGTCTGCTCGCTCGACGCCTCCTCGGGAGTTGATCGAGATGTGCTCTCTGGGCTTGCCGATCGAGCACTCAAGGCTGGCCCGAAGAACAATCCATTCCTCACCACACGAGGCGCCGTCTCTAGCTACGCCGGCAACCTTGAAGCTGCGGCAAAGCTGTTCGATGAAGCGGCCAAGGCCAAACCTTCGTCATTTTCGCCATGGTCGAGCCCGGAGCCTTCAACGTTCCTGCTGCTCAGTCGTGCAATCAACCTCGTGCTTCGAGGCCGGCCCTCGGAGGCGAAGTCCGAATACCAGAGGGCGATGAGCGATTACCAACGTGGGTTTAATCTCATGAACGAAGTTTGGGGAAGCAACGAGGCAGAGCTCCGATGGGAGGATCGTCCATCAGAGGTCGTTCTGGAAAGGAAGACCAGGAAGATCCTCGAGGCGCGAGGGCTCCTGAAGGATTCACCTGAGCCTATTGCTCCTTGAACGTGTGAGGAACTAAACGAGCCGAGATTGGAACTACGAAATGAGTGGTGCGGCCGATGACGAAGAGTGGTGTTTCTTCGACGGCATCAAATCGTGCCACGGGTTAATACTTGACCCCGCTGATGGAGCCCGAACGGCTGATCCAGCCTGTTCTGAAGACGGTGATTGCCCCCAACTTTCCGCCGTTCCCGACTCCTTTGCCCGCGCGATTGCAGGCGGAAAACCTGGTCCGAAACAGCTCAGTGAGCCGAAGGCGCGGCACGGCTCTAGGCTCTGTCTGAGTAATGGTTTTTCGGCTATCATGAATGCTTTAACCCCGTCGCGTCTCCTCGTACCCGCCCTCAGTCCGGCCGCCGGACGTCCCAGAGCACGATGGACGTATCGAGCAGACCGGCAGCGATACGCCTTCCATCGGGGGTGAAAGCAAACGCCGTGATCCGGGGGCTCCGGGTCTCGGTCGTCTGGACTTCCTTCTTATCCCCGAGCCGGATGATGCGAATGATCGATCCTTGATCGTGGGACCGGGTGGCGACGGCGAGTGACCGGCCGTCCGGGGCGAACCCCAGGACACCCACGTTGGATTCCGGGATCAGGATCTCACGGCGCGGGGTTCCCGTCCGGCCGTCGAGCCAGACGATCGTGCTCTCGCGAGGCCATTCGAAGCGGTTTTCTCCCCCGGGGACCTCGATCTCCTTGTAGACCTGCCTGACGAATGCGAAGCTCTGGCCGTCGGGCGCGAACTCCACCGAGGTGCGCAGGGAGATGTGGCGCTGGGAGTTCGGATCGCGGATCATCGCGGACGTCTTGAAACGGACGCCGCCGCCGGGGACGTCGATGACGACGATCGTGCCCTCCAGGTTCGTCAAGGCCGCCGACCGGCCGTCGGGTGCGAATAACGACTGGTCAACCTCGAATTCGTGGACGAGGCCGTGGTCGGCTACCTTGGGCAGCTTGGGCCGGATCACGGGGCGCTCGGCGCCGGTCGCGAGGTCCCAGATCCGGAGCGAACCGTCCTTGAACGTGGCGATCGCGCGGGAGTCGATACGGCTGATCCAGATATCTAAGAATTCAGGATTTTCCTCGTCGGCGATCGACCAGGTATGGAGCGCCGCGCCGGTCGAGAGGTCCCAGATGCGGGCCTCGGTCGTGGAGATCATCCCGGCGGCGGGGTCGATGCGGGAGACCAGGCCCCCGGCGAGGAGCGAGCCATCGGCGCGCGCGGCGATCAACCGCGAGCTGCCGTCGTGGCGGAACACTTTCGACGGTCGTCCCGTGGCGATGTCCCAGAGGCGGACGGTCTGATCCCTGCTGCTGGAGACGAGCGTCTTCCCCGCGTCGATGAACGCGATCGACTGGACGGAATCCTGATGGGCGTCCGGGGTCCCGAGTCGATCCGACGGATCTTCAGGCCCGTCTCCGCGTCCCAGGTCTGGAAGAAGCGGCCCCGGTCGTCGGTTACGAGCAGCCGGCCGTCGGGGGTATAGGCGATGTGGTTGACGATCCGATCGTGCCGGAAGCGGACGGAGCCGAGCCGCATGACGGCGCCGGGGGGCAGGGGGTCGCCGTATCGATCGGTCCTCGGCGGCTTGACGGCTGGCGCCGGGGTGTCGGGCCGGGCCGGGGTCTGTCCCGCCGAGCCGCCGGGACGGGCACCCAGCAGGGCCGGAGCGGCCCAGGCCAGTGAGGTGAGCGTCACCGCGAGCAGGGCCGCGGCCCGGATGCGGGCGATCAGCATCAGCCTCGCGACGCCCCGGACCAGGCCGGCGACGGAGGCGGGCATCGTGGCCGCGAGGGGTGAAGGGTTCGCCAGCGACCGGGCGGCGGCTTGCGCGGTGAGCCGGACGAGATGGGCCGAGATCCGGCTCGACGGCTCGCCGATGCGGGGGATGGCGGCGATGCCGGAAGGGGTGAGGCCGCGTCGGGCGAGGCGACGGGTGAGCGTCTGGCGGGCGGCGGCGATGCGGCTCTTGACCGTCCCGAGCGGCCAGCCGAGCTCGCGCGCGGCCGATTCGTGCGTGCGGCCTTCGAGCAGGCAGCGGATGACGGCGACTTGCTGATCGCGCGGCAATCGGCCGACCTCCTCCTCGACGATGGCGGAGACCTCGCGCCCGAGGCACTCGTGGTGGGCCGGGGCCGGGGAAGCGGGTTCGACGGTCATGGGTCATTCGCGGAGGTGTCGCCGAAGGGCGTCCTTCCGGGCGCGTCGGGCGACGCGCAGGGCAACACCGTGGAGCCAGCTCGAGAGGGCGTCGCGATCCCGGAGCGAGCGGGCCTTGCGCGCCAGGACGAGGAACGTGGCCTGGAAGGCGTCCTCGATGTCGTGGGGATCGTCGAGCGACCGGCGGCAGATCGCGAGCACCCTCGGGCCGTGGCGGGCGATCAGCTCCGCGAAGGCGGGCTCGTCGCGTTGGGAGAGGAATCGGTCCAGGAGCTGGCCGTCGCCGAGGTCGGCCAGGGTGCCGACGGCGAACAAGGCCGCGAGGTCTCGCGACAGGTCGGCGCAGCGCAGTCGATCCATTTGAGTCTCTCCGATCGGAATCGTTTCGGTCCCGAACAGAGTACTGCATCGACCCGCGAGCTGGATCGAACTTTTTCCCCGCCGATGGCCAATCTGTGCGCTGTCGGGGCGCTTAACGATCGGATCGAGGGTCAGGACCGGCTGGGGCCGTGGGCCGCCGATCGATCAGGGCCGCGGCCCCAGGCCCATCGCCCATTGGTTCAGGCGAAGGTTCCAGGCCGGCTCGTCGAATCGGTCATCGGCAGAGAGCCATTCCAGGATGACATCGGCTCGGATCCCCAGGAACCGGCTCTCCTCGACCGGGGCATAAGACCCATCCGCCTGGAGCTGCTCGATGACGAACCCCTTGCGGCCCAACCGCCAGACCTCGGCGACGCCGAGGTCGGCATAGATGGCCGGGCGGTCGATCCTGGGCCCGGACATGTCGATCTCGATCGCCAGGTCGGGATTGGGATAGTCGGCCTGGACCATCGATTCGCGCGCGAGGGCCTCCCGGGCCGTCCGGATCTTCTCGGGATCGAAGTAGTAGGACAGATCGGCCTGGAGCCCTCGGACCGTCGTTTCCCACGTCGCCTCGCCATTGCTCACGTAGGCGATGCGCCGCCACATCGTCACCGCATTCACAATTCTGGCGAGCAATTCCTTCCAATTCTCGTGGAGATGGCTGGTGACCATGATCTCCAGGTCCTTCCCGTCGTAGGCCAGGCGGATGTGATCGCCCTCACTCATCGCCCTGGACAGTGATTCGTAGGCGTCGCGGCTCACGCCCCGGAAGACGATGCGCTGGCCGGTGCGGATGGGCAGGAACGGCAGCGATGGCGATGCCATAGGTGGCGGCGATGCGATCGTGGACATGGTCGCTTCCTTCCCCTTCCGGTTCGTCCAGTCGGGGTCCTCTCCCCACGGTGTTCAGGCCCCGTCGACCAATCCTACCAGGAGAGGACGACTGCACCCAAGCTCATCTCAAGGCGAATGCGACGAGATCCGTCGGCCGCAGGTGGCCCCGGCAGTCGGATCGGCTATCATGGGCATCGATTCGATCTGGAGAGTACGTGTCTTCCCAATGCCGTTTGCCTCCCCCGTGATGGTCGTCCGTCCCCATCGAGGGCAGACGATCTCCGAATCGGAGCGTCACGGCCTACTCAAGGACAAACCTCGATGATCCGCATGCCGCATCCACGCCAAGGAACCGATTTCGCACGCAAATCCCTCATGATCGCCGGCCTGAGCATCCTCCTGGGCTCGATCGGCCCGAGCGCCCTGGCGCAACGCCCGGACTCCAATTCCGACGAGGCCAAGGTGAAGCCATATACCTTGCCCGACCCGCTCGTCATGGCCGACGGTCGGAAGGTCACGACGCGCGAGATGTGGCTCAAGGAGAGGCGTCCGGAGCTGTTGCGGATGTTCCAGGCGGAGGTCTACGGCGCCGTGCCGGAGACCCCGAGGCCGATCAAGCCGACTTTTCAGGTGCATTCGGAGGACCGGGAGGCCCTGGGTGGGACGGCCGTCCGCCGCGAGGTCACGATCGCCTTCTCGGACCAGCCGAACGGCCCGCGGATGGACCTGCTGATCTATCTGCCCAAGTCGGCCGGGCCGGGGCACCGCGTGCCGGCGTTTCTGGGCCTGAACTTCGGCGGCAACCACACGATCCACCGCGACCCGGGGATCACGCTGTCCCAACAGTGGGTGCGGAACGACCCCCAGCAGGGGATCAAGGACCACCGAGCCACCGAGGCGACCCGAGGTTCCGCGTCGTCGCGATGGCCGGTCGAGACGATCATCGCGCGCGGATACGCCGTGGCGACGGCTTATTACGGCGATATCGACCCCGACTTCGACGACGGGTTCCAGAACGGGGTCCATCCGCTCTTCTATCGATCCGGCCAGACGCGACCCGCCGATGGCGAGTGGGGCTCGATCGGGGCCTGGGCCTGGGGGCTGAGCCGGGCCCTCGACGACCTCGAGACAATGCCCGAGATCGACGCGAAGAAAGTCGTCCTCATGGGCCATTCGCGATTGGGCAAGACGTCGCTGTGGGCCGGGGCGTCGGACCCGCGGTTTGCCATCGTGATCTCGAACGACTCGGGAGCCGGCGGTGCGGCACTCTCCCGACGCAACTTCGGTGAGACCGCCGCACACTTGAACAAGTCGTTTCCCCACTGGTTCTGCGCGAACTTCCACAAGTACAGCAACCATGAGGACCGAATGCCAGTCGACCAGCACGAGCTGATCGCCCTGATCGCGCCTCGGCCCGTGCTGGTGTGCTCGGCGGAGGAGGACCTCTGGGCCGACCCGAAGGGCGAATTCCTGTCCGCGCGCGCCGCCGACCCCGTTTACCGACTGCTCGGGACCGACGGCCTGGCCGTCACCGAGATGCCCAGGCCGGCCGTCAACAGCCTGGTCAAGAGCACCATCGGCTACCGCATCCGGCCCGGCAAGCACGACGTCACCGCCGATGACTGGATCGCCTTCATGGATTTCGCCGACCATCATTTCGGCAGGGAGGGCCGGTAGCGTTGAGATACCAAATCCCGAATTTCCCATTCCGAATCGTGACGATTCGCTTGCGAGACCTGATCATCCTGGCTGGCCTGGCATCGGCCGCGACGGCCGCCGAGCCGCTCCGGCCCAACGTGATCGTGATCCTGACCGACGATCAGGGGACAGCCGACCTGCATATCGCCGGGGCGTCGGATCTCGAGACGCCGCACCTCGACGCACTGGCGCGGCGCGGGGTCCGGTTCTCGCAGTTTTATGCGGCGGCGCCGGTGTGCTCGCCGTCGCGCGCCGGGCTGCTCACCGGCCGGCACCCGGTCCGCGCGGGGATGCCCAGCAATGCCCCCTCGGAGGCGGGTAAGGCCGGCATGCCGGCCGGGGAAGTCACCATCGCCGAGATGCTCAAGGCGACCGGATACGCCACGGGGCACGTCGGCAAGTGGCACCTCGGCTACTCGACCGAGACCATGCCCCTGGCCCAGGGCTTCGACAGCTCGTTCGGCCACATGGGGGGCTGCATCGACAACTATTCCCACTTCTTCTACTGGGGTGGACCGAACCGGCACGACCTCCAGCGTGATGGCCGCGAGGTCCAGGCACCCGGCCGCTTCTTCGGTGATTTGATGGTCGAGGAAGGCGCCCGGTTCCTCCGACAGAACAAGGATCGGCCGTTCTTCCTCTATTTCGCGATCAATGAGCCCCACTATCCCTATCAGGGCGACCCGAAATGGCTCGAGCGTTACGCCGGGCTCAAGTACCCTCGCAACCTGTACGCCGCGTTCCTCTCGACGATGGACGAGCGGATCGGCCGGCTGATCGCCGAGCTGGATGCACTCAACTTGCGCGAGCGGACGATCGTGATCGTCCAGTCCGACCACGGCCACTCGACCGAGGAGCGCGCCCACTCTGGCGGCGGCAGCGCGGGTCCGTATCGCGGGGCCAAGTTCAGCCTCTTCGAAGGCGGCATCCGCGTGCCGGCGATCGTCAGTTGGCCCGGACACATCCCGCAAGGCGAGGTCCGCTCACAGGTCGGCCACGGATGCGACTGGCTGCCGACCATCGCCGAGCTGTGCGGCGCCGCGATGCCCAAGGTCCCGATCGACGGCAAGAGCCTGGTCCCGGTGATCCGATCGGCCGATGCGCCCACTCCCCACGATGTCTTGCACTGGCAGTTCGAATCGAGCTGGGCCGTGCGCGAAGGCGACTGGAAGCTCCTCCACGACGTCCTCGACACGACCCGACGCGCTCCGGGCGAGAAGATCGGCGGGGCCTTTCTGGTCAACCTCCGCGATGATCCCTCGGAGATGACCAATCTCGCCGCCGGGCATCCCGATGTCGTCGCGCGATTGGAGCGACGGCGGGCCTCTTGGTCAGTAGTCAGTAGTCGGTAGTCGGTAGTCGGTAGTCGGTAGTCGGTAGTCGGTAGTCGGTAGTCGGTAGTCGGTAGTCAGGGCTAGCGCACACCAAAAGCGAACATGGACCGGATGGGAC